>DASTMP010000226.1:0-48181 GCA_035714085.1 Blastocatellia bacterium
GCGATACGCCGTCCTTGAGTCGCGCGATCACCGATAACCAGGGGCCGCGCCGCGCTCTGGGAATGCCATCCCATCCGACCGGCAACCAGATTTCGGTTTGATTAGGAAAGCGGAAGCCAGGCTGCATTACGCCGACGACGGTGTAACCGCGACGGCCAAAAGTATCCACCGTCAATGCCCGGCCGATCACATTTGGGTCCGCCGCAAAGCGCCGCCGCCAATATTCGTAACTGATAAGCGCGACGCGATTGCCTTCGAGTTGATCTTCTTCGGGTAGGAACACGCGGCCAAGCCACGGCCTGACGCGCAAGGTCGAGAAGAGGCTGGACGTGACGTAAGCGCACGTCGCCTTTTCGACGCCATCCGCCGTGACCAGGTTGAACTCACCAGTTCCCGTCCAGTACGCGGTGTTTTCAAAAGAGCGGCTCTGCTCCCGCCACTCGACCAGGTTCGGCGGCGCGACTCGCTGCTGCTCGATATTCCGGCGCGGATCGCTCTCCCAGAGCATCACTAACCGATCCGGTTCGTCGTAAGGCAGCGGACGCAGCAGTACGCCGTTGACTACCGTAAAGATCGCCGTGTTCGCGCCGATGCCCAAGCTGAGCGTGATGACCGCGATCAACGTAAAGCCTGGATTCTTGAACGACATTCGCGCGCCGTAGCGCAGTTCTTGCCAAAGTGTTTGCATATGCGACTTTAGACGGAAAAGGAAGACATTTTCTTCCATCATTTTTTCAATGCTTGACATTCTACTTACCGACCGGTAAGTTTACGCTCGGATGAGCGCATCATATGATTTCCGGGTTGACCGGAGATAGCAATGAAGGCGCCTGGCCGTTAGTATTTACCGTCTTAATTCAATAAGAAAAGAAGAGTCGTAACAGAAGCTCCGTTGTATTCGTATTTCAAAACGGGATCTGCAATTCACCCGATTCGCATTCGCGAACGGTAGATTTCGACAAGATGAAAATCATCCTCAAAGCCAATCGAAGGGGCGCGAAGATTTTCCCTATTATTTCGTGTCTCTTCGTGTGACTTCGTGGATGTTTCCCCCAGGAGTGAATTTATGAGACGTAGCGCCGCTATTTGCCTGGTCACCGCTTTAGCGCTCGCGGCCTTCTTCGCATCACAGCGACAAGGCGACGCGAGTGGAACGAACAACTCGGTTGTGACATTCAATGATGTCGCGCCGATTCTTTACGCCAAATGCGTCACCTGCCATCGCCCCGGCGAGATGGCGCCAATGTCGCTTCTGGCTTATAAAGAGGTCCGTCCGTGGGCCAAATCGATCCGCGAAAAAGTCCTGAGCCGGGAGATGCCGCCCTGGTACGCCGACCCGAATCACGGAGAATTCCTCAACGATCCGCGATTGACCGAGCAACAGATCACCACGATCCGCGCCTGGGTAGACGGCGGGGCCAGGGAAGGGGACGCGAAGGATTTGCCCCCGGCGCCGAAATTCAATGACGCCGGATGGAAATTCGGACAGCCCGACGCCGTCTTCTCGCTGACCGATGAAGTGTCAATTCCAGCCGACGGCACAATGCCTTATCGCTATTGGGCCGTCCCGACCAACTTCACCGAGGACAAATACATTCAATTCGCCGAGATCAAACGCGGCGAGCCGAGCGTCGTGCATCACGTCATAGTCAGCGTGCGCGAGCCTGATCAAGGCCCGCTTCCGCAGGCGGGGGAGATCAGGGGCGACCAGCGGCGGAGCAACCCCGAAGCCGGGCGTAATCCGCAGCAGGCGCAGCAGCAGCGGCCCCGCAGCATGAATCCCGACCGCATGCTTGTCGGATGGGCGCCGGGAATGAGTCCGCTCACGCTCAAGCCGGGACAGGCCAAGCTGGTCAAGAAAGGCTCGGTCCTGATCTTCCAGATGCATTACACTACCAACGGCGTCGCGGCCAAGGATCGCACCAGCGTGGGCTTATGGTTCGCCAAAGAGCCTGTCGAAAAGCGCGTCATCACCTTTGGCGTCACGACCGATCCTGGTAAATTGGCGATCCCGCCCGGCGACTCGAACTTCGAATCGCGCTCGTCATTCACCTTCACCGAAGACGCGCACATCCAATCTTTTATGCCGCATATGCACGTCCGGGGCAAGGATTTTGAGTATAAGCTGGTCTACCCCGACGGCAAGGAGAAGATTCTGCTGCGCGTGCCGAAGTACGATTTCAATTGGCAGTTGAATTACTACGTCAAGGAGCCGATCGCCGCCCCCAAAGGCAGCCGCATCGAATGCCTGGCGCACCACGACAATTCAACCGCCAATAAGTTCAATCCCGACCCGACCATCACCGTCCGCTGGGGCGACCAGACCTGGGAGGAAATGATGATCGGATGGATGGATTACACGATTGATGGTCAGAACCTGCGCGCGCAGGGACAGACACAAACAGCTTCCAATTAGTGGTTGGTGGTTAGTGGTTGGTGGTTGGTTGGCGGCGCCTTGTCATTACCCAAATTTCCGCACGAAATGTCCGCCGGCCTCTTCACTAACGACGAAGAATAGATTCGCGCAACGCGCAAAGATATGGATAATGGCAGGGTTGATGGTCACCACCAACCACCAACCACCAACCACCAACCACCAGAACAAGGAGTCATCATATGTGGATTCGTAAAGCGATTCGCGATATGAAGAAGGGCGTTGATTCGCCAATGCCCACGCAGGTGGTCTCGAACGAAGAGTTCGAGCCTCGCCCGCAGACCGAAAAACAGAAACATGTGGAGAGTCTGATCGGCGAACTCTCGGAGGAGCGCGCGAAGAAGCTGGGCATGCGTCGCCGCGACTTCATGCGCTCCTCGATGGGGTTGGCCACGTGCTTCCTCGCGTCGAACCTCGCTTATGGCAAGAACTACTGGGACGTGGACGAGGCCGAGACGTGGGAGGCGGCGGCTTACGACGAGAAGTGGCCGAAGAGCGAATACTTCATCATCGACGTTCAGGCGCATTTCACCAATGGTCTGGCGATCCCCGGTTTCCGCGACGCGGAATTCGTCAAGAACATGGGCTTCCAGCTCAAGAACGACGCCGAGGCTTACAGCTTCAAGAACTTCGTCAAAGAGATGTTTTTTGACAGCGAAACCTCAATGGTCGTCATCTCCGGCGTGCCCGGCAAAGAGGAGTTGCGTGACGAAAGCGGCAAGGTGCTAGAAGGGGCGGCGCGCACGCCCGGCATGGCCGGGAGGGTGCTGCCGAGTTGGGTCATGGCCGAAGCCCGCAAACAAATCAACGAGCTGGCCGGATCACAGCGCGCTCTGAACCAGGGCAACCTCGCGCCGAATCATTATTGGGACAAAACCAAAAACGAGATTGACAAAGCGGCCTGCCTCGAACAGATGGAGCGTGAGATGAAGGTCTACGGGATCAATTCCTGGAAATGGTATTGCCACACTGATCCCGGCCGGTCGGGCAACGGCTTTCAACTCGATGACGACAATGCGCAATGGTTCATCGAGGAATCGCGCAAGCGCGGCCTCAAGCTGATCAGCGTGCATAAAGGCTATTCCTACCAGTCGCGCACGCTCGGCCACCTGGCCAACCCGAAGGACGTCGAGAAAGCGGCTCTGCGCAATCCGGATTTCAACTTCGTTGTCTATCACTCGGCGATGAAGCACGGCAAGAATGAGCCCGGGTCAAAGCCTGGCGAAGATTGGCTGGACAAAGAGCATAACAATTACGATCCGACCACCGGCGACTTCGAATGGCACCGCATCCTGATGGACATCAAGAAGCGCAATCCGCAGATGAACAACGTCTACTGCGAGATCGGCAGCTTCTTCAACACGCTGGCTGTCATGGCCCCCGAACTGTGCATGCACGGAATGGGCAAGAACATCAAATATTACGGCTCTGATCACGTCATCTGGGGCACCGATTGCCTCTGGTGGGGATCGCCGCAATGGGGCATTGACGCGTTCAAGCGCTTCCAGATCAGCGACGAATTCTGCGAGAAGTTCGGCTACAAGCCAGTCACCAAGGAAGACAAAGCTAAGATCTTTGGGCTGAACGCCGCGAACTTGTACAAGATCGACGTGAAAGCCAAACGCAACGCTCTGCCTGCCGACGGGCTTGAGAAGCTGAAACTGACCTACCTGGATCGCGGCGGTCAGCGCAGCAACGCGGCTTATGGCTGGGTGCGCGCGACCGATTGAGTCGCTCGTCAGTGGCGAGTAAGCTTAATGGGCGATCTAATGCGCGGCTGGCGTATTGGACCGCCCATTATTAATCATTGCTCTAACTCTATACTCCTTCGATTTTGTCCGCGTTAGCGGCGCCTTGAATTTAGACGCGCGTTTCAACGCCTTGTCATTACCCAAACTTTTGCACGAAGCGCCTATGGCATGTCTCAGCCCGCGAACGCAGGCTGAAAACGTGAGCATCCATTTCGAGCAAAAATTTCGGCAACGCGCGGCTACGGTCAAACGCCGATATGCGGCGGGAGAATACCATCACTGAGAGGCCTCCATGCTCGAGAAAAAATATTGGCTTTGGTCTGTGTCCGTCAGCTCTCTCCTCTTTTCAGCGGCGTTGGCGTTGTGCGCTTCCAGCTTCAACGCCCAGGAGGCGAAATCGCCTGCCGCTGAAAACAAATCTGCGGAAGCGCAGTTTCCCGAAGCCCATTTTCATCACCTGCACCTGAACACTACGGACCCGAAAGGCGCGATCGATTTCTACACCGCGAAGTTCGATTGCGAGAAGGCGAAGTTCGCCGGGACGCTCGACGCCGTATGGGCGCAGAAATCCTGGCTGCTGTTCAACAAAGTCGAAAAGGCGCCGTCCTGGGAGTTGACCTCGGCGATCTGGCATTTCGGCTGGGGCGCGGAGGATATGAAGGCGACCTACGAAAAGCAGGTGGCCGCGGGCACGAAGTTCTTCACTCCTCTGACCGACATCAGCGACATCGGCGGCAATGCCGGCGCGAAGGGGCTTTTTTACTACGCTTACGTCGAAAGTCCCGACAAGGCGCTGATTGAATTGAACACGGCGGGGCATCATCGCTTCGGACACCTGCATCTATTCAGCGCCGACCCGGTGGCTGCCGGCGAATGGTACGCGAAATATTTCGGCGCCAAACGCCGTGGGACTCGCCCGCCGTCGCGTGAACCACGTTTTTATCGCGAATACCAGATAGGCCCTTCCATGCAGCTCGATATGGACAATGTCAACATCATTATCTTTCCGGTCGAGTACACGAAGAAGGCCTATCCCGATCAATGGAAAGGCAAGACCGAGCTCGAATCGACCAAGGGCCACGTCGTTGACCACGTCGGATTCAGCGTCGCGAACCTGCCCGAAGCGTTGGAGAAGCTTCGCAAAGATGGCGTCAAAGTAACGGATGAGATTCGTTCGGTCGCCGGAGGCAAGATCAAGTTCGCATTCATCGAAGGGCCTGATAAGATTCGCATCGAGTTGGTCGAAGGCCATCCGAGCAAGGAGTGAAACGGCTGGGCGCTGTCTCTCTTGATGTCAGGGCGCTTTCATAACGTAAACAACTGTCGAAGGAATGCAAAGCGGAAGCAAAAAAGGCAAGAAGGGTAAGGAGGGCAAAAAAGCCTGCCTTTTTACCTTTCTTGCCCTTCTTGCTTTTTTTGCTTACCACTCGCCTTTCAACATCACTGGCAGTCTCGCGCGATCCGCTCTCAGCCAATCTCAACAGATACAGGAAAGATCAGCCATAATTCGTCTCGGCGAGCGTTTATTTAAAGACGACCGCTTCTCGACTCCCAAAGGAGACCTGCCCGCGAGTTGCAGCAATTGCCACATGTTCGACCAGGACCCCCAGGGCTTGCGCGCCTACGCCGACTTCTTCAATCGAAGCTGGGTCTCGTCGCGCGCCCAGGATCGCCGCCGGCTCGGGTTGCGCAATTCGCCGACGATTTTCGACGTGGCTGAAGCGCCTCGGCTGCATTACGACGGCGAATTCGGTTCCCTCGAAGAGTTGGTCAAAGGCACTATCTCGGGGCGTCCGATGGGATGGCTGCCGGGCGAAGAATCGCAAGCGTTCGAACGCGCGCGCGGGGTCATATTGAATGACAGCGGCGCCGAAGTATATCGAAATCAATTCAAAGCGGCGTTCAACGTCGAGGTCGAGAAACTGAGCCGCGACGATGTGGTCGAACTGATAGCCAAAGCCGTGTCCGACTTCGTCCGCACGCTCAAGACCCGCAAAGATTCTCCCTACGACAAATTCATAGAAGCGAACCGATTGGAGAGCAAACCCGCGCCGGGCGAGGACGGCAAAGCCTTCGCGCGACGGCTGCTGGCAGGGGTCAATTCGCTCGAATCGAAAGGCGCGCTCAAACTCACGAGGGATTTCAACGCGACGGCGCTCAAAGGCCTGAAGTTGTTCTTCGACACGGAAGCGGGCAACTGCGCGACTTGCCACACGCCGCCGCTCTTCACCGATTTTTCATTTCATAACAAAGGCGTCAGCCAACTCGATTACGACCGCGTCCATAGCGATGGAGACGAAAGCAAGTTCGCGGCGCTGCCCGTTCCCGACGCGTCGTCGGCGCGCCGCCCGTCGACGCAGCTCCGCGAAAACCCGTCGAAGGAGAAGCCGGGCGAGGCTGATCTGGGCTTCTGGAACTTCGTCGATCTGAAAACATCGCCGCTGCGCCGCGCCGGAGAGAGCGAGGATGCTTTCCTACGGCGGATGACCGCCACCTTCAAAACGCCCATGCTGCGCAATCTGGCTTACACACAGCCCTATTTTCACAACGGCTCGACTACAACTCTGGAAGACACTTTGGGAGAGATAATTCGTTTAAGTGATATGGCCCGCGCGGGGCGCGTCCGCGAAGGCGACGAGGAGTTGGCGAAGATCAGGATCGGCGCGGCTGGGATCACTCCGCTCGTCGCGTTTTTGAACTCGCTCAATGATGACCTGAAGAGAGGATATTGAATGAGATTATCGGCAAAGTATTTTTGGGCGAGCGTATTCGTGATGACACTGGCCTATTTCTCCCTTGCGACGGCGCAAGAGCAAAGCGGAAAGGGCGCGCCGCCAGACGGCGCCAGTCTATACCAGCAGCGCTGCGCCGTCTGTCATGACAATCCGCAAGATCGCACACCGGCAAAATCCATGCTGGCGAAACGCCTGCCCGATGAGATCATCGCTACTTTGACCACCGGTTCGATGAAAACGCAAGCCAGCGGCTTGAAAGAGTCGGAGATTCGCGCCCTGGCGATTTATCTTACGGGGAAACAGCCGAGCGGCATAATCGATCCCGGCGAGATCCCCAATCGTTGCCAGGCGCCGGGCGCGGCCATCAACCTGAAAGCGCCGCATTGGAACGGTTGGGGGAATGATTATGACAACACACGCTACCAACCAAATCCGGGTCTGAATCCCGAAGACGTTCCGCGTCTCAAGGTCAAATGGGCGTTCGCTTACCCGACGACGCAAGCTATGGGGCAGCCGACGATCATCGGCGATCGGCTTTATGTCACCACAAATTCAGGGCAGGTCATTTGCCTGAACGCGCAAACGGGCTGCGCTTATTGGGCGATCAACGTCGGCGCGACCGTGCGCACGGCAATTACAGTGGGCGCGTTGCCCGCGGGCTCAAAAGCGAAATTCGCCGCGTATTTCGGCGACGTGCGAGCCTACGTCTATGCCGTGGACGCCGAGACCGGCAAAGAGTTATGGAAGATGAAAGCCGACGACCACACGGCCGCGCGTATCACCGGCTCGCCCGTGCTCCATCAAAATCGCTTGTATGTTCCCGTCTCTTCCATCGAAGAAGCCGTCGGGCGGAGCGATAAATACGAATGCTGCACGTTTCGTGGCAGCATCCTCGCGCTCGACGCCTTCACCGGAAAGTTAATCTGGAAGACTTATTCCATCCCGGAAGAACCCAAGCCCCATCGGAAGAACGCCGCAGGAATACAGTTGTATGGCCCGGCCGGCGCGTCCATTTGGTCTTCCCCGACGCTGGATCTGAAACGCGGCGCGCTTTATGCCGGGACGGGCAATTCATATACAGACATAACGACGGGCGGCTCAGACGCCATTATTGCTTTCGACCTCAAGACGGGCAAAATCCGCTGGGTCAATCAGGTCTTACCCAAAGACAATTTCATAATAAATTGCCGCCAGCCGGGCGTGGGCAATTGCCCCAAAGACGCCGGGCCCGATTTCGATTTCGGCAGTTCACCCATCTTGCGTAAATTGCCGAATGGCAAAGAAGCGCTGCTGGCGGGTCAGAAATCAGGCATCCTTTTTGCGCTCGATCCGGACAATCAAGGCAAGAAACTCTGGGAAAACAAACTCGGCGGCGGTACCGCGCTCGGCGGCATTGAGTGGGGGTTCACTGCCGATGCGAACACAGTATACGTCCCCATGGCCGATCCCTTTGGCGACCCGGATCAACGTAAACCCGGTCTTTCGGCAGTGAAAATCGCCACGGGCGAAACGCTCTGGCGCACGCCCGCCCCTGCGGCGAAGTGCGCCTGGGGCGCACAGCGTTGCACCAACGCCCAGTCAGCCGCGGCGACCTTAATTCCCGGCGTAGTTTTCTCTGGGACGGCGGACGGCCATTTGCGCGCTTACGCGGCGAGTGACGGCAAGATCATCTGGGATTTCGATACGGCGGCTGAGCCTTACAACGCGGTCAACGGCAAGCAAGCTAAAGGTGGGACAATTGACGCCGGCGGCGTAACGATCGCGAATGGCATGCTGTATCTCAACTCCGGTTATGGCGTCATCATCGGAATGCCGGGCAATGCGCTGCTCGCATTTTCAGTAGATGGAAAATAGAAACCAGGGTACGCGCGCTTCCAGCGCGCAGGCTCGGGCGTTAGACGTATTGATCGGATGCAAACGCTCCCAATGCCGCCGTGCTTGCGTTGAGTGGTTATTGCATACAATCGATGGCGTCTAGCGCCAAGCGCGTCGCTGGTTCCCATTGGGTTTGGCTCCCACACCTGCGCGCTGGAAGCGCGCGTACCCAGACACGATTTTCATTATGCGTTCAAATTTAAAAAACACGCGGCCAATCGCCGCCGCAAAGTTGTTGTTCGTCTGCGCTGTCGCGATCATCGCTCTGTCATTCAACAGTGGCGCGAGCGGACAGGATCAGAACAAGCCGGACCAGAAGCCGATTGATCCGAAGGCCTGGGGCGGCAATCACGTCGGCAAGCCGATCGTGGAATACGTGCATGGCGACGAATGTCTCTTCTGCCATCGCAACGACATCGGCACTTCGTGGCAAAATAACGCCCACGGCGTGACAGTGCGGCATCGCGAAGACGCGCCCGAATTCACCAAAATGCTCGAATCGCTGCCGGCCCTCGCGGAGGTCGCGAAGCAGGTCGAATACTTCCTCGGCAGCCGCCATCGCGTGCGGTTTCTGAAGAAAGAGGGCTACGGCAAATTCACGATGCTCAACGCGCAGGTCGCGCTAGGCCAGAACGGGCAGGCGGAGAAGTCGACTCCGACACTTGTGGATCATGAGAAATTCGCGTGGGATAAAGAGAAGTTCGCCAACCAGTGCGCGGGCTGCCACACGACGGCGGTCGATCCTGAGACCAGAGCCTTCAGCGAATTCGGGTTGGATTGTTACACCTGCCACGGCGAGGTCAATCTCAATCACTCCAACGACACCTCGCTGGTCCTGCTGTCGAAAAAGCGGCGCAATGACGCCAAGGCAATCACTTCGCTCTGCGCTCAATGCCACCTGCGTGAATCGAAGTCGCGGTCGACAGGTTTGCCCTATCCGAACAATTTCGTGGCGGGCGACAATCTGTTTCGAGATTTAGATGTGGATTGGGCGAAGGCCGATGACCAGAAACTGAACGCGGGCGACCGCCACGTCTGGCGCAACGCGCGCGACGTCGCGCTCTACGGCAATGAATCGATCACTTGTTTGAGCTGCCATCAAGTTCATGCCAATACGAGCTTCAAACACCGGCGCGTCTTGCGGGCGCCGATCTGCGCGGAATGCCATCAGGGCGAGGGCTTCAAAGACGTCAAGCGGTACGAGGTTCACAGCTCGTTATGCGAGTATTAATGGGCAGAGCCGGGTCCGCAAGCCATTTGCCATTTGTCGCGCATAAACCAATGACAAATGACAAATGGCAAATCAGCCGAGCAGTTTTTCCCTGACGCGGTCGCGGTACCCGATACATTCCTCCAGCACGCGCCGGTATTCATCCACTTCGACGTCGCGTTCGCAGCAGAACATCATCAGATTTCCGTCGTCACGGAAGTTGCCGTCCCACTCGATCACCTGTTCGTCATTCCAGGACGAATCATACCGCCGCATCTTTTCATCATCCATGCGGTCGAAATAGGCGCGCAGATTGACGCCGGTTTCATCCAACGGCTCACCCGTCGGTTCCTGCTCGAAGTTCCAGATAGGTTGTTGCATATTTTCCTGTCCCACATTTTCCCGTCCTACATCTTCCTGTTCGGGTCATTGCCAACAGGAAAATGTGGAGCAGGAAATATCTTGACGCAGCGTTTAAGTAAACTGACCGAGCGGTAAGTTTATGGTCGCGTTTATGCGCTGTCAATTCTTATCCGGTTCTGGGACTCGCCATTCCCAAAAACGCACACCCGACAAGACTACTTGGCCTAATGATCTGGGCTAAACCAAGCGATTTTGCCAATTAGCTTCACGGCCGCATTGGCACAGCTTTGGCAATGCAACGCGCGGCAAGGCGCGCCTTTCGCTAACCGTGAGCTGGCGATCAACAGGAGGAAATCATGCAAACACTCTGGCAAGACCTGCGCTACGGCGCGCGAATATTGTTGAAAAAACCAGGATTCACATTGGTCGCGGTCATTACTCTAGCGCTGGGCATCGGCGCGAACACGGCGATCTTCAGCGTCGTCAACGCCGCGCTGCTGAGGCGGCTTCCTTATGACGCGACGCGGCTCGTGGCCGTCGAATCGTTCAATCCGCAAAAAGAAAAGCGCGCTTACGGGGCTTCGCCGGCGGACTTCTGGGATTGGCAGGAGCAGAGCCGGACGTTCGAGCAGTTGGCCATGCATTCGGGCGGCGGGATCGGGCTGAAGGAATCGGAACGCATCGAAGTCATTTCCGGCGCAAGAGTGACGGTTAATTTCTTCGCGACTTTCGGCGTACAGCCGATGTTGGGGCGCGCGTTCGCCAATGAAGAAGGATTTCTGAACGGCCCGAAGGCGGTCATTCTCAGTCACCGCCTCTGGCAGCAACGCTACGGCGGCGATCCGCGGATTGTGGGCCGCACGCTCAAGACCACTGACGGCGCGGTGTCAGTTATCGGCGTAATGCCGCCCGATTTCAAATTTCCGAGCTATGCCCAGGTCTGGACGCCGCTCGCGCGCGACAGCGGTGAGATGAAGTCTCGCGCCAGCCGCTATTGTCAGGCTATCGGGCGGATCAAGCAGGGAGAGACTATTGAATCGGCGAAGGCCGAGATGAAGGCTATCGCGGCGCGTCTGGCCATGAGCCATCCGAAAGATAATCAGGGCCAGACGGTACAGCTCACAGATTGGCGCGAGTCGCTGTCGCAGGACAGCCGGAAGGCGCTGCTGGTGTTGATGGGCGCGGTCGGTTTCGTGCTGCTGATCGCTTGCGCGAACGTGGCCAACCTGCTGCTCGCCCGCGCGGCGGCGCGGCGCAGGGAGATGGCCGTCCGGCTGGCGCTCGGCGCAACCCGGGCGAAGGTCCTCCAGCAGTTATTGACGGAAAGTTTGCTGCTCAGCCTTGTCGGCGGCGCGTTGGGATTGTTGTTGGCGGTCTGGGGAGTGGAGGCGTTAACGAGTTTGCTGCCCAAACTCAACTTTAGCTATCAATCGCTCTCCGAATTGCGCGACGAGATCCGCGTCGACCGCGTCGCGTTACTCTTCACGCTGGTTATCTCGATCCTGACGGGATTGTTTTTTGGCCTGGCGCCAGGCTGGCAGGCGGCGAAGACCGATTTCAACGAGTCGCTGAAAGAAGGTGGACGCAGTGGCGGCGCCGCGGGCCATCAGCGCACGCGACACGCGCTGGTGGTCGTTGAGACCGCGCTGGCGCTGGCGCTGCTCGCCGGCGCCGGATTGCTCATCAACAGCTTCGCGCGATTGCTCCGCGTTGATCCCGGCTATGACCCTCAGGGCTTGATGGTGATGCCGCTCGGATTCCCTGAGCAAAACAAATACGCCTTCGCCCAGCGGGTGATGGAACGCGTCGCCGCCACGCCCGGAGTCACCTCGGTGGCGTTGATGAGTTACCCGACGCTGGGCGGGCTGAACTTTCCGTTCAACCGCGAGAGCAATCCGTTGCCCGACGGTGACGCGACGGTGGCTTATAGCGCCATCAACCCGGACTATTTTCGCACGCTGAAGACTCCGATGCGCGCCGGGCGCGAATTCGACGAGCGCGACCTGCCGAAGGCTCCCCCTGCGGCGATCATCAACGAAACAATGGCGCGGCGATATTTCGCTGGCGAAAACCCCATCGGCCAAAAGATCGTCATCAACTATCTGGGGCAGCGCCTTACGCGCGAGATCGTGGGCGTCGCCGGCGACGTCAAACAGGAAGAACCGAGCAAGCCGACCAGGCCGGAAATCCTCGTTCCATTCGCCCAACAGCCATGGTTCAGCGGATCACTGCTCGTGCGCTCGGCCCACCCCGATCCGCTGACGGTGAAGAACGCCGTGCAACAGGCCATCTGGTCGGTCAACCCGGAGGAGGCGGAATCGAAGGTCGGGCCATTGACGACGACGCTCGCGGGCCAGGTGGCCGAGCCGCGTTTGTACGCCTTACTGCTCAGCGTCTTCGCCGTCATTGCGCTGACACTGGCGGCGGTCGGGATTTACAGCGTCACCGCGTACTCAGTCGCGCAGCGCGTGCGGGAGATCGGCGTCCGAATGGCGCTCGGCGCGCAAACTGGCGCAATCCTGAAGCTGGTCGTCGGTCAGGGAATGAAGCTGGTGGCGAGCGGCCTCGCCCTCGGACTGGCCGCTTCGTTTGCGCTGACGCGATTGATGTCGGATATGTTATTCGGCGTGAGCGCTGCCGATCCGCCGACGTTCATTGTCATCACGCTGTTGTTGGCCTTTATCGCGCTGCTGGCCTGCTGGATTCCGGCGAGAAGGGCGGCGAAAGTCGATCCGATGGTGGCGCTCAAGTGTGAATAGGTGTCAGGTGTCAGGTGTCAGGTGTCAGGTGTCAGGCAGAGAGACCACCCACGAATCAGACAGTGTCGGACACCTGACACCTGACACCTGACACCTGACACCTCTCTGTGGAGAGATTATGCAGACATTGATTCAAGATCTGCGCTTCGGCGCGCGAATGTTGTTGAGGAAACCCGGCTTTACATTGATCGCAGTCATCACGCTCGGCTTGGGCATTGGCGCGAATACGACGATCTTCAGCGTCGTCAACGCCGTGTTGTTGCGGCCATTGCCTTATCAGAATCCCGAACAATTGGTGATGATCTGGGGCAAACTGCCGGCGTATGTTTCGGGTAACATAGGCGCTTCGGCCGCTGAATTCGCCGATTACCGGGATCAAAATCCAGCCTTTTCCTCAATCGCGGCTTACACCTCATCCAGCTTCAATCTAACTGGCGCGGGCGAGCCAGAGCGGATAGTCGGAACGGTTGCATCGGCCAGCCTCTTCCCGCTGCTAAACGTTCGGCCCGCGTTGGGCCGATCTTTCCTCAACGAAGAGGATCGGCCAGGACATGATCGGGTAGTGATTCTGAGTCACAGTCTGTGGCGGCGGCGCTTCGCGGGCGCCGCATCCGTCATCGGCCAGAGCGTCACACTTGACGGGCAAAGCCACACCATCATCGGCGTGGCGCCAGCGGGGTTTCAATTTCCCGACGACGAGACTGAACTCTGGAAACCTATCGCCTTCAGCGCTGAACAATTGAGTGAAAACGAGCGCGGCTCTCGTTACCTGAGCGTGATTGCGCGAATGAAGCCAGGCGTGACGATTGGGCGGGCGCAGGCGGACATAGCCGCGCTCGCGCAGCGCATGCAACGAGAGCATCCGGTGAATTACGAGACGGACAGCGGTTGGGGAGTGACTGTCGTTTCTTTGCGAGAAGAAACGGTCGGCGATGTGCGATTGGCGCTGCAGGCGCTGTTTGGCGCGGTCGGGTGTGTGTTGTTGATCGGCTGCGCGAATGTCGCCAATCTGCTGCTGGCGCGCGCTTCAACGCGGCGGCGAGAGATGGCGATTCGGGCCGCGCTGGGCGGGCGCCCTGGGCGGATTATCCGCCAACTCCTGACGGAGAGTTTGTTGCTGTCTTTGGCGGGCGGGGGTCTGGGCGCGCTGATCGCGGTCTGGGGCGTCGGATTGATCGCAAAGCTCAGCGCGTCCACCCTGCCTCGGGTTAATGAAGTCAGCATTGACGGGCGGGCGATCGGCTTCACATTTGTGTTAACGGTCGTGACCGGCTTGTTGTTCGGCCTCGCCCCCGCTTGGCAATCCGCCAGGACTGATCTCAACGAATCGCTCAAAGAGAGTGGGGGCAAAGGCGTCGAGAGTGGCGGACGCCATCGTCTTCGCGGCTTGCTGGTTGTGGGGGAAATCGCTCTTGCTCTGATGTTGCTGGTCGGCGCGGGGTTGATGGTCAAAAGCCTCTATCGCTTGCAACAGGTCGAGCCTGGATTCGATCCGGCCCACGCGCTGACGATGAGACTGGCGCTGCCCGATGCGAAATACCCGGAGCCGCAGCGACAGCGGGACTTTTACGAACGATTGCTCGACCGAATCGCCGCGCTGCCCGGTGTGAAGGCGGCAGGGGCGATCAATTTTCTTCCCCTGAGCGGAACTGGCAATCAGCGCAGCTTCCTGATCGAAGGGAAACCGGAGCCGAAGCTCAACGTCGGGTTCCGGATGGTGAGTCCCGATTACTTCCGCGCGATGGGCGTTCCGCTTCGCGCCGGACGATTGATTGACGAACGCGACCGCGAGAACGCTCCCCGCGTGGCTGTCGTCAACGAAACATTCGCGAGTATTTTCCTGGCGAATGAATATCCGCTCGGAAAACGAATCAAGCTCGGCAGCGCGCAGGGGCCCTTCCCCTGGCTGACGATCGCCGGAGTGGTCGGAGACGTGAAGCACGGCGGGCTGGACAGGGAGACTCGACCGGAAATGTACGTCCCCTATCTTCAGGGTTTGCTGCCAAGCTGGGGTGTTCCGCCGATGTTTCTGGTCGTGAGGAGCGAGTCCGAACCCGCAGGTCTGACTGCCGCCGTACGCGGAGTCGTTAAGGAACTTGACCGGGATCAGCCGGTCTATGACGTTGCCACGATGGAGCGACTGCTCTCCAAATCAACCGCTCCACGCCGCTTCAATATGACGCTGTTGGCCGTCTTCGCCGCGCTGGCGCTCACCCTCGCCGGCGTGGGCATTTACGGAGTGATGGCTTACGCGGTGACTGAGCGCACGCGCGAGATCGGGATTCGGATGGCATTGGGCGCGCAAGCGAGTGACGCGCTGAAGCTGGTCATCAGGCAGGGGATGAGGCTGACGCTGGTCGGCGTGGCGCTGGGATCGATGGGGGCGTTCGCGCTGACCGGGCTGATAAAGAATTTGCTGTTCAATGTGAGACCTACCGATCCGCTGACTTTTATCGTAATTGCGCTGTTGCTGACCTCAGTCGCGTTGCTTGCCTGTTGGATTCCGGCCCGGCGGGCGACAAAGGTTGATCCAATGATCGCTCTCAGATGTGAATAGGTGTCAGGTTTCAGGTGGGAGGTGTCAGGCAGGAATCAGTGGCGGCGCTCTTCTACTGACACCTGAAACCTGACACCTGAAACCTGAAACCTGAAACCTGAAACCTCTCCCTGGAGAAACTATGCAAACATTGATTCAAGACCTGCGCTACGGCGCGCGAACGTTGTTGAAAAAACCCGGTTTTACATTGATTGCGATCATTACGCTCGGCCTGGGCATCGGCGCGAACACGGCCATTTTCAGTCTGGTCAACATGGTGATTTTGCGTCCGTTGCCGGTCGCGCAACCAGATCGGATCGTCGAGGTCACTCCGTTGTTCAAGGGCCTAAGCTACGGGGCATTCTCCTATCCCGCCTACAAAGATTTCCGCGACAAGAATGAAGTCTTCGACGGGCTGGCGGCATATCTCCCTACTCCGATGAGTCTTAGTCGGAATGGCGTCAACGAGCGCGTCTGGGGCTACCTGGCTTCGGGTAATTACTTCGATCTGATCGGCGTACGGGCCATCAGAGGCCGGATGATTACGCAGGAAGAAGACCTCGTCCCCGGCGCGAATCCGGTTGCGGTGGTGAGCTACGGGTGCTGGCAGCGCCGCTTCGGAGGCGATCCGAATCTGGTGGGTAAAACGATCAAGCTCAACGGCTACGACTTCACCATCGTCGGCGTCGCGCCGGAAGGATTCCGTGGGACGGTAGTGGTCTTCGATCCGGAAATTTACACGCCGATGATGATGGCGAAGCAGATCGCGCCGGGGGACTCGGATTGGTTGGAGAATCGCGGCAGCAGCGGGATATTAGCGTTTGGTCGTCTGAAACAAGGCGTGACCGCGACGCAGGCGCGTGAGTCGCTCAACCTGTTGATGGCGCAGTTTGCGCGCCAGTACAAGGGGCTCGAGGGGGTGACATTCAGCGTCACGCCGCCTGGTCTGGCGATTCCGCTGATCCGCTATGGGGCGCTGGGATTCGCGGGGGTATTGATGACGACGGTCGCGCTGGTGTTGCTGATCGCATGTGTGAATCTGGCCAATCTGTTGCTGGCGCGAGCGGCGCAGCGGCGCAAGGAGATCGCCATACGTTTGTCGCTCGGAGCGGGACGCGCGAGGGTCGTGCGGCAGTTGCTTACCGAGAGCGTGACGCTGTCGCTCGCCGGAGGAGCTGTGGGCTGGTTGGTCGCGCTCTGGATGCTTGGCCTGATCGCGGCCTTCATGCCGTCGATAGATTTCAATCTGTTGATCGACCTGACGCCCGATTGGCGCGTGATGGTCTTCACGCTGATTGTTTCGTTCATTACCGGCGCGCTTTTCGGTCTGGCGCCAGCGCTGCAAGCAAGCAAGGTCGATCTGATCCCGGCTTTGAAGGACGAATCCGGTCTGGGCGGTTATCGCCGTTCGCGCTTCCGCAACGGGTTGGTCGTCGCGCAGGTGGCGCTTTCGCTCCTTCTGCTCATCGCCGCCGGGTTGATTGTGCGCAGTCTGCAACATACGCAGATGGTCGGGCCGGGATTCGAGGTCGAAAACAGGATTACGATGTCGGTTGATCTGGGTATGCAAGGCTATGACGAGGCGCGCGGGCGCGAGTTCTATAAACAACTCATCGCGCGCGTCGAATCGCTTCCCGGCGTGCGCGCCGCCTCATACGTCAGCGAACTGCCGCTCAACCTGGATCTAAGCAGAAGCTACATTTTTCCCGAAGGACAGTCGTTCACGCGGAGCGCCGATGCGCCTATCTTGCTAGCGGGCAGCGTCTGGCCACGTTATTTCGAGACGATGGGCATCCCGTTGCGCAAAGGCCGCGATTTCACGATGCAGGAGGACAAAGAAGAGTCTCGCGTCGTGATCGTCAATGAAACTTTCGCGCGACGCTTCTGGCCGGGGCAGAATCCAATCGGCAAACACCTGAGCAAGGGCGGACCTGACAAGCCGCGCTTTGAGGTCGTCGGCGTCGTGAAAGACGGCAAGTACGGGACCCTCGGCGAAGACCCACAGCCTTACATCTACTTCCCGATGGCGCGCGAGTACGACAGTCAAGTGGCGCTCGTAGTCAACACCAGCGTCGAACCGCAAAGCATGATCAACACGATTCGGCGCGAGGTGGAGCGGCTCGACTCGAGCCTGCCTCTTTACGATGTCAAGACGATGAGCGAGCACATGCGGTTTTCGCTCTTCCCGCTGCAGGCGGGCGCATGGGTGGCGGGCGGTTTCGCGCTGCTCGCGCTCTTGCTCGCGGGGCTGGGCATTTATGGAGTGATGGCTTACACAGTCAGCCAGCGCACCCGCGAGATCGGCCTTCGGATGGCGTTGGGGGCCAGAGGCGGCGATGTGATGAAGTTGATCGTGCGGCAGGGAATGTGGCTGGCTCTGGTTGGATTGGCGATCGGCCTGGTGGGCTCGCTAGCATTGACGAGGCTGATGTCGAGCATGCTTTACGGAGTGAGCGCTACCGACATCGTGACCTTCGCCGGCGTGACGCTGCTGCTGGGATCGGTGGTGTTGATCGCCTGCTATCTTCCCGCTCGGCGCGCGGCAAAGGTGGATCCGATCGTAGCGCTGCGATGCGATTAGGTTTCAGGTGTCAGGTTTCAGGTGTCAGGCTCCAGGTTTCAGGCAGAGAGATTACCCACGAATCAGACAATGTCGTACTCCTGACACCTGAAATCTGACACCTGACCTTTCTTGTCAGATGCCAACCACGATGCGAACATGGCCGCGTTCGTTTGTTACATCCCGATACGAAAGAGGAAAAACTCGATGCAAATCGAAGGCAAAGCAGCCGTGGTTACCGGAGGCGGAACTGGCGTTGGTCGCTCGACGGCGTTGGAGCTCGCGCGGCGAGGGTGTTCGGTTCTGATCAATTACAGCCGTTCGAAAAACGAAGCCGAAGAGACGGCCGCGGAGATCGCCGCGCTCGGAGTCAAAGGGATCGCCGTCGAGGCCGACGTCGCCGATGACGCCGCCTGCAGGAAGATGGTAGAAACCGCCGTGCGCGAGTTCGGACGGCTGGACGTTCTGGTCAACAACGCCGCGACAACCGCGTTCATCCGGCACTCGGATTTGGAGACTGTGCAGGCCGAAGACTGGATGCGAATATTTTCGGTCAACGTGATCGGCGTCTTTCAATGCGCACGCGCGGCTAAAGACGCGCTGACGGCTTCAGGCGACGGGGAGATCGTCAACGTTTCGAGCATCGCCGGACTGGCCGCGATCGGCAGCTCCATTCCCTATGCCGCGTCGAAAGCGGCGCTTAACAATATGACTGTCGCGCTCGCCCGAGTGTTCGCGCCGAAGGTGCGCGTCAACGCCGTCGCGCCGGGATTCATCACCACGCGCTGGTTGAAGGAGGGATTGGGAGAAGATGTTTACGATAAGGCGAAGCAGAGAAGCGAGGAGAGCGTGATCCTGCGCAAGGTCTGCGAGCCGGAAGACGTCGCGATGGCGATCATCAACATCATAACCGGCCCCGATTTGATGACGGGATGTGTCATTCCGCTCGAAGGCGGGCAGTTGATCTCGAATTTCCAATTGCTCTGAGGCTAGCGACGCGGGACGGACCTTAGTCCGTCTCACATATTCCGCAGGAGATAAAATGCGAATTGATCAATTCATACTCAAACCGCTCAAAAGCGCCGCGATATTCGCGGCAATCGTTCTACTGTCGGTGAGTCTGGCGCCGGCGACGGCCACGAGCAATAACGCCCAGGACCTGAACTTCCGCCTGATAAATATCGAGCGCAGGCTGGATCAGTTGCAAATTCGCGTCGACGGAGTCGAGCGGGCGTTTCAGAGCCAGGCGCTTAGCAACACCGGCTCATCGACCGCCTCGACTCAGGCGCTGCTCGAATTGCAGCAGCAACAGCTTTCGCTGGCCCAACAGCTCGTGACGATGCAAAAGCAGATGCTCGAATTGAAGAAAGAGATCGACCGGCAGGCCTCGCGCGAAAGTGATCAGAGGAAGGACGCGGAAAAGAAGGATGAGCCGAAGCAGGAGGCGAAGCCGAAAGTCCAACCGAAGAAACCGTAATTTAACTATAACAATTCTGCCGCTCCGCCGCGGTAGCGGCATCTGAATGTAGCCCGGCGTTTCAACTCCGCTCGACGCGCGCTAGAATGCGGCTGACCGCTTCGCGGAATATTTCGGCGCGCGGCAGCAGGCTCAGAATAAGAAAAGCTTCGCGCGGGAAATCGAAGAAGTAGCCGGGATGCGCCAGCACATCGTCTTTTTCCAGTAGCGCCATCGCCCACTCCTCTTCCGTAAACTGGCGCGGCAGCTCCAGCGTCGCATACCACCCTCCTTCCACGCTCAGCGCCCGAAGCGGCGATCCTTCGACCACAACGCGCAACCAATTCAGGTTGGCGAGAACGCGATTCAGGATCTGAGCCTGCATTGATCGGCGCAATCGCAACCATGCCGGCGCGGAATGCTGGACTGGCGCGGCCACCGAGAGAAACGTGTCCGCGATAAAATCGAGCCGCTCAATCGCCTCTTCGCGCAAACCCACCGGGCCGTTGGTCACGATCCATCCCAGCTTCATCTGCGGCAACGCCAGAATCTTCGACAATCCGCTCATCACAAAAGTCAGCCCGGAGGCGTTCGAGACCAGCGATCCGGCGCGGCTCTCGTCGTCTCCGAATCCGTAATCGCCGAAGACTTCATCCGCAATCAGAGCCAGCTCGTGTCGCGCGCAAATGGCGTTCAACCGTTCGACCTCGCGCAGCTTGGTGAAGGAGCCTGTGGGATTGTTGGGGCTGACCAGGATGATCGCCCGAGTGTTCGGCGCGATGGCTTTCTCGACCGAATCGAAATCAATTCGCCATCCCGCCGTGTGAACGTAATGCAACTCATAAGGTCGCAATTCGACGCCCTCGAGCGCGGCGAGGAATTCAAACAGCGGATAACTGGGCTGCGGAACCAGAACCGATTCTCCCTGGTCGGCGAGCAGTTTGAAGAGGAAAGAATAGGCTTCGCTCGTGCTGGAGGTCAGATGAATTCGTTCGGGGTCGACGCCGAATCCGCGTTCGGCGTAATAACCCGCAACCGCCTCGCGCGCAACTGGCAATCCGCGCGGCGCGGGTTCGTAAAGCATCGCCGGCGCCCGGGCGAGCGCGCCTAGAATCTCTTCAGACGGATATTCGAAGCCGGCCCGCGTCGGATTCGATTCGGTCAGATCGAGGATTCGCGCGCCGGTTCTCTTCTTCTCTTCGATCAACCGAGCGAACCGGCTCGGTTCCAGGCTCCATTTGAGTCTATCGGAAAACATAATTGCTCTGGCTTTCTCAACGCAAAGGGACAAAGGATCGAAGGGGCAAAGATAAGGGAGGAGTTGTTTCCTCCCTTCTCCTACCTTTGCCCCTTCGATCCTTTGTCCCTTTGCGTTGAGAAGTTGATGCCCGAATCTTACTCGCCGCGAATGTCGACCTCGCCGTCAACGAGATCCACAACGAAGCCGGTGAAGGCTTTCCAGAGGTTGGTGATCGTCAGTTTGACTTTTTCGTCGATAGTGCGTTTGAGGAAGCGCGCGCCGTAAGCCGGGCTGAATCCCTGCTCGACCAGGCGATTGATGGCGGCTTCGGTGATGGTCAGGCGCTTGCCCTGGCGAGCCATCTGGCGCTGAATGGCGGACAGGTAGAGTTGGGCGATCTGTTTGACTTCGTCCTGGGTCAGCGGCGAGAAGATCACGATCTCATCGATGCGGTTGCGGAACTCGGGTGAGAATCGGGTCTCAGCAGCCTGCATGACCGCGCGCTTGATCTCGTTGATGTCGGCCGTGGTCTTTTGCCCGAATCCGAGAGGTTTCATGTACTTCTTGAAATTCTCGGAGCCGAGGTTCGAGGTCATGATGATGATCGCGTCGGAGAGGTAAACTTTCCTGCCGCGCCCGTCGGTCAACCAACCTTCGTCGAAAGCCTGCAAGAAGAGATTGAGCAGGTAGGGCGACGCTTTTTCGACCTCGTCGAGCAGCAACACGGTGTAGGGATTCTCGCGCAGGCGTTCGGTCAGAATGCCGCCGCGCTCCGAACCGACGATGCCGCGCGGCATGCCTATAAGTTTTTCGATGGCGATGGTTCCGTCCTGATATTCGCTCATATCGATTCGGACCATCTTCTCTTCGTCGCCGAACATCGCTTCGGCCACTGACTTCGCCAGTTCGGTCTTGCCGACGCCAGTCGGCCCCAGGAAGAGCAACACGCCGTCGGGCTTGTAGAAGTTTTCCTTGAGAGGGCCTTTGTTCAACCGCAGACGCTGGGCGACGGCTTTGACGGCCTCTTTCTGGCCGATGACGCGGCGGCCCAGCAACTCCTCGAGGTCTTTGAAGCGGTCGGTAGTGTCGCGGAAAATCAGGTCGCGCGGGATGCGCGACTCTTGCGAGATCACGTCAATGATGTGTTCGGGCCTGACCTGCATCGCGTTCGGCTCGTTGATCTCGACTTTCACTGAAGCGGTGTCGAGCCAGCCGATGACCTTGTCCGGCATGTGGAGGTTGCGGATGTAGCGCGGGGCCATTTCGAGCGCGGTCTCGATCGCCGCGTCGGTGATCTGCACCGAGTAGTTCTTCTCCAGGCGCGAACGAATGCCCTGCAAAATCTGCCGGGTCTCGCTAAGGGTCGGTTCGTCGACCTTGACCAGCCGGAAGCGGCGGGCAAGCGCCTCGTCTTCGGCGATGTATTCCTTATACTCGGTCAGCGTGGTCGCGCCGATTATGCGGATTTCGCCGCGCGCCAGCGCGCCTTTGAACATATTGGCCGCGTCGGACGACGCCCCGAGGGCCGAACCCGCGCCGATGATCGTGTGCGCCTCGTCAACAAAGAGGATGAGGTCGCTCCTCTCTTTTACCTCCTGGATGATCCCTTGCAGCCGCTCCTCGAACATCCCGCGAAGCATCGTGCCGGCGACGATGCCGGACATCTGCAACTGTACGATGTGCGAGCTGCGCAACCGCGCCGGGACTTTCTGCGGGTCCAGTTCGATCATGCGCGCGAGTCCTTCGACGACGGCGGTCTTGCCAACGCCCGATTCCCCCACCAGCATCGGCGAATTTGCGCGCTCGCGGTGGCAGAGGACTTCGATCATCTGTTGAATCTCGCGCTCACGCCCGATGATCGGCGGCAGTTTATCCTGCCGCGCGAGCTTGTTGAGCGAGACGCCGAAATGCTTGAGGTAAGGCGGAAGCTCGTACTTCTTGCGGAGCGATTCGGTCTGCTCTTCGCGCGTGCGGACGCGTTGAGAGATCGTCTCGGTGGCCTCGCCCGGATCGACGCCCAGCCGCCGCAGAATCTCGGCGGGCACGCCGTTCTGGTCGGTGAAGAGCGTGGCGAAAAGGTCGTAAGACTCTATTGTCTGGCGCCCCTGCGAACGCGCGCGTCTCAACGCTCGGTTGAAGAGATCACGAGTCGGTTCGGGGATGGCCATCTTGCGCCCCACGTGGATGGGGCTTTTGGCAAGTTCCTGTTCGAGCAGACGCGTGACCGAGTGCGGGTCAATGCCGACCGCCTGCATCGTCTCGCTGAACAGCGCGGTTTCGATTTCACCCAGCGCCGTGAAGAGGTGGACTACAGAGAGGAAGTTGTGATCGCGGCTCTTCGATACTTCGATGGCGCGGCGGACAACTTTCTGCCCCGTCTCGGAAAATTTATCAGTCATTGAACCAAGGTCAATCACGGTCTTTCACTCCAGTTTAGATACTTCTTCTAATCACGGCCTGCCGGGCCGAGTGTCGCATCTTGCTCCTGCTCTTATCTTTAATTGATCGACTTGATTTCCACGCTCCACTTGCGGCGCCATTTTTCTCTCTGGCGCCTGAAAACTTCGAGAGATTGATCTCAGAGTGTCTAAGCTATCGGAGCGCCATCGTCATGTCAAGGAGGCTGGTGATTGGCGCCTGAGTGGTTGGTAGTTGGTAGTTGGTGGTTGGTTAACGCCCGGCTATTTGCTAATCAACTTTAACCAACCACTAACTACTCAGGCGCCAATCATCAACCATTTTAATCGTGATCTCCGCCCGGCGCGAACGCCGCTTTTTCGGGCAGTTCCGCGACGGCGGCGTCGGTCGTGAGCAACAGGCCCGCGATCGAAGCCGCGTTCTGCAGCGCGGCGCGGACGACTTTTGCCGGATCGATGATGCCCGCTTCGAGCAGGTCTTCGATCTGGCGGGTCGCCGCGTTGTAGCCGACATTCTTCTTCTCGGCGCGAACCTTGCCTACGATCAATGAGCCGTCATGCCCGGCGTTCTCGGCGATGCGGCGAAGGGGCTCTTCCATCGCGCGTCGCAGAATTTCGAGGCCGGTCTTCTCGTCGCCCTCGACTTCGAGAGAGCCGAGCGATTTCGACGCGCGCAACAACGCCACGCCGCCGCCCGGCACAACGCCTTCCTGGGCCGCGGCCTTGGTCGCGTGCAAGGCGTCCTCAACGCGCATCTTCTTCTCTTTCATCTCGATCTCGGTGGCGGCGCCAACCTTGATCACCGCTACGCCGCCGGCGAGTTTGGCCAGTCGCTCCTGCAGTTTCTCGCGGTCGTAATCAGAGGTTGTCTCCTCGATCTGTTTGCGGATCGTGGCGATGCGCCCTTGAAGGGCCGTCTTCCGGCCCGCGCCCTCTATGATCGTGGTGTTGTCTTTGTCGACGATTACTTTCGTGGCTTCACCCAGGTCGTCGAGCGTGACGCTTTCGAGTCTGACGCCGATGTCTTCGCTGATCACGCGGCCGCCGGTCAGGACGGCGAGGTCTTCGAGCATCGCTTTGCGGCGGTCGCCGAAGGCCGGCGCCTTGACCGCCGCGACCTTCAACGCCCCTCGCAATTTGTTGACGACCAGAGTCGAGAGCGCTTCGGCATCGACATCCTCGGCGACAATCAGCAGGCTGCGCCCCGCCTGAGCGGCTTGCTGCAAGATGGGAAAGACGTCGTGCATCGAAGAGATTTTCTTCTCGTGCAACAGGATCAGCGGCTCTTCGAGAACCGCTTCCATCTTATCGGGGTTGGTGGCGAAATAGGACGAGATGTAGCCTCGGTCGAATTGCATCCCCTCGACGACGTCGAGCGAGGTCTCGATCGTCTTGGCCTCTTCGACCGTCACGACGCCGTCTTTGCCGACCTTCTCCATCGCCTCGGCGAGCAGATCGCCGATCACCCGGTCTCCGTTGGCGGCGACCGCGCCTACGTTGGCCAGGTCTTCCCTGTCCTTGACCTTCTTCGACATCCGTTCGATCTCGGCGACGGCGGCCTCGACGCCCTGCTCGATGCCGCGCTTGAGACGCATTGGGTTAGCGCCCGCCGTGACGTTCTTGAACCCCTCGCGGAAGATCGCCTGCGCCAGCACGGTCGCGGTGGTCGTGCCGTCGCCCGCCAGATCGTTGGTCTTCGACGCGACTTCGCGCACCATCTGCGCGCCCATGTTCTGGTAGTTGTCTTTAAGCTCGATCTCCTTCGCCACGGTCACTCCGTCTTTAGTAATCACCGGCGCGCCGAATTTTTTACCGAGCACCACGTTCCGCCCGCGCGGTCCCAAGGTCACGCGCACGGCGTTGGCGAGAATGTTCACGCCTTCGAGCATCGCTTTCCGGGCGTCCTCTCTGAATCTCAATTCTTTTGCCACTTGTTGTCCTTTCACATTTATTTATCCACGAAGCCACACGAAGAACCGAGGATAACGGATAGCGGATAGCAATCTTCACGTCCTCGATCTTCTATCCTCGATCTTCTATCCTCGATCCCCGATCCTCGATCCCCGATCCTCGATCCTCTTCGTGGATATGTTTGCTATTCATTCGCCCGGCCCACGCGCACACGCGCCGGACGCAACAGGCGGGCGCCGAACCTGTATCCTGTTTGAAACTCTTCGATCACCCGGTTGTCCTCGTCTTTCGTAACCGGGACTATTTCCACCGCTTCGTGAACTTCGGGGTTGAACTCCTCTCCGGTGGAGGGCACCGCGCTCAACCCCAGGCTCTGCATCTTGGCTTCGAACATGTTGGCTGTGGCGCGTACCCCATCCAACAGCGCAATGAAGTCATTATTCTTATTATCGCTCTTTTCAGCCGCCGCGACCGCGCGCTTGAGATTGTCCAGAGTATCAAGCAGCCCGGCTACGACGTCGCCGCGCGCCGTCTCCAGTTTCTGGTCGAAAGTCCGCTGCAGGCGGGCGCGCTGCTCGTCGGTCTCGGCTCTCAGTTGCGCCTGCGCGTTGCGGAAGCGATCCGCGAAATCGCGCACCTGACGTTCGGCCTCGATGCGTTTCTCTTCCGTCTCTTTCAATCTGGCTCGAAGTTGTTCGACTTCGGTCTGGACTTCGACCTGCTCGTTCGCCAAGTCTTTCTGAAAGTCCTGCTCACGCTCGATGGCCTCTCCATCGGCCGTGACACGGCGTTTATCGGTTACTATCAATTCCGGTTCGGCTCCTTGATCAGTCGTTTTTCCCGCGGGCTGAGTTCCGCTTTCATGCGCTTCGGCCGCGCTGTGACCTTTCTCCTGATTACTCAAGTTGGAATTCATAACACTAGTAATAACCTTTCATTATCGCCAAGCTTGGCTTGATGATTTCGTATAGCCAATCTATCACCGCAATCAGGATGTTGCAATAAAGAGATCGCGACGGGGCGACGGGAGGATGAGGCGACGGTACGACAAGGAGGATGGGGTGCGCGGCGCGTCTTCACTCACCCAGTCGCCCAGTCCTGCTACCCCTCCACAAATACCATTCGTCCTTGATCGAGATCGCCTCTGATGACAATCGCCTCATTGGGCTTGATTTCGCCGCTGAGGAGTTTCATCGCCAGCGGGTTCTGAATCAGATTCTGAATGGCGCGTTTCAGAGGACGCGCGCCATAGACCGGATCGAAGCCTTCGCGCGCTAGAAGTTCTTCGGCCGACCCGTCGATCGTGAGAGCGATCTTGCGCTCTTCCAGCATGCGCCGCAGCGATTCGAGCTGAATCTCGATGATCCGGCGCAGTTGCTCGATTCCGAGGCTCTTGAAAATGATCACGTCGTCGACGCGATTGAGGAATTCCGGCCTGAATTCCGCGCGCAACTGGTCCATCACTCGCGAGCGCATCGCGTTCTCGTCGCCCTGCCATTGTTGGATGTCGCGCGACCCGATGTTCGAGGTCATGATGATGACGGTGTTTTTGAAATCCACCGTGCGGCCCTTGCCGTCGGTCAACCGCCCGTCGTCCAGGACCTGCAGCAGGACGTTGAAGACGTCGGGATGCGCCTTCTCGATCTCGTCGAAGAGGACGACCGAATAAGGCCGGCGGCGAACCGCCTCGGTCAGATGTCCGCCCTCGTCGTAGCCGACATAGCCCGGAGGCGCGCCGATCAGCCGCGCGACCGAATGCTTCTCCATAAACTCCGACATGTCGAGCCGCACCATGGCGCGCTCATCGTCGAAGAGGAATTCGGCCAACGCCCGCGCGGTTTCGGTCTTGCCCACTCCGGTCGGGCCCAGGAAAATGAACGAACCGATCGGTCGCTTCGGGTCCTGCAACCCGGCGCGGGCGCGACGGACGGCGTTGGAGACGGCGAAGAGCGCGTCGTCCTGACCAATCACGCGCCGCCCGAGACCTCCCTCCATGCGAGTCAGCTTCTGCATTTCGCCTTCGAGCATCTTCGAGACCGGGACGCCTGTCCACCGCGCCACCACTTCGGCGACGTCTTCTTCCGTGACTTCCTCCTTCAGCGTCCGGCCCGAGTTTTGCAACTCGGCCAGCCTCCCCTGATCAGCGTCGAACTGTTTTTGCAGCTCGGCCATACGGCCGTAGCGGATTTCTGCCACCTTGCCGTAATCGCCCGCGCGCTCGAATTGTTCGGCCTCGACCTTCAACCGCTCGATCTCTCCTTTGGCCGCGCGGATGCGTTCGATGACCTCTTTCTCCGATTGCCACTTGGCCTTCATCGCGCCCGATTTCTCTTTCAGGTCGGCGACCTCTTTCTCGACCCTGGCCAGACGCTCGCGCGAGACCGGGTCATCTTCGCGCATCAGCGCCTGCCGCTCGATCTCGCGCTGAATGATCTCGCGCTCGACCTCGTCAATCTCGGTCGGCAAGCTGTCGATCTCGATGCGCAGCTTTGAAGCGGCCTCATCGATCAGGTCAATCGCCTTGTCGGGCAGGAAGCGGTCGGTGATATAGCGGTTCGAGAGTGTGGCGGCGGCTACAATCGACGTGTCTTTGATGCGCACTCCGTGGTGCGTCTCGTATTTGTCTTTCAAGCCGCGTAGGATGGCGATCGTGTCCTCGACGTTCGGCTCGCCGATGTAAACTTGCTGGAACCGGCGTTCGAGCGCCTTGTCCTTCTCGAGGTATTTCTGATACTCGTTGAGCGTCGTCGCGCCGACGCAACGCAGCTCGCCGCGCGCCAGGGCGGGCTTGAGCATGTTCGACGCGTCCACCGCGCCCTCGGCCGAGCCCGCGCCGACCAGCGTGTGCAACTCGTCAATGAAGCAGATGATCTGGCCGTTGGATTTTTCGATCTCGCGTAAGACGGCCTTTAACCGCTCCTCGAACTCGCCGCGGTATTTTGCCCCGGCCAGCATCGCGCCAAGGTCAAGTCCGACCAGGCGTTTGTTCTTCAATGTTTCTGGCACGTCGCCCGAGACGATGCGCTGCGCAAGGCCCTCGACGATGGCGGTTTTGCCGACGCCGGGCTCGCCGATCAGCACCGGATTGTTCTTCGTCCGGCGTGATAGCACCTGGATCGTCCGGCGAATCTCGTCGTCTCGCCCGATGACCGGGTCGAGTTTGCCCTTCCGCGCAAGCTCCGTCAGATCGCGCGAGTATTTCGAGAGCGCCTGAAAGGTTTCCTCGGCGTTCTGCGTCGTAACGCGGGCGCCAGCGCGCATCTCCTCGATGACCTTCATCAAAGCCTTGCGCTCGACGCCGTGCGTGCGCAGGATGCGCCCCGCTTCCTGCTTGTCTTCGGCCATGGCCAGGAGCAGGCTGTCGGTAGAGATGTAATCGTCCTTGAACCTGTCGGCCTCTTTCTGCGCCCTGTTGAAAGCGTCCGTCGCGCGATTGCCGTAATATCGCTGCCCCGTCCCGCTGACCTGCGGAAATTTCTTGATCGCCGCGTCGAGATCCGACAGAATGGCCTGAAGGTTGACCCCGACGCGACCCAGCATCGGACGCGTCACGCCTTCGGACTGCTCGATCATCGCGGCCAAAATGTGCTCAGGCTCCACCTGCTGATGGTTCTGCTTCTCGGCCGAAGCGACGGCTGACTCAATCGCCTCCTGCGCTTTCAATGTGAACTTGTCTAATCGCATCTCTTCCTCGGGCAGTGGGCAGTGGATAGTGGATAGTGGATAGTGGATAGTGGATAGTGAGTAGTGGATAGTGGATAGCCGGCAGAGCCGCCCACTACCCACTGCCCTCTGTCTTACTTGGCTTCAGCCGCCTTCGCGCCCTTGGCGTCAGTGACCGTCACCTGAATCTGACGGGCCTTGACCTCCTCCTTCTTAGGCAGCGTCACGCGCAACACGCCGTCTTTGAACTCGGCGTTCACCGCGTCGACATTGACAGTCGAAGGCAGGCTGAACGCGCGGGTGAAGCTGCCGTAGCTGCGCTCGACCCGGCGCCAGTTGTCGCCCGTCTTCTCATTCTCGAACTTGCGTTCACCGCTCAGAGTGAGTCTGTAATTCTCAATCGAAAGATTGAAATCGCCCGGCTTCAGCCCCGGCAGGTCGGCTTCGAGTGTGATCGAGTTCTGGTCCTCGTAAATGTCCACGTTCGGCGCCCAATTCCCGCCTAACAAACCTTCCTCGCCACTGAAAAATCGGGGCAATGTCGAACTGAAGATGCGGTTGAAATCTTCCTGAATGTTTCGCAATTCGCTAAACGGATCTCGTTTGATCATCCATGACATATGCTGTGACATATGCTGTTCCTCCTTAGTCATTCACGTTGGTTAATGGTTGATCGTTTCCCTTTCCTTATCTCTCTGCTTAATTCCATTGCGTCTGTCCTCAAGCCTTGAGGACAGACGCAATATAAAACCTGAGTCTCTTATTGTCAAGAATCTTGTCGAACATTTTTCAAGCTATTCGCATTGGCTGCTAAATCATTCATGTTGCGTGAGTTATAGACTGGACTGAGTGTTGGCCAAGAATTATCCAAGGCTTAGATCGGTTTTCAAATGCGTGTTATGGTCCCGAGTTTTTCTGGCTCACCATTGCCCTCCAAGTTCAAATCATCATTGTTGAAAGCGGCAATGTGGTCGAATACGTCGCTCTGGGACTATTTGGCGACCTGGATGGACCTGTTTTCGCGCAAGATCGTCGGATGGCAAGTCGCCGATTCAATGACAGCGGAGTTGGTCATCGAGGCCCTCAAGAAAGCGATCCATAGACAAAAAAGAGATTTTTGCCCTCTTTGCTTCCTCTTTAAAAAAGCGCCAGGAAAACTGAGATCATTGCTTTTCAAAAACCCAGATCTTCTCGGCCATTCCGCCATTAGGCAGGCTGTGCTTGAGGTTGATGGTCATTGTCTTGCCGTCGGCTGAGAGCGTTAGCTTGCGGACAAAATACCGGCCCTCCTCAGGTCCTCTAAAGTCAATGACGAGCGCATCGCCATCCCATTTAGCGGTGGCTTTGATCGTCGCGTCGCCGGTCGACACTTCACTTTCTTTGCCATCGATGGTGTATTTGGCTTCGAGCTCGCCACCATGTCCAGCATTGAAGGCTTCGGTGAGATTGTTATCTTTTTGATTGAACTCGATGGTAATGCTATCTGAGCTCTTGCTCTTTTGCTGATTCAGATTCCATGTTCCAGTGAAATTTGGCTTGGCTTGCGCCATTGCGGTCAACGCGCACAGAGGCGCCAGTAAAAAGGCGGTGAGTAGAGATCTCGTAGTGATCATGGTACTCGTCTCTCGCTTTCTTTGTTAATCGATAATCGAATGTTCGGCCACTGATTGGGAATTGAATCGAACGCCAAAGCAAGAGAACGTCTGATTACTCATATCTTGCGCGTCAAATCACAGCCTACTTGTCACAAGACTCATAAATAGTCGTTTTCGGCCACATAACTGATCGAGCGCGAAATGAGGTAGGGTCAGGAAGCGGCGACACTCTCTTAGTCCGAAAGTCAGAATGTGATTAGAGGTGGGCGTATATCATTATCACCTTTACGCAATCTTTACGCGCTTCAGGCGAGGTCAGCCACCCCTTCCGCATATTTGCTGGTGATGCATTTGAGGATGCGAATTATGGTCTCGGCTTCGATCGTCGCCGAATACGCGCGCGACAAAGCCACCGTCATCGTAGGGCGCGGAGCCTCAAAATCAACGACCAGTCCATGTACAAAGATCCAGCTATCGGCAATGGTGTAGCAACCGTATATCTCCTGCGTAGCCCGATTATCCTGCGCCCAGTTCAACCTGGCGGCCGCCAGCATCGCTCCGTAGAGCTTAATCAGTGGATCCTGCACATCAGGATCGTGCTTTACCTGGACCACGACAAGGCAGAAAGACTTAGCCAACCCTGAGATGTTATGCCCCACTACCCCATCTGCAATACCCTCCATTCCGAATCCCGGATATTGCGCCTTCAAAGGCAGTTGCGCCCACGCCTCGAGTTTGCCTTGTTCCGCCAGAAGCAGTAAAGGATAGATCGCCCGCGACCAGATCGTGGCTTCATTCATCTGGACGACCGCCTTATTCAGAAGAGAAGAGATGACGGCATCGACCTGCCGCCGTTCTTGTTCGGTCAGGCTAAGGTCCATCTTGTCCCAGATGCCCGGCGTCAAGCCCTTCTCCTTGATCGTTGCAATTTGGTTGAGCGAATCCGGAGTGAGTTCTGATAACTTGAATGTCCGCATACCACGTCCTTTCATATGGCTGCGGAGCGAATAAATCTGCATTTCGCGCGTGCGGACGGGAAGAGAGATCGCGTCAGTGACCATGGCCGGATCGGCTCCGAGGCGGCGCATAATTTCAGCGGGCGTGCTATTGAGGTCTGTGAAGAGTGTGGCGAACATATCGTAGGACTCGATTTGCTGACGGCCCCTAGTGCGAGCGCGCCTGAGCGCCCGGTTGAAGAGGTCACGAGTCGGTTCGGGAATGGCCATCTTGCGCCCAACGTGGATGGGGCTTTCGGACAGTTCCTGATTTAGTACGCTTTTTACTGTGTGCGGGTCTACGCCGATTGACCCCATCGTTTCAGCGAAAAGCGCGCTCTCGACTTCGCTCAGCGCGGCTAAGATGTGTAACAAGGAGAGAAAGTTATGGTCGTGGCTCTTCGACACCTCTATAGCGCGGCGCAACACCTGCTGCCCGGCCTCGGAAAATTTGTCAGTCATTGAACCGAGATCGATCATGGCGTTTCCCTCCACTGTGGCTGGATTCATTTTACAGTCGCCTGCGCGCCTCCGACATTCGCGTTCGCGTCGAACGCGCGCAATGCGATGACATGCGGCTTCTTGTCAGCCAATACAACCGCCACGCGGAACTCCTCGCGTTTTGAATCGGCGATGCCATCAACCGGAAAGATCGTCTTCCACGGGCCGCCGTCAACCTGGTATTCCGCGCGGCGAATAATCGAGGTCGCGTCAACGGCCCGGAAAATAACCTCGACGTTCGAGCCGTTGACGCGCGGCGCGTCGGCGGCGACTACCGGCGGCGTGTTGTCCAGCTCGACCGGCTCGGTCTCCTGTTCGTCCTTGAGCGATTGCCCGGCCGGGTTCGACGCCTCATCCGACGCGACGACCTTGAATACATACCGTCCGTCGGGCAGCGCGTTGGGGTCAACGGTGTAATAGTTTTCGCGCAAGCCGGTCTTGAGCGGATAGAAATCGCCGCCGGCGCCAACGCTATTGGACGCTTCACGGTAGTATACCGAGTATTCGATCGTGTCGCCGTTCTTATCCTCGGCCTGCCATTGCAGCGAAATCGCTCCGCGCTGGAAGACCCGGCGGGGCGGAATCTGCGCCACCGCGCCGAGAATAGAAGGATCGAGTCCGGCCTGATCGGCGCCGACGTCGGGCTGCTGTTGCGGCAGGGCTTGCAGCGACACGCCGGCAGGCAGGACGGTGACCGAATTGATCTTCGGCGCGACATTGCGCGGCAGGTATGAGACAGTGACTTCGCGCAGACGCGGCGACGGAGAATTGGGCGCCCTCTTCAATGTCGCGCGCCATTGAATGAAGCGCGCCGGAGGACTTTTGATCGCGTCGCCATCGGGACTGGCGCCGGCCGCCGACCAGTCGCTCCAGGTCGAATCGGGATTGCTGGTATTGCCGCTGCGAGTCTGCATTTCGATTGCGCCTTCGCCCACCCACGAGAGACGCCCCCAGGTCGCCGAAGCCTGCGCGTCGCGCACCGATGAAGTATAGGTCCCGCTCGCCGCCGTTTCGTTCGACAGTCTGAAGAGCTTGCCCAGATTCGACGCTGCGGCGAAAAGCTGATCGCCTCCGGCGCCTGCGCGAATGAGCCTTGAAGTCTGCGCCTCGGAAGTCTGGGCTATCAGCGCCGGCTTCTCGCCCGGGGACGCCTGATAGATTCGCCCTTTCTGTCCAGTGCCGACCAGCACCCGTCCACCGCCGTCGGCGGCGAGCGAGAACGCTACGGCGTCTTTGGAATCCCAGACCAGATCGCTCAATCCGTTGGCGTCGAGCCGGTAGACGGCGCTCTTCATTTGACCGCTGGCTGATGAAGAAGCCGGAGAGGTCGCGCTCGAAGAGTCGACCACCTGCAGGTCGCTGATCGTGATGGTTACGCCGCCGTCCTCGCCGGAGGGGGCCTGAGGCGCCGGGGGCGTAGCGGAAGCGCCTGCCGGAGCGGTGTTTGTCGCGCCGCTCCCCGCCGATTCGGCCAGCGCCAGCGCGTAGATTTCATCATTGCGCCCCAGCGCAAGGTCGCGTATCTCGCGCTGCGACGAATCGAAGAGCGTGAAGACCTTACCTTCTGGCGAAATCCGCAGCACAAGCCCGCCCGGATCGGTTCCGGCGATGATGGCCCCCGATGAAGCGACCCGCAGCGCGGTGATATTGGTTTGCGAAGTGTTGACGAACGGCGCGCCGTTCCCATCGGCGTTAACGCGATAGACCACTCCCTTGTCGCCCGTCCCCACGAGCAATCGCCCCTGCCCGTCGAAGGCCAGCGACCAGATGTATTTCGTTTTCGGCTCGAAGAAGACCTTCGCTTCGCCGCCCGGCGCAATGCGATATACCTTGCCGTCCGGCGCCGTGCCCGCGTAAACATTGCCCTGCGCGTCGACGGCCAGCGCCATCACGTCGAGCTCGGAAGTTTTATAGAGCAGTGTCCCCTTGCCCGACGGATCGACTTTGAAGACGCGCCCTTCGTGCCCCGTGCCCAGATAGATATTGCCCGCCTTATCTGCGGCGGCTGACCAGATATAAGCCTGTTTGGTGTCGAAGACCTCGATCAACGCGGGCGCCAGTGTGAGCGCGCCGTTGTCGGCGATCGAAACGCCGCGGGCGTCGCCTTTTTCGATTTCGGCGCGCGTGTTGACGCGCCAGAAAACCGGGCCGCCGGCGGAAACTGAAACGATCCAAAATGAAATGGATAAGAAGGATAAGAAAACAAGGAAGGTTTTACGCATGAGAGTTTGAAATTGTCTTTATTTGATGATCTGGCCACGAATGAACGCGAATTTTCACGAATCCACCTGATCCGTCGTTTGCTCACCTTGTTTTTCCCATTCGTGAAAATTCGTGTTCATTCGTGGCCAGAATTCTTTATGGATTGACTACGTTGACGGTCAACGTTCTCTGTCCGGAAATCACGAACTCCGCCGGCGCGATTTCTTGTTCAAAAATCGTGGCCGAACGCGTCAGCGAATAACCGCCGATCGTGCGGTCGGAGCCGAGCGTCGCGAGGACTGACGGCGGGAGGCTCGGCATCTCTTCATTCTTGATGACGGCGCCGCTCTCGGCGCGGGCCAGCCGGACGTAGAGCCGGTCCGATTTGCGAATCTTGTTCAGCTCGCGCACCAGTTGATCGAGCGATTTCGGCGTGAACCCGGAGCGGGGCTCCAGCGCCTGAATCGAGCCGCCGTCTCCGACGACGATCTGCAACTGCCCCCTGGGCGCGTCCTTCGGGATCTCCACCGGTATGCGCTCTACATATTCGCCGCCGCCGTCGGTGCGGGCGAAGGCCTGAATCTCGATCTTCTCGCCGGGCCTGACGTCCGTGTCGTTGATCCAAAGATGGTCGAGCTGTCCCGTGCTGCGCGCGTCGCGCGACGTTATGTCATAAACCAGCTTCTCGAACTGCAGGTCTTTGAAGCCGCTGTTGAAGATAGCGCTGATCGGTTGCGATGTGGCGAACGCCGCGGCCAGCGGAACGTTGAGGGAGGATGACAGGCGGTTCTCGATCTCCACGTCCGGTAGCCCCTTGAGTTTGATCCGCCCGCGAATCTGGAGAGTCGAATCGCCGATTGTGCGTTCGGTCGAGGCGATGGTCGAGAGCATGGTCATCTGCAGCAGAAGCGGCGTCAGAAAACGGTCGGCGACCACATCGAATTGATATTTTCGATCTTCGCCCCGGCTAGTTTTCAGATTGACCTCGACCGGGATCATTCGTGGCGCCACCCCGAGCTCGCCGTAAACGCCCGTCGAGCGGTCTCCGCGCAGCGTTCCGACCATTGCCGTCGGAACGCTCATCTTGAACGAAGTCGCGCTAGACGACATCACAGTCACGACCTCGCCTTCGTGCATCGGGAATTCCGAGACGCCGAGTGAAAGGAAAGGGTGGCCGAAAGCGTAGATGCGGGCGCCATCGCGATAAGTCACGGTCCCGGCGGCGGCCAGCGAGTAATCACCGCGCACCAGCGGCACGAGTATCGTCGAGCCCGGTTTCAGCGTATTCTCGTCCGCCTGCTTCAATTCGGATATTTCCGCCGCGCCACCGGCGCCCGCCACCGGCGCGAAGCCCAAAGATTGAAAGATCGGCGCGAATCGCGCGACCACGTCCGGCGCCACGCCCGTGATCGCCAGTGGAGTGGCGATCGGCGTCAGAACCTGGCCATTTGCCAAGCTTCCGGAAGGACCGCTCACGGCCTGCGCGCCGGAATTGCCCGCGCCGCTCACGCTCTTCACGAAATCGGCGAACTCGCGCGAGTTCTCGTTAAATGAAATTTCCGAGAACGAGACATGGCGGGGTTGCCCTGGGCGCCCCGGTTGCCCCGACCTTTGTCCTTTGCCGTCGCCCCCCTGCTTCTCCTCGAAGACATCGACCATGTATTGAATCGGCATGATGCCCGCAATCGGGTCTTTGGCGAACTGATAGCCGAACGCGACCGCGCCGAGCAGTTTTCCGTCAATGTAGACTGGGCTTCCGCTCATCCCCTGAAAGACCCCCGTATGATAGAGTTCGTCGCCGAGCAGCCGCGACACTATGGCGTTCTGCTGCGGACTCGGGAACCCTTTCAGCACGCCGAGAATCTCGACCTCGAACTTTTTAGGCTCTGAGCCGGAAAAGACTGTGTACCCGACCGCGCGCATTCCAGGTTTGACCTGGTCGACGGGGAAAAATTCGGTCTTTGACGGCCTATCCTGCCCCGTTTGGCCCTGCCCCGTTTTGGAAACTGATTGAGCCAGGGCGCTAACCGCCGCCAAAATAATCAGGGAAATCAGCGTCACCATTCTCTTCATAATTCGCCACCTCTTTGATCTGGAACTCGCCAATTGCGGATAATGCAACCTCGGCGGGAAATATAGCATAAGCGATTGCGGATTGTGGCCAAATTGCGGAGATGCGGATTGCGGATTGCGGAAAAACACGTCGAGATAAGGTCAATCACATAATTTGGCGCGCAGCGCGCCGCAAAAACGGTAAAACACCATGGATACTGGACAACAATCCGCAACTCCCAATCCGCAATTTGCAATCCGCAATCCGCAATCCGCCATCAAAGGGTTCATTCAGGCCGGCGGCCGAAGTTCGCGAATGAATCGAGACAAGGCCTGGCTGGAGATTGAAGGCGTCACGATGATCGAGCGGGTGATCGCCGCGGCCAGGCCGGTCGCCGGTCGTTTGGGGATAATCGTCAACGCCGCCAATCCGCAAATCGAGCGGTATGAGAAGCTGGCCGAGTCCTGCGAGGCGAGGTTGATCTTCGATCTGCATGAACACCTCGGACCGCTCGGCGGAATTCACACGGCGCTCGCGCATTGCGGAGCCGGCGCATCGGCGTTGATCCTGGCCTGTGACCTTCCGTTCATCACAACTGAGTTCCTGTCATTCATCCGCGATATTCATCAAAACCAAAATCCGCAATCGGCCACTCAGCAATTCGGCCGCAATCCGCAAGCCGTCACGGTCCCGCTGGATCAGTCGAACCGCCCGCAGCCTCTCGCGGCGGTCTACGATCAATCGCTGGAAGCGACGGTCGCACAGATGCTCGCGGCGAATGAACTCAAGGTCGATTTGCTCTACTCGAGGATTTCAACGCGTCGTGTCTTCTTCGCCGACTTCGCGCATCTGCGCGACGCCGAACTGCTCTTCGTGAACGTCAACACGCCTGAAGAGTATTTCGCGGCGCTCAAGACGCCGCTATCGAAAATGAGATGAACTGTTAAAGAGGAATCAGGAGCCAGCCCCATAAAACCCCTGTAAACACAGCATGTCGCTGGACGGCTTGAACATTGCAGCCACTTTGTAAACAATAGGCTCCCCCCCGTCGCATTCATTTTTTGCCCTTTTGGTCCTGATCATGAAATTGACTTCATCAGCGGAAATCTGGCCGATCCTGCGCCCAAGCCGGCTCAAACGCCTCGTCTTCACAATCGCGGCCGCGACCCTGATTGTCGGGACTCTTGCGTTCGCCGTCTGGGTATACATTCGATCCGAGAGTTTCAATAACTACGTCGCTCGAGAGATCAAATCCAAACTCCGCGAATTCGGCTTGCGAGCGGAGATCGGGAGCTTCGGCATAAGCTGGGACACGGATACGGCGCGGCTGCGCGATTTGAAAATCTACAACGAACGGACGGGCCAGCTTGTGGCCACGATCGGGCGCCTCGACACACTGATCGAGATCAGAGACCCTCTCGCGCTGGAGACGACCCGCGAGATCATCATCAAAAAAATCGAAGTCGAAGACCCGAATATCTACTATGAGATCGACCGTCAGGGCCGGACGAACCTTGACGGCGTCCGCTACGTCGCGCCGGAATCGGAAGCGATCACTCTCGACACGAGGCGCACGATCGCGACGATCGACGGAGGCGCAATCCACTTCAAAGACCTTTCGCGGCGAATCGAGGCGGACGTCCAGGATGCTCAGGCGACCGCCCAGCCGCAGGCCAACAATCCGAACGTCGTCAATTTGCGATTCAACAGCGCCGCGGGTCGCGCCAGTTACGCAGGCCGCGAAAGCCGCCTCGACAAACTCGATCTGACGGCGCGCGTCTCCAAAGACGGCGTCGAGGTCGAAGGTCTGAGCCTCGAATCGAACGTGGCGCAGGTCAAGGCCAAGGGCCGAATCGACGACTGGGCCGCGCCGCGCTACGGCTTCGATTTCGATTCGCGCGTGAAGCTCGACGAAGCGTCGCGCCTCTTAGCGTCGAACGGGGCCTTGAACCGTGGCCTCAAAGGAGGGGCCGCGATCAATGGCCGCATTGACGGCGAAGGCGCGAATTACACTTTCAAAGGCGGCGCGAGTTGCGTCGAGGCTTCCGTCGCAGACGTAAAATTGTCGGACGCCAAGATTCCCTTCTCCGGGACGGGCAAGGGCGATCGGATCGCTTTCGCGAGCGATCAGATTCACGCGCGATCGGCGATGGTCGATGCGGTGAAAATCGACGCGATCGTCATCAACGACCTCAAGGGCGAAATGGTCGGCGGAGAGACGGCCATCAACGCGCCCAAAGTCAGCGTCGGCGCGATCGAGGGGCCTCAGAGCAAGTTCAATAACCTGTCGCTCAGCAATCTGGCCGCGAAGGTCAGCGGCGCGCGCTACGAGGTCAAAGCCTCGGCGAAGCTCGCTGAAGGAGAGGTTCGCGGGGCGCAATTCACCGGCGCGGAAGCTGTGGCCGCATTCGACAACGCGGCGCTCACCCTGAGCGGCGTCAAAGGCGCCCTCCTCGGCGGGACTGTGGCGGGCGAATATGTTCTGCCGCTCACCGCAGGCGCGGCCCAGAGAGTGAAGGCAAGTTTTGCAGACGTCGAGACCAAATCTGCGACGACGCTCTTCGCCGTCCTTCCGGACAAGGGGGAACTGCCGATCTCCGGCAAGATCAGGGGCGAAGTCGACCTGAGCTTCGTCGGCGCTGACCCGCGCAGCCTTAATGGCCGCATCGCGGCTCATTTCGATGGAAAATCGGACGAGGCGTCCGAGGCGATACCGATTACCGGCGACGTCGAGGTCAAGGCCGTCAACGGCGTGTTCAACATCGATCAACTGAAACTCGCGGCCTCAGGATCGACGCTGATCGGCGATGGCTCGCTCTCTGTAGACGGCGATTCCGATCTCCGCGTCTCTCTCAATTCGACTTCGGCCGAGCATCTCCTTCAAATCGCCCGCGGGTTCGAGACCGCGCGATCCTACATCGAACGGTACGAGCCACAGATCATAGGCGATTTCAAATTCGATGGCCGCGTCACAGGGCCGATCGAGAAGGCCTCCGTCGAGGCCGACGTGAAGGCGGGGATATTCGGGCTGCGCGACGCGATACTCGGCTCGCTCGCCGGTCACATCTTCGTTTCTCAGTCCGAAGCGCGCGTCGAGAAGGGATCGATCACCGCTTCCAACGGCGAGTCCGTAAAATTCGAATTCGCCGCGCCGCTCGACCAGAACGCGAATACGGGCAGGCTCGACGCGACGCTCGATCGAATGAACCTGGAAATGATTCTGGCCGCGTCAGGAGGCCCGAGCGCAAACCAATTCATTAGCGGCGCGGTTTCGGGCGAAGTCCACCTTACGGGGCTACCCGCGAAGCCCGTCGGCTCTGGCCGGCTCAATCTCGTCAACGGCAAGATCGCGGACCGTGAGGTCCAACTGGCCACGGCCGGCGTGAAATTCGAAGGCAAAAACGCGACGCTCGAACAGTTGGAAGTTCAAACGCCGCCGCAGCGTCTGACCGCGAGCGGCTCGATGAATCTCGACGACTATTCATTCAAAGTCGGGGGCAAGGCCGAGCGGATTTCGCTCGCCAATTTCGCCGAGGCGTTAGAGTTGAAGGAGACGCGCGTCGAAGGCGGCGCCGACGCCGAGTTCCAGATCAGCGGCAGGGTCGTCACTGGAAAACAGACCGACCTCGACTGGGAGACATTGAAACTCGAACTGACAGCGCAGGGCCGCGGCGTGAAGGTCAATGGGCGCGACACTGGCGAATTAAAGTTGACCGCGCACACCAGCGCCGGCGGGCGCCTCGACGCCCTATTGCTCACGGGCATTCTGGCCGCGAACGGCAAGGCGCAACCAGAGCGCAAACCCGATCTGATTAAGGCCAGCGTGGAGCTTCGCGCGCCGGGCCGCCCCGTCACGGTTGAAAGCAATCTGGCCAACGTAGACATCTCGCCGCTCGTCGACGCGTTCGCCCCCGACTTGAATCCGATCCTCAAGGGCGCGGTCACGGGCAGTCTGCGAATCGAAGGGCCGTCGCTGGACGAGAAAGGTTCGCCGACCTTCGACCGGCTGCGCGGCTCCGTGACGCTGATGGACGTGGCTCTACTCGTCGCGGACAATCCGGTCAAGATCGAAACGCCCGCCATGATCACGATCGAAAACTCGCAGATCATAATCCCGCCCGTGCGCGTCACGGGCGAAGGCGCCAATCTGAATTTCGGCGGGACGCTGGCTGTCCGCGACCAGGCCGCGATGAACTTCTCGCTCGCCGGCTCGGTCAACCTCGACCGCCTGCCCGCGCTCCACGAGGGCCTCGTTCTTTCAGGATCGGCGGAAATAGACGCGCGCTTGACCGGGACCTTCGACGACCCGAAAACGCAAGGGAGGATTGACGTCAACAGTTTCGGGCTGTCGATGGGCGAATCGCCTATCTTCTTCTCTAACGGAACTGGACGGTTTACATTAGCTGGCGACCAGATCAGGCTCGAAAAATTCACCTCCGACGCCAACGACGGGCATATCGAAGCCGAAGGCTCGATCAAGCTAGACAGGCTGCGCCCGAAGGAGTGGCTATACAACATCAAAGTCGACAACGCGGTGGTGGCCTATCAAGAGGTCACTGCGACCATCAACGGCGGTCTGACGCTCGCCGGAACGCCGGAGGGACAGACGCTCGGCGGCAAAGTCACGATCCCGCAAGCCGAATACAATCCGAGCATCGACATTGACAACGTGGCCCTGGGCAATGGGGGGACCATCTCACTCGGAGGCTTCTCCGGGCCGTCGGCGTCGCCGGGCCAACTCAACATTCCACCGATCGCGCTGGACGTGCGCGTAGAGGCGCGCGATTCTCTGATCATTCAGAACGATCAGATCAACACCGTCGGCTCCGCGATCTTGACACTGACCGGCCCCGTTACCGCCCCCGACACGAGCGGGTTGATAAATGTCGACGGAGGGACCTGGAGGTTTCGCGGGCAGCGACTAGAGATCACCGCCGGCTCACTCGAATTTCCTTCGAACGGCGCGAAGCCGCTGCTCAACCTGCAGGCGGAGGGCGACTACAACGGCTATCACGTCAATATCGGTCTGAGCGGCCCTGTAGACGACTCCTATCTGACTCTTCGCTCTGAGCCGCAATTGACGCCCAACGAGGTTCTGGCGCTGATCACCACGGGGCGCTCCGAACCCGGAACGCTGGGCAGCCGCGATCCGAGTGTGGGCGCGGCCGCCTCGCTGCTCTCGTCCGGGTTGATCTCGCGCCCGACCGAGCAATTGCTCGGACTGAGCCGGTTTCAGATCGATCCGGTGATCGGCGCGAACGCGAACCCGGCGGCTCGCCTTACAGTTGGCCAGCAGTTCTCCCGCAACCTATATTTCAGCTATTCGACCAACCTTGGCGCCGCCCCGCAGCAAACGGCCCTGGGCGAATACACGCTCTCGAACCGGTTCTCGACGCTCGCGACTTACACGCAGGGCAGCGCCATTCTGGGCCAAAGCGAGGCGTTCACGATTGAATTGCGCGGGCGCCAGCGGCTCTCGCTCGGATTCAATCCGGAGCGGATTTCGGCTCCGGGCGCGGGCGCCGACTCATTGACGCGCATCATCCGACAGAAGCTCCCGCCGGCACAGGTCAAGGTCAGCGAGATTCAAAACTTCAAGCTCGGCCAGGGCAAGATGCGCGAATTGCTGCCCGTTATGACTCAGGGCTTCAGTCGCTCGCTGATGCGGCTGGGCGAGCGGCGATTGAAGGAACATCTGCAGGAGAACGGCTATTTCTTCGCCGAGGTCAAAGCGCGGTGCGAACCGGAAAATTGCGCCGGCGAGAACCTCCGGGTCTTCTACAACGTGGAGCCGGGCACGGTCTACGACTTGAAGGAGATTCGCATCGAGGGCACGGACCTGATCAAGCTGAAAGACATCACCGAAGAGTTGCAATCGCAGCCGGCGAGCGCCGTTGGAAACGCCCCGTTCCTGAAAAGCCTGCCCCTGGTAGGCGGCTACGCGCGCGGGTTGACCAGCGGCGACCGATTGAACAGCGACGAAGAGTTGATCCGGCGCAAGCTGATTGACATCGGTTATCGCGCCGCGCGCGTCAAATCGCGGCTCGCGTTCAAACCCGACAACGATGATCTGATCGTGGTCTTCGACGTCGACCTGGGCGATCAATCTGAAATCGCAGACGTCAACTTGCGCGGCAACGCGGTAGCGCAAACTTCGGAATTGATGGCGGCGGTCCCGGTTCAACCCAACGACGCGCTATCGTACTCCCGGGCGCAACTCGGCGCTCAGCGAATAAAACAGCTTTACGCGGAGCGGGGTTTTCTTGAAGCCGCCGTCGAGCCCGAATTCATTGAACTCGGCGACGAGCGCGTCCGCCTCGTTTACAGCATCAACGAAGGCTCGCGCGCCGTCATTTCGGAGATCGAGATCAACGGAACGACCAAGACCGGCGATCAATGGGTGCGCCACTACCTGGCTTTCAAAGAAGGCGACGTCCTGACGCCGGAGAAGATTCGTCAGACGCAGCGCGATCTTTACGCGACAAACGCTTTCCGCGAAGTCAACATTCGCACGGAACCGATGGCCGGCGACGGGACGGCGCACAAGGTCCTTGTCAATTTGACCGAAGCCAAGCCGCTGCTCTTCGTCTACGGCCTGGGCTATACAACAGACGGCGACGGCAGTCCGCGCGGATTGCTCGAGATCACGGACACCAACCTGGGCGGCTCGCTCAACTCGCTCAGCCTGCGCGGGCGCGCCAGCCGGCAGGAGAAATCCGCGCAACTCTCATTCACCGACCTCCGCCCGTTCAATTGGCGGCTGCCGACCACGTTCTCGGTCTTCTATAACCGCAATGACAACCTGCGCGCGTTCTTGCGCCGAGTGCGGTCCGACGGCAGCGAGGTTGGCGCCGATACATTTGGGGTGGAGCGATTCGCGGCCTTCATTCAAACCGAGCGCAAGCTGGACGAGCGAACCTCGATGCGCTTCCGCTACAACGCGGAACGCGCCAGGGTCCTCAGCCCGGAGGGTGGAGGAGCCATCCCCGAGACCGTGGTCACGCGCAACGAACGCTCGATTCGACTGGGGATGTTTTCAGCCGGCTTTTCGCGCGACACTCGCGACAGCGCGATCAATCCGACCAGCGGACAACTCTTCAGCGCGGACCATTCGGTCGCCGCGCGGATTTTCGGCGGCACGGAATCGTTCAACAAATTCTTCGCGACTTATCAGCGGTACAATACGCTCGACCAGTTCACGCCGCTGCTCGGCAATTCGACTTTGGCCTTCTCCGCCCGCATCGGTATGGCGTCGACATTCAACGCCTCTGATCGCGATAACAATGGCGTGATTGACGACAACGACCGCCGTCTGCCGATAAGTGAACGGTTCTTTTCGGGCGGCGCGACGACGCTGCGCGGATTCAGGTTCGAGGCGGCAGGCCCGCAAGCCGTCGTCGAGCCGCCGCCGGACTCGCTGGACCGCTGCGACAACCCTGCGAGAACGCCGAAAAGCCCTCCCTGCGTGTTGCCAACGCTGTTTCCGCTCGGAGGCGACGCGCTTGCCATCTTCAATTTCGAATTGCGCTATCCTTTGACCAGCCGGCTGCGGCTCGTGCCGTTCTACGACCTCGGCAATGTCTTCAAGCGCGTCAGCGATTTCAGGTTCGGCGACATGGCAAACACGGTCGGCATCGGAATGCGAGTCAATACGCCGCTCGGGCCTCTCGGAGTCGATTACGGCTACCTGATCGACCCGCCCGCCTTCGCCACTTCCTCCGGCGCCCTCTTGCGTCAACCACGGGGGGCGATTCATATTAGGTTCGGACAAACGTTTTAATAGTGGTTGGTGGTTGGTGGTTAGTTAAGGGTGGATTGAAAACCGATTTTACCAATTACCAAACGCCAACCGCCAACCACCAACCACCAAAGGAGCCTCTAATGGCGAAATTCTGCACGAAGTGCGGAGCGCAAGTGGACGAGACCGCCAAATTTTGTAAGAAATGCGGCGCCAAACTGGCGCCTACGCAATCCCCTGCATACAGCGCTCCCACGATCAATCATCAGACCGCAAATTACCAGGCGCCGTCGAGTTTCGACTCCGGTCAGCCGCCGTATCAACAGCCGTATCAGCAACCTTATCAGGCGCCGTATCAAGGGCCGGCTCCGCAAGCCGATCTGAAATCGAATGTCGCGGGGATGCTCTGCTATCCACTGTCGTTCATCACTGGCATCCTCTTTCTAGTGCTGACGCCGTATAACAAAGATCGCTTCATCAGGTTTCACGCCTGGCAATCAATCTTCTTCTCCCTTGCAATGGTGGTATTGAGCTTCGGTTTGCGGATCCTGCCCGAACCTTTGGACTGGATGTCTCTCTCAGTGTTCCGATTGCTCGCCCTCGGCGGAACGGGGTGGTTGATGTACAAGGCCTACCGTAGTGAGTGGTTCAAATTCCCACTCGTCGGAGATTGGGCCGAAAAACAGGCGTCGAAGGATACTCCGTGACACGGGATGTCGATTGTAGATTTCAAGTAGCGCCGCGCGGCGCGCCGGAGAGCGTGTCCGGTCTCGCATAGTCTGATTGAGCCCTGCCCCGTTACGTTTGGCTTCGCAATCACCGAGTGATATTTTATTGGCCGTAGCGTCTCCCCATTTCAGAATCATCAACAAACCGATTAACAATCGCTGGGAAGAATACAGTTATGGCGCTGAAACCAATATTTATATTGCTCTTGGGAGTCGTTCTGGGTTGCGCCGAACCGCAGGTCGGCGATCCGTCACAGGCCGGCCCATTGCCCGGGATGCTGAACGAGATGGAAAAGCAGTCAATCTTGAAGGAGCGGGACCCGAAACCACATGTCGAATCCGCTCTCAAAGTCGCCGACGCGCGCATTAAAAACGCGTTCCAGCTCGCGCAGGATAACCAAATGCGCGCAGCGGCGCAGGATCTGGGCGCTTTTTTAGCATTGGTCGTTTACGCCGACACATACGCTCGGAAAGCGCTCGCCTCGAAGTATAAAGACCGCAACCATTGTTTGAAGCAAATTGAGCAGGCGGTCTTCAAACAAACGCGCAACCTGGACTCCATTATGCGCGCGCTGCCGATGGAATCGCGTGAAGCGACCGAATCTCAGATCGGCGAAGTGAAAAAAATCCGGCTCCGCGCAATTAACGATCTATTGGGCCAGGGTCAGGTGATCAATTCATCGAATTAGTGGTTGGTAAGTGGTGGTTGGCGCCTGGTGGTTGGTTTTCAATATTCCTGTATAGCCGATGGCTGGTGGTTGGTTTTCGAAATCCTCGTATCTTCAACCAACCACCAACCACCACTTACCAATCACCACTTACCAACCACCAACCACCAACCACCAAAATGATCAATACTCTCGTACTCGACCGGACGACAAAATCATTCACTCACATCAGCGACCCCGATCTCATCTCCGATCATTGCGCTCGCGCGTCCGGCATCCTCTGGGTTGACGTCGCGGACCCGACCAGCAGTGATTTCGACGACCTGGCGCGCGAATTCGGCTTTCACCCACTCTCCATCGAAGATTGCCGCCACCAGCACCAGCGCCCAAAGGTCGAAGAATATCCGGGATATTATTTCATCGTACTCTACGAAGCCGAGATGCAAGACGGCTGCCAGTTGGAGTTGCGCGAATTGGGCGTCTTCCTAGGAGTGAATTACCTGGTTACGGTTCACAGCCAGCCGATCCGCAACATCGAAAAAGCCCGGCGCCTCTGGCGGCAGTGGACCGACCTGGCCGAGCGCAGAACGGGGCTGCCCGCTTACCTGCTGATCGACGCGATCGTCGACGATTATATGCCGCTGCTCGATGACTTTTCCGACCGCCTGGACGAGCTCGAGACGCAGGTCTTCGAGAACTTTCAGCCCGAAGCGCTGCACGACATCTTCAGAATTAAAAAGCAATTGATCTTCCTGCGCCGCGCTGTGGTCCCCTTGCGAGACGTCTTCAACACGCTGCTCAGGCGCGAGCAGCCGATCTTTTCGCGCGAGACGCTGGTCTATTTTCAGGACGTTTACGACCACATCATCCGCGTGGCCGATTCCATAGACGCGCTGCGCGAGATCGTCGGCTCGACGATGGACGCCTACTTGTCGGTCTCAGCCAACCGGACCAATTTCGTGATGAAGCGGCTGACCTCGATCGCGACCATCCTGATGTCGATTACATTGATCGCGGGAATTTACGGGATGAATTTCAACTTTATGCCGGAGCTGCGCTGGCGCTACGGCTACATCGGCGCATTGGCTTCGATGCTCATCGCCGGGTTGGTTCTCTACTTCTACTTCCGTAAAATCAAATGGCTGTGAAATGGCGCAAAAGAGCTAAGCGCGGAAGACGGCGGCTACTCCAGGCGGTCAAAGGCGGAACGCTCAGGCTGCGAAAGAAGCCTCAAGCCACAGCCGCGCCTCACGCCGTAGATGAACCTCCGCGCGCGGGCATCCTGCGCTTCGGCTCGGAAGAATCGCGCTTGCCCGAAGCTCTGGCGGAGGCCGGCGAGACAGAATCGAACGGCCTCATGCCAGGGCGGGTCGTGTCGGTCATCGCAATCCTGGCAATCATCTTCATAGCGATTATGGCCTGGTTCGTTTCGCAAATGCCGGAGAAATGATCCAGAGGTCGACTAAAAAGCAATCTCCTGCCCAGTTTTACGGACCCATATTACCAAACCATAGATATAACCCGATTGCCCCGACGATCAGGGTTACAAAAAAAATAAGCATTCTGACGAGCCTTCTACTTGTCGGCGTCATTACCATCCATTAAATCAATTCGATTTTATCGGCTTGATTCCATCTCTTTCTCGTGCGCCTCGCGCAGCTTGAATTTTTGAATCTTGCCGGAGGCCGTCATCGGGAATTCGCTGACGAAGCGAATGTATTTCGGAATTTTGAATCGCGCGATGCGGTCATGGCAGAAATCTCTCAACTCTTCTTGAGTGGCTGTGGCGCCGGGTTTCAATTTGACCGCCGCCGCGGCCTCTTCGCCGAAGAATTCGCTCTTCACAGCGTAGACGTAGACGTCCGAAACGGCCGGATGATGTCGCATCAGGTCTTCGATCTCCTTGGGCGAGATGTTTTCGCCGCCGCGAATGATGATGTCTTTGATGCGGCCCGTAATACGCACATAGCCGTCCTCATCCATCATCGCCTGGTCGCCGGTGCTCAACCACCCTTCGTCGTCGATCGCCGTGTGAGTGGCTTCTGGATTGTTGTAATAACCCTTCATCACGTTGTAGCCGCGTACGATCAACTCACCGTGCTGATTCGGCCCGAGAATGTCGCGGGTCGCCGGGTCGACGATCCTGACTTCCATTTCGGGCAACACTACGCCTACAGTCTGGGTGCGGTGTTCGATCGTGTCGTCTCGCGCGGTTTGCGTGATGCCGGGCGCCGCTTCAGTCAAGCCGTAAATGATCGTGATCTCGCGCAGGTTCATTTCGTCAATCGCGCGCCGCATCAAAGCTTCAGGACAGAGCGCGCCGGCCATCACCCCCGTGCGCAGCGACGAGAGGTCGAAGCGCTGGAATTCGCCGTCTTCCATCTCGGCCAGGAACATCGTCGGCACGCCGTAAAGCGACGTGCAGCGTTCGCGCTCGACCGTTTCCAGGACTTTTCGCGCGTCGAAATATTCGATCGGCGCCAGACAGGCGCCATGCGTATAAGCCCCCAATACGCCGATCACGCAGCCGAAGCAATGGAACAGCGGCACGCACAGACACAACCGGTCCTGCGGTGTGTAACCCAGCCCGCGCCCGAGCCAGTAACCGTTGTTGACGATGTTGCGGCTCGACAACATCACGCCTTTCGGAAATCCCGTTGTGCCCGACGTGTATTGCATGTTGATCACATCGTCCACTCCGACTTCGCGTTCACGCAGGTCTAATTGTTCATCCGTGACGTTCGCAGCCATCTCGCGCAGCTTTTCATATGGCGTCAAGCCTTCAGGACAT
>DASTMP010000227.1:0-93766 GCA_035714085.1 Blastocatellia bacterium
CTTTTTATTGAAAGCTGTCGAGCGCCGCCTGTTCGTCCTCGTAAATCTCGAAGACTGTCAGCAGCTTCGTGATCATGAGCAGGTCTTTGATCTTCTTCGGGAGGTTGAGCAGCTTCAGGCGGCCTCCGGCGTTCTTGGTCGTCGTGTAGCGCGAGACCAGTTCGCCTATGCCTGAGCTGTCGACATAGCTGACTCCGCCCAGATTCAGGACTATCTTGTTCCGGCCCGAATCGAGCAGTTTGCTTACGGCGTCGCGCAATTGCACGCTGCCATCGCCGATAGTGATTTTGCCGAACATTTCCAGAACGACTACATCGCCTACATCGCGTTCTCTAATTTCCAACTGCATCGCGTTTGTGATCTCCTTCGCTCACGTCGTGTGACGGCTGCTTTGGCGCGCGGCGTTTGGACATCGAGACTATCATGCCCCCTTCGGGGTGGCGGTCATATTCGACGCTGTCCATGAAAGTTCGCATGTAGAGGATGCCGCGGCCGGCCGGGTTGAGCAGGTTGTGTGGGTCGAGCGGGTCGGGGAGAGTCGCAGGGTCGAATCCTTCTCCGTAATCGCGCACCGTCACGCGCAGCGCGTCGACGCCGATCGTGTAGCGGATATCCACGCTCTTCTGCTGATCGTATTTGTTGCCATGTTCGACCGCGTTGGCGACCGATTCGCGCACGGCCATATTGATCCAGTAGGCCGATTCCTCATCGAATCCGATCATACTCGTGATGTTGTCAGTGAGAGTCGTGACCAGGTCAATGTATTCGAGCTGACTGGCGATGGTCAATTCGACCACGTTTTCGGCTAGCATCATAAGCCGGGAATTCCTTTTTGGACTAAATTTGATCCGCCTATTCGATCTGTTAAGATGCTCGCGAGTCTATAGACTTCGACGATTACGATCAACCGCGGCGCCTGTGTAACATAGCGTAAAAAGCGCTGTCAAGATGGGCCTTCCGCGACACGATCAAATGGTTTGGTGTCATGCGCTACGCCGCATCCATCACAAAAGTTCCAAAGCAAATAATAATTCAGATGTCCGAATCGGCAAATTCATTCTCGAACATTGTCCGGATCGCTCCCGTCGCAAAATTGCGCGGCGATTTCCAATTGCCTGGAGACAAATCCATCTCTCACCGCAGCGCCATGTTCGCAGCCATCGGCGATGGCGTTTCGAGATTGAGCAATTACTCATCGGCGCGCGATTGCCAGAGCACTCTCGACTGCCTCGAAGCCCTGGGAGTGAAGATCGGACGCGAACCTGAATTAATTGTGATTGAAGGCGTCGGTATGAACGGATTGCGCGAACCGACCCGCGCCCTGGACGTGGGCAACTCAGGCTCGACGATCAGAATGCTGTCGGGCATTCTCGCCGGGCAAAATTTCACGACCGAGATCACGGGCGACGAAAGCATTCGGCGCCGCCCGATGAAGCGCATCATTGAACCGCTCGCCTTAATGGGCGCGCGCATCGAATCTCGCGAAGGCGGTTTCGCGCCGCTCGAGATTCACGGGGGCGATCTGAAAGCGATCGAGTACATGCCGCGCGTGGCGAGCGCCCAGGTAAAATCATGCGCGCTGCTGGCCGGATTATTCGCCGACGGCGTTACGACTGTGATCGAAAAAACGCCGACCCGCAATCACACTGAGGTAATGATGCGCGAATGCGGCGCGGCGATAGAGGTCACGAAAACCGAAGCCGGCGAAAGAATCTCGGTCGAGGGGCGAAGGCCGCTCGGCGCGCTCGGCGATTACGCCGTCGCGGGCGACCTTTCGTCAGCGTCGTTCTTCATCGTCGCGGGTCTCATCGCGCCCGACGCCGAATTGCGGCTGCGCCACATCGGAATCAACCCTTCCCGCGCGGCGTTGATCGAGGCGCTGAAATCGATCGGCGCGCGAATAGATATTGAAAATCCCCGCGTCGCGCGCGGCGAGCCCGTGGCCGACATCTTTGTCCGGTCATCTGATCTGAAAGGCGACCTGGAGCTTTCCGGCGAGATTATCGCTAACCTGATCGACGAGATTCCGATTCTTGCGGTCGCCGGCGCGCGATTGGAAGGGAAGTTGGTCATTCGCGACGCGCGCGAGCTGCGCGTCAAAGAGAGCGACCGTATACGCTCGATCGTCGATAACCTGCGACGGATGGAAGTCGAGGTCGAAGAATTCGACGACGGGCTGCGCTTGAAAGGCGGACAACGTCTGCGAGGCGCGTCGGTGGATTCATTCGATGACCACCGCATCGCGATGTCATTCGCAGTCGCCGGTCTCGTCGCCGAAGGCGAGACGAAAATCGTTAACGCGGACGCGGCTTCGGTGTCATTGCCGGAGTTTTACCGACTGCTGGCTACAAGCGGAGCGAGCATTCAGAAGCAGCCACTTGCATAATGGAATCCGCAATCCGCAATCCGCAATCCGCAATCTTCCTGGTGGGATTCATGGCCTCCGGCAAATCTACAGTCGGCCCCTTGCTCGCAGCGAGGCTCGGCCGCCGGTTCGTTGATCTCGATCTGGTGATCGAAGCCAGAGCCGGCTGCGCAATCATCGAGTTGATCGAGCGCGAGGGCGAAGAACGGTTCAGAGAGATCGAGACCGAAACATTGCGCGAGGTCGCCTCGCATGGCGGGACGATCATCGCTCCTGGAGGCGGCGCGATCACGCGGGCGGAAAACCGCGAACTGATGTCGCGCCTCGGAATCACCATCTGGCTGGACGCGCCGTTCGAGTTGTGCTGGCTCCGAATTCAGAAGGACGGCGCGACACGCCCCCTGGCGCCGGACGAGGCGACGGCCAGATCGCGATACGAGGCGCGGTTGGAACTCTATCGGCAAGCCTCGATTCGCGTCCCGATCAATCAATCTCATTCGCCCGGCGACATCTCCGAAACAATAGTCGGGAAGCTGAAATCGCTGTCAGGTGAGGCACGCATTCTGGCATAATTCATATGTAATGGCAGCGAAAGACATCTATCACGACCACGTCAGGAAGGCGCTCGAAAACGACGGCTGGGCGATCACGGACGATCCGTATGGTCTGAAATGGGGGCGCGCCACTCTGCAAATAGATTTAGGGGCGGAACGGCTCATCGCCGCCGAAAAGGAAAATCAAAAAATCGCAGTCGAAATCGAAAGCTTCGTCGGGCGTTCTCAGGTTGATGATCTGGAGGAGGCGCTTGGCCAATTGATGTTGTACCGTTACCTTCTGGGCAAAAAAGAACCAGACCGACTGCTTTATCTAGCGGTCAACGCTGGTGTGTATGCGTCGTTTCTAAGCCAGCCGCATGTTGAGCCTCTTTTGCGAGAAGAGAATATTCGGCTCATCGTGTTTGAGCCAATGAAGGAGGAAATTATCAAATGGATAAACTGGACGGATATCGAGACATAATTGAGCAGGTGTTGGCGAAGCACGTATTCAATTCCGATCGTTACCCGCATTTGCGCGACAGGCAGGTTTTTGATCGCCGCTCGGATAATTACCTCGTGCTGCGCGAAGGCTGGGATGAGGCAGAGCGCGCCTATGGTGTAGTCGTTCATCTGGAAATCATCGACGGCAAGATTTGGGTGCAGGAGGACTGGACCGAACACGGTGTCGCAGGCGATCTGGAAGAAGCCGGCGTGCCGAAGAGCGACATCGTGCTTGGCTTTCAACCGCCGCAAGTGAGGCCATACACCGAATACGCCGCCGCTTAGCCTGGCGCCGCGATCATCGCTCCTGGAGGCGGCGCGATCACTCGGGCGGAAAACCGCGAACTGATGTCGCGCCTCGGAATCACCATCTGGCTGGACGCGCCGTTCGAGTTGTGCTGGCTCCGAATTCAGAAGGACGGCGCGACACGCCCCCTGGCGCCGGACGAGGCGACGGCGAGATCGCGATACGAGGGGCGATTGGCGCTCTACCGGCAAGCCTCGATTCGCGTCCCGATCAATGAATCTCTTTCGCCCTGCGACATCTCCGAAACAATCATCAGATGTCTCCGCGAAGTTAGGTAAGAATAAAAGCAGCCATTTATGAACTTCGGATACACACCGCAAAGCTTCGGCTTTCTCATTCTCTTCGGATTCGGCGCCGCATTCGCTCTGGTGATCCTCTATCAACTGGCTCGATTGATCGCGCGGTTATGCGGCGCCAAAAGCGATTCGCTTGCGCTCGGCCTGTTTGCGGGCATGATGGCGCTGTTGTTTTTCGGCTCCTCCCTGGCGCTCGACACAATGGGCGAACGCGTGAGCGGGCGCGTCATGTCCAGGCGCGAAGCGGTTTGGGTGAGTAGTCGCGGCGGTTGGCGGCATCAGTACCAATTGGACCTGAGTTTTTCCGCCAAAGGCGTCACGCCGCCGGCCGTGAAACTCAACGACGCAGGGGTAATCGAAGCTTTCCTCAAAGACAAAGGCGCGCAACATTCGACCTTCGATCCTGACGCCGCGACCTACGATCGGATGCAGGTGAACGACCCGATCGAACTCCGCGCGATACGCGTGGGCGGGTTGAGCCTGGTTCGCGACGCCAGCCGTAACACATTCACGATGCTGCCCTGGTTTTGGATAGTATTCGGCCTTGTGGCGCTGGCGTTGTTGATCCTGGCGTGGCGACGGATCGGCTCGCTCGTAATAATCGCCGTTGTGCCGCTACTCGTCATAGCGCCACTCGTCAATGCCTGGCGTGATCAGCGCGCCGCCGATGACTTCTCCGCCATGACTGCGCGAGCCACGGCCACGGTTCGCGAAGTGACGCGCCTCAAAGAATGGAATTTCGCCTACATGCGAAGCCGGGCTCGAGACATGAACGAATTTGCGTTGAGGCAGCATTATGACGTCGTCAACCTGGAATTCACTCCCACAGGCTACCGCGGCCCCGTGATAGGCGTGGATGCGATTGATGCGCCTAACGATTCAGCTCCGGCCTTTGCCAAGGGAACCACGGTTGAAATTCGCTACGATCCAAACAACCCGCGCGAGGCGCGACTGGATGGACGCAGTCGTACCTGGCATTGGCGTGATATGCTGGGCGTTTACGCTGACCTCACGATTGTCTACGTCGCCATCTTCATCTTGTTGCTGCTTTATGGCTGGTTCACCACGCGCGCCAAACGTATGATAGCGCGACGCGTTCAAGAGAGTCTGAAATCGAAATCCTTCAGGCAGTGACGTGCGGCTGAGTCAGCGTCGGGGGGGCCAGTAATCTCACTTGACCTTCACGATCGAACATTCGTTCTACTTGTTCGGATCGCGGTGATAAAGGTCGCGCCAGGCCGAAAGATAAGGCGAATGGCCGTCTTCAGAATCGCGCAGTTGTTTGATTACCGGATGGGTGAATTTGTTGATGATGGCGTTGATCATCACCCGCAGGGCCTGTTCCTGGTCCTCGCTCAGGTCGCCGAGGCGTTTGCGGCTGCGCTCAAATTCGTTAAAAGCCATCTCGCTGACCTGTTGTCGGAACGCGCCGATGACGGCGTTTAGGTCGCCCTCGGCCAGGGCGCGGAAGAATTGTTCGGCTTCGGCCTCGATGATCTCTTCGGCGCGCATCGCCTCGCGCCGGCGTTCGGCGCGGTTGGCTTCGGCGATCGATTCCAGATCATCAACGTCGAACAGAAAGGCGTTGTCAAGCCGCCCGATCGCCGGATCGATGTTGCGCGGCACCGAGATGTCGACGAGCAACATCGGACGGTTGCGGCGGCGTTCGAGCGCGCGGCGGATCTGGTCGAGGCGAATCAGGTAATGAGGCGCGCCCGTCGAACAAATCAGAATCTCGGCTTCCGGCAATCGTTTCTCGAACTCCTCGAAGTGTATAGGCTCGCCGTTCAACTCGCCCGCCAGCGCGACCGCGTTCTCGTATGTGCGGTTGACGATCAGCAGGCGACTCGCGCCGTAATTCAAAAGGTGTTTTGCCGCAAGTTCCGCCATCTCACCCGCTCCAAGCAGCATCACCGCGCTCCCTTTCAAGTCCTCGAAGACTTTTCGCGCCAGCTCGACCGCGACGAAGCTGATTGAGACCGCGCTGGACCCGATGCCCGTTTCGTTGCGCACGCGCTTGGCTACGGCGAAGGCGCGGTTCATCAACCTGGTCAACTCGTGGCCCACGACGGCGCTTTCCTGCGCTCGCTGAAAAGCCTCTTTGACCTGCCCGGTGATCTGCGGCTCGCCCACGACCATCGAATCCAGCGACGACGTGACGCGGAAGACGTGTTTGATCGCGGCCTGGCCGGCGAGGTCGTACAGATGTTTGCGCAGGGGCGAAAGATCGTATTGGTGGAAGCGGCTCAGGAAATCGTAGAGGCGCGAAACGACGTTCTCCGACGCGTGCGCGCCCTTCGGGGTCGCGGCGATCAGTTCAACGCGGTTGCAGGTGGAAACGATCAGCCCCTCGCTGATCATTTCGCGGTCGACCAACTCGCGCAACGCGTCCGCGAGGCGCGATTCGGCGAACGCCAGACGCTCGCGCACCTCGATCGGGGCCGTTTTATGACTGGTTCCGATTAGAACTATGCCCATAGGAATAGGGAGTGGGCAGTGGGGAGTAGGGAGTGGGGATGGGAATGAGGTCTTTTCCCCATTCCCCATTCCCCACTCCCTACTCCCCACTTACCCAAACACGTGGTAGCCACCCAGCCCGCGCGCGCCGAGCCATGTCAGAATTACGACCGCGAAGCCTGCGATTGACATCCAGGCCGCGCGGCGGCCACGCCAACCGGCGGTCAACCGATAGTGGATCGGAAAAAGGTAAACGATCCAGGTAATCAGCGCCATCACCTCTTTCGGATCGTTGTGCCAGTAGCGCCCGTCGCGCTGATTGTTCCAGAAAATGCCCGTCGCGACGCCTAAAGTCAGCAATACGAATCCTATCGTCACGCTTCGATAGCCTATCTCGTCGCAGGTGTTCAGCGCGGGCAGTCGCTCGGAGCTTGCGCCAAAGCGCTTGGCCTTCAACTCATGCTCCTGGATCAGATACATCACGCCGCAAACGCAAGTGACGGCGAAGGCCGCATAAGAGGCGATGACCAGTGTGACGTGAACGGGAAAAACGATCTGCGTCAGCGGGCTCGCCGAGACCGCGCTCTCCAACATTCGCGGCATTGCCTCGGCCCGCGCCGGCAGCAGCAGCGATACGAGCATGAACAGGTAGACCAATGGGAGGAGGAAGGCCGGCAACGCACGCGTATGATAACGCCTACTTACGGCCAAATAATAGCCCGCAATCGCCCACCCGATGAACGAACTGACCTCTTTCGGACTGATCACCGGAAAGTGCCCCGCCTCCCGCCAAGCCGCCACGATCGCGGCTGTATGGGCGACTAAACCCAGCCCGATGATTAGCTTCAGGTCCCGGTCGGGCCTCTTGGATTTCGTTGCGAACGTGTAGATTGAATAGAACGCGCCAGCCAGGTAGAGCGTCAGGGCAATCATCAGTAGTATAACCATCGTCGTATCTCGCGGTTGTTTTTCGCTCAGGAATGTTACGGCCAAGATGATAGCACCGGATTTCCGGGTTTGGCCATCGGTTGATGAAGACCGGAGGCTGTGTGATAAAGTTCGTTTCGGAGTCACACCCCGAATAACCCCGAATAGAATGATAATTTACGAAGACGGAGCGAGGCATGATTTCCAGAGCCGCCCTTTTATATCTCTCACAAAAAACAGAACTAAAGGACTTTTTTTCAAAACTCCCCGGATTCAGCCGGATCACGCGCCGCTTCATCGCCGGCGAAAACATTGACGATGCCATCGCGGCCATTCTGGAACTTAACCACGCCGGTATGGCGGCGACCTTCGACCATCTGGGCGAAAGCACGACGTCACGGGCCGAAGCCGAATCCGATGTGCGCGAATACCTGCGCGTTCTGGATCGCATCGAAGGCGCCGGCGTCAATTCCAACGTCTCGGTCAAGCTGACCCAGTTGGGACTGGACATCGACAAAAATTATTGTTTGCAGAACGCGCGCCGAATAGTCGAGTCGGCCAAACGCCACGGCAACTTCGTGCGGATTGACATGGAGGATTCGTCGAAGACCAACGCCACGCTGGACATATTCAAACAGCTCTACGGCGAATACGGCAACGTCGGCGTCGTCCTGCAGGCTTACCTTTACCGCACCGAGAAGGACGTCGACGACGCGCTGGCGATGGGCGCGCGCATCCGGCTATGCAAGGGCGCTTACAAAGAACCAGAAGAGGTGGCTTTTCCCAAAAAGAGCGATGTTGACGCGAACTTCGTCAGGTTGATGCGGAAACTGCTCAAGAGCGGCGTCTATCATGGCATCGCCACGCACGACGAGAAGATGATCGCCGCGACCAGGGAATTCGGCGCCAGTGAGGGCGTTTCAAGAGACGCGTTCGAATTCCAGATGCTTTACGGTATACGGCGCGATTTGCAATTAAAGCTCGCGCGGGATGGTTATCGAATGCGGATCTATGTGCCGTACGGCGAATACTGGTACCCGTATTTCATGCGCCGATTGGCTGAAAGGCCAGCGAATCTGTGGTTTGTGCTGAAGAATTTGCTTAAGGGATGAAGAGGGATAGGGAGTGGGAAATGGGGAATGGGGAATGGGGAATGGGGAATGGGGAAAAGATGCTATTCATTATTCCCCACTCCCTACTCCCCATTACCTATTCCCTCTTCCCAAGCTTCTCCAAATCCTTCACCAGGTCTTCGGGCTTCCAGTCGTTGCCGCGATAGACTTTGGCGACCTTACCGTCGGGCGTGATGATGGCGGTGCGCAATCCGTGGATGACCTGATCCTTCTCCTTCCAGTAGTTCAGCCCGAAAAACTTCGCGACGCTCTTAATCTGCTCGGGGCTGCCGGTGGCGAACTCCCATCGCTTGAACCCGTCTTTATCAGCGCCGGCGCGATGCGCGCCGTAATCTCGCAGCACGTTCGGTTTGTCGTAATCAGGATCGAGAGTGACGCTGAGCAGACGCGCCTTGTCGCGCAGCGCGGGGTTATTCTGCAATTCGCGATTGATCGTCACGAAGTTTTGGGTCATCAGAGGGCAGTAATCGGGCAGCGGGCATCGCGTGTAAATGAAGGTCATGACAAGCGCCTTCCCGCGATATTGTTTGAAGCTGACCTTCTTGCCGTCCTGATTGACCAGAGTGAAATCGGGCGTCTCCGTTCCGGCGGCGGGTTCGACTCCGCTCTCCTCGGCTTTGCCGGCGAGACTAGGATCGACGACGTTGGAGACGACCGGGTTCTCGAGCCACGTGCGGCCCTGATCGACGACCAGTGTGGCCTGAATCTGCGCGCCGGGTTTCAATTCCGGGTAGACCCAATCTTCGAGCAGCGTGAACGGCATAGTCATCGCTTCCATATATCCTTTGATCTCTTCGTGCGCGATCGTCACTTTATGGTCGGCCTTGTCCGCGGAAACGACCTTGCCTTTGACTTCGTACCGCTTAGCCGCGCTCGACGCTTCAGGGGATTTAGATTCAGGGGTTCTTGACATGGAGCTGCAAGCTGAAACGATCAGGCCGAAAATCAGTAAAGAATAGAGCAGAAACTTACTTTTCATTTTAAGTGTTTTCTCCCAGTTTTATGACGCTTCGTTGATTTTCATTTCAACGCGCGGGAAATGTCGGTCAGTGAAGCGTCATTCTACATCAATCGGCGCTAGCTTACCGCCCGGCGTCACGCGAAACTTCACGCCACGCCACTCGACCTCATCTCCGACCAGGCCCGCCGCCCAGACGCCGAACGCGATCAGATCGCGAATCGGCGCGAGCCAGAAATATCGAGCCAGCGCGCGGTCCTTCAAACCGTACACGCCGATGACGAAAAGAGGCAGGAATCGAGCGAAGATCGTCACGGCCGACAGCCACAATGCGAAGCCTGAAAAGTCCCAAGCCAAGGTCGCCGCGAGCGCCGTCGCCACGCCGTGAGTCATGATCATTCCGCGATAACCCCACGGGCGCGAGACGCGTACCGTTCGCGCCCATCGCACCTGATGTCTCAACATCGCCGCGAACGTGTCTGGCGCAGAGACATGTTCGACCACGCAATCCGAAAGGACGACTTCCAGTCCTTCGTTCGCGGTATGACTGCCGAGCAGGAAGTCATCGGCCAGATAATCGGCCAGGGCAGGGAATCCGCCCATGCGTTCGAGCGTCTCGCGCCGCATCGCGATGGTCGAGCCGAACGCGAACTTGACGCCCTGGAGCGCGCGCGCCGAACAGACGTCGGGGCCGAACGTCGCCGAGACGCCGATGTTTTCGAGCAATCCCGCGAACGTCTTCGCATTCGTCCCCCGATAGAGGCAGGTCACCATCCCGACTTGTGGCCTCCCGACATGCGAGTTGGATTGCGGGCCATCTTGCGGGCCGGCTTGTGGACGCAGCGGGGCCACGACGCGACGCAGGTAATCGGGCTCGACGCGAATGTCACTGTCGGCGATCAGCAACACGTCGTGCTTTGCCTTCGCGTACATGTTTTGCAGGTTGGAGACCTTGGCGTTGTGGCCGAGCTCGTCCGACGAGACGACGAGTTCGATGTCGCGCTCGGGGAAATCGGCGATCAAACGGCGGACGATCGGGATCGCGGGGTCGCTCTCCTCGCGGAGGCCGAAGATGATCTGGTATTCGGGATAGTCCTGGCGTAGAAAACTGGCGAAATTTTCATAAGCCTCGGCGTCGGCTCCGCGAACCGGTTTGAAGATCGTCACTGGCGGAGTGTAATTCAAGCCAAGCGCGCGCTGCCGGCGCCGATCGGCGAACCAGAGCAACCCGGCCGCGAACGCGATTATGTAATAGACAATCGCGGCGATCACGCAGGCGAGTAACACGGCGCGCAGCGCGAACAAAGCCCAGAACTCGAGGGGGGCCGCCGCCTGATTGACGATCTCATCCGGCGCGAGCTCCGAGTAGATCAGGCCCGGCCATTCGATTGCGAGGGTCTTGATAAAGACTTCAGCGTGTTTATCGAGTGAAATGATCGCGACTCCGATCGCGACGAGTATTGTCCCGATCCACCTCTCCTTCGAGATTCGCTCCTTCAGAAAGAATCGCGCGCCCAGGGTGTTGGTGATGAAAGTGACAGCGGTCAGCGGCGCGACGAAGCTGAGGTCGGCGAAACTGAGCAGGCTGATGAACGAGAAGAACGCGACCGCCAGACAGGCGACGCCGCCGAAGAGGTAAGGACTGCGGATCATCCTGCCCAGCGCGCCGATGAGCGCCCTCGGGCGAAACGAAACGGCGCCGACCTTCCGCATCCCTTTGGCCGAGAGTATCTCGCCGAGCGAGCTGCCTACGACCAGACTGCACAGAAGCAGGAACGTCTTCATCCAGCGACGCCTCCCGGCTCCGGTCTGGTGGTTCTTTGCTCAGTGCGGGAGACGGCGGCCACGCCAAAGCAGATGATTATCGTTCCGATCCACCGCGTGATCGAGACATGTTCGCCGAGCAATCGCCACGACAGGAACGCGTTCATCGCGTAACCGAACGACGTGATCGGCAGCACAAAGCTCAAATCAGCCCACGAGAGCGCGGCCAGATAGAGTCCGAAAAATACGCCGAGAAGGAGGATGCCCAGCCAGATCAGCGGATTCGTGAAGACCTGCAGCCCGATGTTGAACAGTTCGACCGGATCGAGCGTGTTGACCTCGCCGATGGATTTCATCCCTTTGGTCAATGAGACGTCGCCGAGCGTCTGCGAGCAGATGGCGATGAATAATACGATAAAAGTCCTCATAATTGCGGATCGCTTGATTGCGAATTGGAAGAGGGGAGTGGGGAATAGGGAGTAGGGAATATGGGGTCAAAGAAGTTATTTCTCCGCTCCCCATTCCCCACTCCCTACTCCCCACTCCCAATCCGCAATCGATAGAGTTTCGTAAGTCGCCGGCTTGAAGCCGGAGGTTTCGATCGCGTTCCTCACGCGGGCGCTGATCAGAGCTTTCAATTCACGCTCGCCGCCTGGGTTTGCGCATTTCGCCGCTTCGTCGGCGTCGAAGGCCAGCGGGTGAGCGTATATTTCGCCGCTCGGGGCGTCAAACAGTTCGGGCTGATCAGGTCGATCGGTTCGTCCGATCAGTCGGATCAGACCGAGCAGATATTCTTCATTCATATCGCCCGATTGAAGCAGGCCATAAACTTTTTGAGGTCGGACGAAGCCTCTACCTCGCAGCCTGCGCTCGCACCAGCCGCCGAGCAGGTTGTAGACCGCGCCCAGGACCAGCTTGGCCGGCAGATTCTTTCGGTCGATCTTCAAGCTCAACCGCATCTCGCCCTTCACTACGCGCACGCGTCGAACGCCGAACTCTTCACACAACTTGATCAACTCGCGGAAGATCACAGGGTGTTGGTGCAAGTGCGCGTGACCGTCGACGTGCGAGAAGCGAAGTCCCGTCGCGGCGAACCGCTCGAACTGCGCTCGCATCTCAAGGCGAATCTCTTTTCGCGCGGCGGAACTGAAATAGTAATGAACGCCAGCGCGGAACGGGCTGGATGTGAAATCGCCGTTTGTGTCGGTGACGTGAGGGATTTCCGCATGGGGCAATGCGGCGCGGCCCTGAACCAACGCCAGGTGAAGTCCGACGGCGAGGTCGGGATTGGATCTCGCCAACTCGACGGCTTGACTGGCGGCGCGCTCATTGACCATCAGGCTGCAGCTCGTCAACACGCCTTCGCGGTGCGCCAGGACGATGGCGCGGTTGACGGCTTCGGAATAGCCGAAATCATCGCCGTTAATGATGAGGGGGATGATTGGCGCGCGCGGGGTGGTAAAGTGGCGATTACTGCGCATCTATTCGTTCCAGACTCGTGACGTATTTCTTTCCCATCTCCACGCCCTTCTTTTCAAGGGCTTTTCTATAGTTTCTATCAATTCCAGTTCCATATTTTGCGGCAATGGCGGCGGCGCCGGATCAGTAGCGCGAGCGAGAGCGAGCGTTGCTTTCGCAAACGGCTCATTTTGGAAGATGCGCTCGCTATCGCTCGCGCTACTGATCCGTTTTGACCAGTTCGATACTGTGCAATTTGCGCACGTCAATCGTCAAGAGGCCGTCGTCCGACGGGCGGTTGAAGATGTCGGCGAATCGGGCGTTCCAAACCACCTCTTCGGCCAGATACGACGAACGCCCGTGGACTGTCTGAGAGAAGGTCTCGTCGAAGCCGGTGAGCAAAACCAGAAACTCGCCTCTGGTCATGCGCAGGTCTTCAGCCGACATGCCGTAAAATGGGCTCGTCTCGTCAATCGGGTGCACGATCGTCCAGCTCAGAGGGAAGAAGACCACTCTGTCGCGCTCCAGCTTCAGCGGGTAGAAACGGCGCAATGGCCGCCCGTCCACCTCTTCAAAGCGGGCGAAGAGCGCTTCGGCCTCGAGCTCGATGATCTGGTTGCGGCGCGCGTTGGCGATGCGGAACTCGAAAGCCGTTATGCCCCGGTAAGGCGCGATGACGGCGCGGTCACTGAAGAGAATTTTGGCCGTCGGGCGCGAGAACCGCGCGAAGAGCAGACTCGTGCACAGCGCCAATCCGAACAGCCCGATGAACGATTCGATCGAAACGATGACGTTGGCCGCAATCCCGACCGGGGTGATCGTGCCATAGCCTATGGTCGCCAGCGTGTGTATGCTGAAGAAGAAGGCTTGCAGAAAATGGCTTTCGATCCCGGAGGGCGCCGGCATAGACAACGCCCCGTGGCCGCAGAGCAGATAGGCGGCGGCGAAAAGGAGATTCGCGCCGAAGTAGAAGAGCGCGGTCAGGCCGAAAAAACTCCGCCACGACATCGTCAGTAACGCGTGGTAAGGACTGAGCGAGGCCAAAAAACCGAGCCCCGCGCGCATCACGTTGAAACTGCCGTCGCGGTTGAGCAGCCGCTGGCGGCTTTCTCGCGCCACCACCGAGCCGAATCCCAGGTCGCGCATGTCAGCCTGATTTTGACCGGTTGAAACCTGAGGAGGGGAGAGTCTCTGTGTTTCCATATGTGCGCATTTTTCTGTTTGGTGGCCGATAACGCCGATCGAAGCCGGACCAAATCGCGATTGAAGAGTAATTGAATGGGGTCGCGAATGCAAAATGCGTATTCCGGTTCAGGCCATATCAGGCTGAGTTGATCCTGTCCTCGGCTTTTAGATTGTGGTCGTTTTGATTTCTCGATTCCACGCGCTATACTCGCCCGTTTCACGGGACAAGTTCATAAAAGAGGAGGAGGCACATTTGTTCTAATGCAAGCGTTAATTCTGGCAGGCGGAGAAGGCGCTCGCCTGCGACCTTTGACAATTCATACGCCGAAACCGATAGTTCCCCTCGCCAATCGCCCTTTTCTTTTTTATCAGCTCGAGTTGCTCAAACAGGCCGGGGTTAAAGACATCACGCTTTCGCTCTCGTATCAGCCTAATAAGATCGAGAGCATTTTCGGCGCCGGCGAGGACCTCGGGTTGCGCATTCGCTACGTCGTCGAGGCCACGCCGATGGGCACCGCCGGGGCTTACAAATACGCGCAGGAGCGCCTGAACCAGACGACCATAGTCTTCAACGGCGACATCCTGACCGACATCGACATCGCTGATCTCATCGCGTATCACCGCGATAAGGGGGCGGTGGCGACTGTCGTGGTGGCCCCGGTCGAGAATCCCAGCGCGTACGGTCTGGTCGAGGCCGGCGCCGATGGCCGGGCGCGTCGCTTCGTCGAGAAGCCGAAACCTGAAGAGGTCACCTGCAAGACGATCAACGCCGGCGTCTACGTTCTGGAGCCGAGCGTCCTCAACTATATTCCGGCGGGAGAGAAATTCTCATTCGAGTACCAGCTCTTTCCCGCGCTGCTTGCGGCCGACGAGCAATTTTACGCCTACACGTGGCCCGGTTACTGGATAGACATCGGCGCGCCGCATCGTTACTTGCAGGCTAACAAAGACCTGATCAATGGGCGATTGAAGTCTTTCGACGTGGCGCGGCCCGTCTTGCCTATAAACAAGGCTGACGCCGAGACGATCAGGATTGACGCGCGCTCGGTGATCGATCCGAGCTGCGTCTTCAAATCCGGCGTCGAAATCATCAACTCGGCGCTCGGCCCGAATTGCGTCGTCGAAGAACGCGCGCGGATAGAGAACTCCGTGCTCCTGGCCGGCGCTCGCGTTGGGAAGGCCGCCGAAATCAGCGATTCGGTCGTCGGCAAAAGCTGCCTCATCGGCCGCAATACAAAAGTCACTAACGCCACGCTCGGCGACAAGACCTCGCTGACCGATTACACGATTGCTTAAATGTCCGGACTATTCATCAAAGAGAAAGCGGCGCCGTTATTGGTCATCGCCGTTCTCGCCATAGTCGCCTATCTCCCCACCCTTACCCAGCCTTTTATCTCGGACGATTATCCGGGTATAAAACACTCCCTCTACTACGGACCGATGTCAGGTTGGAAAGATCTGGCGAATGATTCGGTCGAACGTCCGCGGGCGACGACCTTCATTCTTTCATACGCAATCTATCATCTCTTCGGGATGCGCCCGGCGTCGTTCTATTCCGCAAACATCCTTCTCCATGTCTTAAACTGCTGGTTGCTGTTCGCGTCCGGTCGCTGGAGCGCGATCGGCTACAAGGCGTCTTTCTGGGGGGCGGCTTTCTTCGCCGTCTATGAAGGGCACTCGGAAGCGATCATGTGGTTTTCGGCATGCAATGAACTACTGATGTTTCTGTTCGGGTTCCTCTCGTTCATCTTCTGGCTGACCTTCCTTGAGCGAGAGACAGCGAAACTGTGGCGCCTGGCGCTGTCATTTTTCTTCTTTCTTCTCGCGCTCCTGTCGAAAGAATCATCCGTTATTCTTGTCGCATTGTTCGCATTGCCTCTATTCTTCCCGAAACTGAGGCTGAGACAGGCGCCTTATTTGCTCCCCCATGCGCTGATCTGCGTTCCATACGTGATATCGATATTTATGACTCGTTCGCAGTCGCTACGATTCCACAATCAAAGTTTTGTTTTATCTGCGCCGTTCTGGGTTACATGGACGAAGAGTTATGGAAGGATGCTGTGGTTCTGGGGGCTTTCGGCCATGGTCTCGATGTTTGTTTGGAGTCGTTCAGGCCGCAATGAGCGCCGCCCGGAAACGAAGATGGAGGATGGAGGATGGAGGATGGAAGATGGCGGCGTTCGCGCGAGGCTATTCTCGATCTTCGATCTTCGATCCCCGATCCTCGTCTCGGTCCTCTGGATAGGGATCGGGTTTATTCCGTACATGTTCGTCGATTACATGCACAGAATACCGAGCAGGCAAACTTATCTGGCCAGCGCGGGACTGGCCTGGCTGATAGGCGCGGCAATTATCACCATGAAGGAGCGCTACGCGAAGAATTACAAATGGGGGCCGCCAGTTATTTTGGTTATTTTGCTGGTGATTCTGTCGCACAACGTCATCTACCTGTGGACGAAAAAGCGCCAGCAATTTCTGGAGCGCGCTGAGCCGACAGAGCGGCTCCTTTCGCTCGCCAGGAGCGTGGACGGTCCGATATATGTAAAGTGCTTTCCTCCCAATATGTCCTCATCGCATGCGGAGGCCGCCCTCGTACTCGTCCTGAATAAACCAGCTGACACCCTGATTTGGAACGAAGAAGAAGCTAGAAAACGTCCGCCTGCTGCGACCTTCTGCTACGAATAAAATATGGCTGTGATCAAATTTGGCACTGACGGATGGCGCGCGCGTATCGCCGAAGACTTCACGTATGCGAATGTCGAGATCGTTACGCAGGCGCTGGTCGACTATCTGAAGACTCAAAACGCGGGCGGCGAACTGCGAACTGTCGTCGGCTACGACCGGCGATTCGCTTCTGAATTGTTCGCGCGGCGCGCGGCGGAAGTTTTTGCGGGCGCTGGCGTCGCAGTCGATCTGTTTGCGATCGACGTTCCGACGCCCCTGGTCTCGTTCGAGGTCAAGCGGCGCGGGCTGGCTGGAGGCGTGATGATCACTGCTTCGCACAATCCGCCCGATTTCAACGGCTTCAAGTTCAAAGCTCCTTACGGCGGTTCGGCCATGCCCGCGATCACCGACCGGATCGAGAAACTCCTCGGCGCGACCGCGCCCCGGCGCCTGCCTTTCGACGAAGCGAAGGGCCAGGGGCTTGCCAACGTCATTGAACCCGACGGCGATTACCGCCGTCACGTCGAAAACCTGGTGGCGATCAGTGATCTTCGCGGCGCCGACGCGCTGATCATCGCCGACCCGATGCATGGCTCGGGCGGGCGTTGGATCGAATCGATGCTCGCCGGCGGAAGAATCCGCGTTGAAACCATTCGCGCGGATCGCGACCCGCTCTTCGGCGGAGTATTGCCAGAACCCATGCCGTGGAGCCTGGAACTGACCTCGCGTGTGATTCGCGAGCGCGGCGCGCTGATGGCTTTGGTTACCGACGGCGACGCCGACCGCGTGGGGGCGATGGACGAACGCGGCGAATACGTCAACACTCATCAAATCCTGATGATCCTCTTGTTGCACCTGGTCAGGCGAAAAGGCTGGAAAGGCTCGGTTGCCCGCACGTTCTCGCAATCGGTGATCGTGAGGCGTATCGCCGAAAGCTACGGCTTCAGGCTTTTTGAGACGCCGATCGGTTTCAAACACATCGGCGAGATCATGCTTGACCCGGCCAACGACTTCCTGGTCGGCGGCGAGGAATCGGGTGGCATAGGCGTGCGCGGCCATATCCCCGAACGCGACGGAATTTTCAACTGCCTGCTCTTGCTCGAAGCCGTTTTGGCAGCCGGCAAGAAGCCCTCCGAGATCGTTCGCGACATCTGGAGCGAGTTCGGCGAATTCCATTTCGAGCGGCGCGACCTGCACGTTCCCATCGAATCGGGACAGAAACTGGTCAGAGATTTGCGAGAGAATACGCCGGATATTTTCGCCGGATACAAGGTCGTTAACGTCGCGACGCTCGACGGAACGAAACTGATTTTCGAGGACGAGAGCTGGATCCTCTTCAGACAATCGGGGACAGAGCCGCTGTTGAGGATTTATTGCGAGGCGACCTCAGTCGAGAAGATGATGAAGATGGTTGAGGAAGGCCTGCGCATCGCGCAGGAGGACTCCTAGCGCTAGCTGTTTACAAAAGCTCCTGTCTCCATTGTTAATTCTTGGTCGCTATTGCCATAATGGCGCTTGACTTGATATAGAATAATTTCGCCAGACGCATGAGCCTATAAATGCGTCTATGAGTAAGCCAAGAGTAAAAGCGCCTCCATCCCCCCCTAATCTTCAGCGTTTCTTTCTCTCGGGTGGGCGTTATCCGAACAGTCATGTATGGAGACGATAGCTATAAGCGATATTTGCAGCCGAGTTGATTTAGTAAGCCGTATCCGAGCCGGTGACCGGCAAGCGGAAGCGGAACTGGTTGAGCGTTATAGCCGTGGCGTAAGGATCATCATCCGCCGGGAAGTTCATGACACGGCGGTCGCCGAGGACATCTACCAGGAAACCTTCCGCATTGCCCTTGAAAAGATTCGGCAGGGAGACGTTCGAGAGCCGGAGCGCCTCTCCGGCTTCATTTGCGGCGTGGCCAGGAACCTTGTCATCGAATACTTCCGCCGCGCCGCGCGTCAGGGAGGTATAACCGAAATCGAAGAAGCCTCGCCTCTTCCTCACCCTGCGCCCGACCAACTCCAAGTCCTATTGCGGAAAGAGAAAGCCGATTTCGTCCGGCGGATCCTCAAGGAGATGCCGAACGAACGGGATATCCAGGTGCTTTACCGCTTCTATATCGCCGATGATGAAAAGGAACAGATTTGCGCGGACCTGGGGTTGACGAGCCTGCATTTCAATCGCGTGCTATACCGGGCGCGCGAACGCTTCAGGGATCTTTATGAACGAGCCATGCGGGATAATAAATGACTTGCCTGGAATTGCGCCTGAAATTTTTATGCTGCGCGATGAGATTTCCGCGCGCCTGGTCGCACTTTATATATAGACCGGGTACTTTGGGTGAGGACAAATTGTCGCTCCCGTCACTTTTCAATGGAGCATTCGTACATAGAAGATCATCATATTGCCGACCGTTACCTGTCAGGCAAACTATCAATTAAAGAGCGGATGCGCTTCGAGGAGCACTTCGTAGATTGCGCGGAATGCCTCGATTGGTTGCAGACGATTGATGACTTCCGCGCCGGTCTGCGAACTGTTGCGGCGGAAGAAGCGGCGCCGTTGCGAGCCTTCTTAAGTGTGGGGCAGGCAGGAGCGCTGGCCCGGATTGCGCGGCTTGTCCGGAGGCGACAGGCGCCATTGCTCGCAGTCATAATCCTGCTGACCGCGCTGTCGACGGCGTTGCTGGTTCTGGAATGGAGGGGCGCGCGTCGCGAATTGGCCCAGGCGCAGCAGGCGTCCTCAGAGTGGCGGCGAAAGTACGAAGAGAGCGAAAAAGCGGTCCTCAAACTGGCAAAAGAGACGCAGACGCCTGAGATGAAATCGCCCGATTCGGCTCCAGGGCCGTCACATAATGCGGGGGAGCGCCAATCCGCAACGCCGGTCTTCGCTTTGAGCGTGGTGAGAGGCGATAATCCCGATCTGTCTCAGCCAGTCAATCGAATCACGCTGGGGCCTCAATCTAAATCGGTGATTCTCTCGCTCGAATTGGAGCCTGATCCCGACATCCACTCCTATCGCGTCGATATCTCGACCTCTGACGGCCGAAGCGTTTGGACCAGGGACGGCCTGAAACCGAATTCCAAGAATGCGCTCGCCCTCAGATTCAATTCCAAGCTGTTTAAGCCGGGCGATTACCTGCTCACCCTCGAAGGGATCACTGCGCAAGGAGGCCGCGCGCCAGTCGCCACATACGCCTTCCGCGCTCTGACTCAGTAAGCGGCTTTCACAGGTCGAAAGATTTTTCAAAGAAGAGTGGGATAGTTTCGGCGTTGGCCGCACTTCGTTATTGAGTATGAACATGCCCGGCCACGGGACGCGTTCGGCGGAAAGAAAAAGACAAGGAGAAGATCATCATGTCCATCGATCAAGAGAAATTGAATCAGTTTATGCAAAAGGCCATAGGGGACCTCGGCGCGACTTTTCACGCCGCGCTCGTCGTCATCGGCGACAAACTCGGCCTCTACCGGGCGATGGCCGAAGCCGGTCCCGTCACGTCATCCGAATTGGCGAACCGCGCCGGCGTGTCCGAACGATACCTGCGCGAATGGCTCGCCGCAAACGCCGCCAGCGGCTACGTTAATTACGACGCGTCGGCGGGCCGCTACTGGCTCTCGGCGGAGCAATCTTTCGCGCTGGCTGAAGAAGGCAGCCCTGCCTTCCTGCCCGGCGCGTTCCAACTGGCGACGGCCGCGCTCAAAGCCGAGCCGAAGATTGCGGAAGCCTTTCGCACAGGCTCCGGGCTCGGCTGGCACGAACACGACCCGGCGCTCTTTCAAGGCACAGAACGTTTCTTCAGGCCGGGTTACGCCGCCAATCTGATCGGCGCTTGGATTCCGTCGCTCGACGGGGTAGAAGCGAAGTTGCGCAAGGGCGCTCGCGTCGCCGATGTCGGCTGCGGCCACGGCGCGTCAACCATATTGATGGCGCAGGCCTATCAGCGCTCGACCTTCACCGGGTTCGATTATCACGAGGCTTCGATCAAACGCGCGCGCGATGCCGCAAATGAGGCCGGGGTTGCGGATCGAGTCAATTTTGAAGTGGCGGGCGCCAAGAATTACCCCGGACGCGATTACGATTTCATCGCCTTCTTCGACTGCCTGCACGACATGGGTGACCCGGTGGGCGCGGCCTCATACGTGCGCACAACGCTCGCGCCGGACGGAGTGTTGATGATCGTCGAGCCTTACGCCAATGACCGCGTGGAGGAAAATCTCAACCCGGTCGGGCGGATGTTCTATTCAGCCTCGACGCTGATCTGCACACCCGCGTCGCTCTCGCAGGAGGTCGGATTGGCCCTGGGAGCGCAAGCGGGCGAGGCGCGCATGCGCGAAGTCGTGACTAAAGGCGGATTCACCCGCTTCCGCCGCGCGACCGAGACGCCATTCAACCTGGTGTTCGAAGCCAAACCTTAAAATGCGTGTGCAGAATGACCAGTTCACTCTTACCTGGATCGCCCCAAGATAAGTATCGCTCATTGGCGTTTCATTTTGGTCTCGTATTCTTCATCGGGGCGCCATCCATCTTTCCCGTCGTTCCAAAAGCGCCACTCCAGAACGAGACGCGGCAAGACGACCAACAGGTTCAGCGGCTCGAACGTGACAAACCTATTGAGCGAGAGTTGGCTGGCGGCCAATCTCATTCTTATCAGCTTTCGCTCGACGCCGGTCAATATGTGAAGCTGGTGGTGGATCAACGCGGGATCGACGTAGTAGTCCGGCTGTTGGGTCCGGATGGCAAGCAGATCGCAGAGTTCGATTCCGAGAGCAGGCTGCGAGGGCAAGAATCCGTGTCGTTGGCATCGGAAGAGGCGGGGGACTACCGCCTGATTGTGCGGCCCAAATATAAGGTGGCGTCTGGGGGAAGATATGAGATTCGGATTGAGGAGTCGCGCGCCGCGACAAATGACGATCGCGAGTTGCATGAAGGCCGCAGGTCGTATGAGAAGTATCTCGAACTGTACCGCGCCGGTAAGTATGATGAAGCGATCCCGTTAGTCGAGCGCGCGCTGGAAATTCGTAAAAAGCTTTTGGGGCCGGATCATCGCGATGTCGCCGCCGCCATTCTTGGCCGGGCCAATCTCTATCGTGACAAGAGCGAGTATGCGAAGGCCGAGCCGCTCTATCGACAGGCGCTGAACATTTTGGAGAAAGCCCTGGGGCCGGATCACCCGGATGTCGCGCGCGCCATCAACAATCTCGCCATCTTCTACTGGTACAAAGGCGACTATGCGAGCGCAGAGTCGCTCTGTCAACGCGCCTTAGGCGTCTGGGAAAGAGCTTTGGGATTGGATCATCCCGAGGCCGCTCTTACTTTCAACAACCTGGCCATCACTTACTACCGAAAGGGTCAGTATGAGAAAGCTGGGCAGTTCTTCCAACGCGCGTTAGATATCTGGGAAAAGGCTCTAGGGCCGGAGCATACTAACGTTCTTCGCACACTCAACAATCTCGCCGCCCTCTACCACGAGAGAGGCGAGTACGCGAAGGCAGAGCCGCTCTATCGACGTGTGGTGGATATCCGGGAGAAAACGCTAAGGCCGGATCACCCTGAAATTGCCGGTACCCTTAACAATCTCGCCACCCTCTACCGGGAGATGGGCGAGTATGCGAAGGCTGAGTCGCTGCATCAACGCGCGCTGACCATCCTGGAGAAGGCGCTTGGGCCGGAACATGTCAACGTCGCTGGGCCTCTCAACGACCTAGCGCACCTGTACGCTCGCAAAGGCGACTACGCCAAGGCTGAGCAATTCTATAAACGGGCGCTAGACATCAGGGAGAAGGCTTCCGGGCCGGAACACTACGAGGTCGCTGATCCTCTCAGCAATCTCGCTGTCCTCTACCAAAATATGGCTCAGTATGCGAAGGCTGAGCAGTACTTTCAGCGGGCGATGGACATCCGGAAGAAAGCGCTCGGGCCGAACCACTCTCTCGTCGCCACCTCTCTCAACGATCTCGCCACTCTTTACCGCGACGAAGGCGAGTATGCGAAGGCCGAGCCGCTCTATCGACAGGCGCTGGACATCTGGGAAAAATCGCTGGGGCCGGAACATCCCCATGTCGCCGACGCGCTCAACGGGCTTGCCGCGCTTTACGTGGCGAAGGGAGATATCGATCAGGCTCTGACGGCTTTGTCTCGCGCCAACGCCGTCAGCGAACACAATCTCGCGTTCAATCTGGCCATCGGCTCCGAACGACAGAAACTCGCCTATCTCGCCCTTTTCTCAGAAGAGACCGATTTCACGCTCTCGTTTCACAGCCAGGCCGCTCCCGATGACAAGCGGGCGCTCGATCTGGCCCTCACGACCCTGTTGCGACGGAAAGGGCGAGGGCTGGATGCGATGGTCGATACGATCGCTACATTGCGGCGCTACGCTTCGCCGCAAGATCAAAAACTCTTTGATCAGCTGGCTGATGCTCGCTCGCAATTGGCCGCGCTCACTCTCGGAGGGCCGGGCGAGGCCGCCCTCGATACTTACCAGAAACGACTCAAGCCGCTTGAAGAAGAAGTCGAGAGGTTGGAGGCGGAATTGAGCGCCCGTATCGACAGGTTTCGCGCGCATACGCAACCGGTTACGCTCGCCGCCATCCAGGCGACCCTTCCAGCGGACGGCGCGCTGATCGAGTTTGCCGTCTACACTCCGCAGGAGCCGCGAACCGGGAAGAGCAAGCCGCCGCGCTACATCGCCTATGCGCTCACCGCGCCAGGTCAGCCGAAGTGGGCTGACCTGGGCGAAGCCGCCATGATCGATCGCGCGGTGAGCGCCTGGCGCAAAGCTCTGCGCAATCCAAACCAGATGGACGTCAAGATGCTCGCGCGCGCCGTGGATGAAAAAGTGATGCGGCCCTTGCGGCCCCTCCTGGGCGATAGGCTCGGCGAAACGCGCCGCCTGTTGATTGCTCCCGATGGATCGCTCAACCTTATTCCTTTTGCCGCCCTTGTGGATGAGCATAATCGATATCTGATCGAGAGATACACCATCAGCTACTTGACGAGCGGACGCGACCTGCTGCGCTTGCATAGATCAGATTCGAGCGAGAGCGCACCAATGGTAGTTGCTAATCCCGCATTCGGCAGAGCGGCGACCACCGTCGCGCAGGCAGGTCGAAATGTCGCCGGCTTGCGGTCCGGCAATCCCGGGCTTAGACAAAATGACCCGGGCCAGATCTATTTCCAACCGCTGCCGAGCACACGGCGCGAAGCCTTGGCGATCAAGGCAGCGCTGCCGGAAGCGTCAGTTCTACTGCAAGAACGAGCCACCGAATCGGCGCTCAAGCAAGCCAGGGCGCCGCGCATATTGCACATTGCTACGCACGGCTTCTTTCTCAGCGATCAGGAGGAAGCCCCGCCTGCGGAGACACGGGGCTTCCTTGATGATGACCCGTTGCGCTCCGCGAGTCTGAGATTCAGCAAGTGGGCGGCGAAGATTGAGAACCCTCTGCTCCGCTCTGGCCTCGCGCTCAGCGGGGCCAATCAGGGCAAGAGCGGGGATGACGACGGACTGTTAACAGCGATGGAAGTGGCGGGATTGGATTTGTGGGGGACGAAGTTGGTAACGCTTTCGGCTTGCGATACTGGGGTTGGAGAGGTGAAGAACGGAGAGGGCGTTCAGGGGCTGAGGCGGGCGCTGGTGTTGGCCGGATCGGAGAGCCAGGTGATGAGCCTGTGGCCGGTGCTGGACACCACGACAAGAGATTTGATGGTTCCTTATTACAAGGCGCTGCGGCAGGGGAAGGGGCGGAGCGACGGGCTGAGACAGGCGCAGTTAGGAATGCTGCGGAGCAAAGACCGCCAGCATCCCTTCTACTGGGCGGCCTTCATTCAGTCTGGGGAATGGGCCAACCTCGAAGGTAAGCGATGAGCCATCCCCTTCGTCTTTCCATTTTCCTATTGCGACGCGCTCAATGATTACAACTTGAATCCCTCTCGCTTCTTGGCCAGGTCGGCCTTCTTCCTATCCTCCATAATTTTTTTATACGTCGGATCGGCCAACTCGATCGAAAAAGAGCCGCTTAATCCGTTCAATTTAAATGTAAATCCGTCACAAGAGAGCGACGGATTGCTCAGATTTTCGCTGTAATCCGGCCAGTCCTTGAATTCCGGCAAACCGAGTTGCCTGGTAATGATTTCCATCAACTGCCCCTCGCGATCGAATTGAGGCGTGTTCGAATAATAAGCGACTATGGCCACTACCTTCCCGTCGAATAGCCCGAAAGTAAAGGAGCCTATACCCGTAAATCGATCCTTAGTCGCGTAGTTGTAAGGATTGAATTGAAAAATCGTGAATCCATAATTCGGGGTAAGTTCGGCGCTTTTCAATTGTTGGGCGCGATCGAATTCTTGACGCTCACTTGTCGGAAAAATGGCGAATAATTCATCGCTCGTCATCCCCAACCGAAGCCCGCGAATGACGGGCGCTTGTGCCAGGGTCAATTTACACGTCGGTTTTTGGGGAGGCGGAGGCGGCTCAGGTTTTGGCATTTCCGGAGTCTTGGTTCCGAAGAGGGGATGTGATCTGCTACGCTTCAGAATTACCTTCCCATCGGTTGCGGCGACAATTTCCCAACCGTTTTTCGCATAGTGGTTGAGAAGCTCATCAGATATGTTGTATGTAAGTTGCTTGTATTCCCATTCCGCCGTTTGGCCATAGGCGGCGGAGCAATAGAAGACCAACAAACAGAGCGCAACGAGGCAGATGCGGATTTTCATATGGACTCCTGGAATCGATTGGATATTGTTTGAAAGGGGTATGGCCCTTATTACGCCTCGGGCGCATGATGGTTTCAGAATCTTCACGAATTACAGCGTTAATTTGAGCAGCTTATAAACATCTTCTCTTCCTTTGGCCGTAACCCTGACTATTCGTGAAGAGCGAACCCGCGCAATCCATCCGCGCTGAAACATCCGCTCAAGCATGGCTGACCCCAGCGCCCCGGCTAAGTGGGGCCGTCGCTCGCTCCAGTCCTGGCATTGGCGCGCGAACGCTCGCCGCTGTTGTCGTAGTTCGCCGATTTCTATCCCGAGATCGCGAAACAGCTTTTCTCCTTTACTTGTGATCTCGAAATCGGCGTCGACCGGCGTGAGGTAGCCTTTTTCATTGAGCGCCGCGCAAATCTCGACCGCAACCCTTCCAGCCAGATGGTCGTAACAAGTGCGAGCGTATTTCAAATCCGGCGTCTGTCTCGGCGGCAAACCGGCCGTCTCTTTCGTTGCCATTTCTTTTGCTGAAGGAGCCAGAGCCGCCAGCGCCTCGATGACATGAGCGACTTCAGCGCTGGCGAGGCGGTAATAACGATGGCGGCCTTGCGCCTCGACCGCCAGCAGGCCAGCCTCGACCATTCGGGCCAGGTGCGCGCTGGCGTTCTGCGCCGAAACGTTCGCGTAAAACGACAGCTCGCTGGCGGGTCTCGCCTCTCCGCCCAGCAGGCTCCAGAGCATCACGACGCGCGTCGGTTCGCCAATCAACGCGGCGATTTCAACCAGGTCTTGTGTTACATCCATAGTTAAATGATAAATGAAACATTTCCGCCTGGCCAGAGCTATGATGCGGGTGAAAAGTGGGGAGTAGGGAGTGGGGAATGGGGAATGGGGAATGGGATTGAAGGATGGAGAGGTCAAAAATACCCACTCCCCACTCCCCGCTTCTTAAGTAGGAAATTGAATGGTATTCCCACAAGATCCAATTACCGCTGTAACCCATCCAGATCCCTATGCTTATTATGCGGATCTGGTGGCGCGCAAGCCGCTCTATTACGACGACAATCTCAGGCTCTGGGTGGCTTCGAGCGCGAGCGTCGTCACAGCCACATTGACAAACGGCCTTTGCAGAGTGCGCCCGGTGACCGAACCGGTTCCCAAATCGCTGCTCGGATCGCCCGCCGCTGAAATCTTTCGACATCTCGTTCGCATGAATGACGGCGAGAGGCATTGTCCTTTTAAGCAGGCCGTGTCAGCTGCGCTGGCGTCAATTGACGCGGCTCAGGCGCCGCTACAGAGCGTCAAGTGGGCGCGATTTCTGCTGAATGAGGGCGGGTCGGAGCGTCTATCGAGCTTTGCCTTTCACTTGCCGGTCTATGTTGTGGGCAGTCTGCTCGGCGTTCCCGAAGACAGGTTGCATCAGACCGCTTTGTGGATGAGCGACTTCGCTCGCTGCTTCGCGCCGGCGAGCAATCCCGATCAGATCGAGCGCGGCAAGACGGCGGCGGGACATTTGCTCCAGATGTTTCGCAATATCCTACGCGATATTCGGGGCCATGAAGACGGCCTGCTGAGCGCCCTTGCGCGAGAGGCGAAACGCGTCGGACGCGAAGAGACAGACGCCATTGTCGCGAATGGCATAGGCTTCCTTTCGCAATCTTACGAAGCGACGGCGGGTCTGATCGGCAATACGCTCCTCGCTTTGGATTCTCGCCCCGAAACGCGCGACCAGGTCGCCGCCGATCCCGACCTTCTTCGTTCCGCGGTTCATGAGGTCTTGCGATACGACTCTCCCGTCCAGAACACGCGACGCTTCCTGGCTGAGGACGGATTCGTCGCGGGCGAAAAGATGAAGGCAGGCGACGCGATTCTCGTCATATTGGCAGCCGCCAACCGCGATCCGTCGGCCAATCAGAACCCTGAACGATTCGATGTTTTCAGAAAAGAGCGACGGATCTTCACCTTCGGCGTTGGAGCGCACGCCTGCCCGGGCGAAGCGCTGGCCACGACGATCGCAATGGCCGGCGTTGAGCGATTGATCACGTCCGGCGTCGCTCTTGGGCGATTGGCCGAAACGATGACCTATCGCGCTTCCACCAACGTCCGTATTCCCATTTTCGAAGAGCGGTAGTTATAATTGCTGTTAACCTGTGCGCCTGGCGCCTCCAGGTTTATGATCGCGCCGCTTTTTCATCACAGCGCTGATCGCTTCGATCTCCTTTTTCAACTTCGGGTCAAGTTTGAGACACAGACGGAAATCTTTCTTCGCAATGTAATCCTCGCCGCGCCGCAATCGAGCCAGACCGCGATTGGCATAGGCCAGGGCGAACTCTGGGTCAAGCTCGACGGCGCGGTCAAAATCTATAATGGCCTCATCGAACTTGCCCTGTTCACCCAGGATTGCGCCGCGACCGAAATATGCCCATGCCAAGCGGGGGGCCAGCGCAATCGCGTGGTTGAAATCAGCCATCGCTCCATCAAGGTCGCCGATCTCGCGGCGGGTGACGCCCATGGCGAGTGACAGAACCGCGATGAACTTGAAACCTCCGGGGTTCCGGCGGAACGCCCGCAATCCATAGCTCAATCCTTGCCATAAGCCCTGCAACATAAACGCGCCCTGTTAAAAGTTTAGGTTGAGTTGCAACTCGATCCGGCGATTGCTAGTGGCCGGAGCGCCGCTGCCGAAACTGAAGCCCCCGACGGCAGTCGCGTTTGATATGCCGAAGAGAGGCGAAGAAAGATTGCCGATGGGCGGAGCGGCGTTCACGTGGTTGAAGAGGTTTTGTATCTGGGCGGCGAACGTCAGATTGAAAGGACGTTCAGGCTGTCTGGCCTGACTCGCCGTCGCGCGCGTGGCTCCTGGCGCTGTTGATTGAACGGCCGGCCCCTTACTCGGCCTCGGCCCGAAGTTGAATCGCTTGCTGAGGCGCAGGTTCACTGAGAAGAACGACGGCCCGTCGCCGAAATTCCTTGGAATTACACGCTGTCCAGGCGCGGCGTTCGGATCTAACGCGCTGAAGCGAGTGACGATGACGCCGGGTTTGGCAATGTCTGTGGCGAAGGCCGGACGCTCGGTGAAGAGTTTGTCATCGTTGGCGTCACGACCGGTCGTAATATTGAACGGCGTCCCCGACCGCGCAATGATGAGAGGGTTGAGGCTGACGCCCCACGGCGCATTGAACGCGCCGCCCAACACTAATCGATGCCGCACGTCCAGCAGAGAACGCCCGAACTCGCCGCGCAGGTCGTAGGTGTTCGCCGGGAATGTCTCCGCGCCATCTGTATCGCTGCGCGCCCGATTCAGGATGTAATTGACGAAAAGATTCAGACGCCTGCCGACGGAGTTGTTGACGCCGATGATCAATTGATGCTGTTTGTAGATCCCACTCGATTCATAAGTTAGCGTGGCGCCGGCGCCGCCCTGGGGCGGCGCCCCGTCGCCAGGCAAGGGCGCGTTGAGATTCCGCGAGCGCAGCAGATGGAGCGCTCGCGTGTGTAGGTAACTGGCCGAGGCCGTGAAGTTGAAAGGCAATTGTCGTTCGAGACTGAAGGCGAATTGCAGCGTGTACGGCGTTCTCAGATCGGGCGACACGAGTCGCGTGGTCTGCGGCAGCGCGAAGGCCGCCAGAGCGCTGGCGGCGGGCGCAGTCGGGAACATGTCGAGCACGGACGGATCGGAAACGACGTACTGTCGCTGATTCACGCCGTTGTAACGCCGCGCCTGAAGAATATAGTTTTCGCTGAAACGATCGAAGAAGACTCCGAAGCCGCCGCGAATCACCGTGCGGCGGGGCCCTGAACCGTTCTTGCCGGGCGCCCAGGCGAACGCAAGGCGCGGCGCGAAGTCGAGATGACTATCGATGTTGCTTTGCGCCTCGTACCGCAGCCCCGAACTCAGCGTGAAGTTCGGCCTGACGCGCCAGTCGTCATGAATGAACCCGCCGAAATCAATTTGGGTTATTTGCGCTTCAGGCTCCCCGCCTGCGATTGAGAATTGCGTCGCGCCTCCGCCCAATTCTCGAATCTCTTGCGGACTGAGCCGCTGTTGCAGAAAGACCAAAGTGCGGCGATAGCGCTCGATGCTCGTGATCTGCTCAAGCGCAACGACCCCGTTTGAGTCGCGTACCACCTGATCATTGGCGTCGAGTCGAGGCGCCAGCCCGCCGGCGAAGGTGTAAGTCCCGTTGAAATTCATTCGCGAGATGTTAGTGGCGCCGACGCCGCGCAAACGCCCGCCGAATTTCCATGTATGACCGCCGGCCGCCGCCGTCGTGTTATTGTGTAGCTCGAAGCGATAGTCGTCCACGGAAGAGAGTCCGATGGGCGATCCGCCCCCGAGAAACGCCTCAAGCGCGTTGAGGGACGGCGCCGAATCTGCGACTGTTTGGCTTCTACGGCTGCGAATGAATTGGAATCGCGTTTCGTTGACGACCCTGGCGCTGAGAATTGCGGTCTCTGTCAGGCGCGCGATTTGCTCACTGTTTGCGATCGCATAGGCGCGCGAAGGCAACGCAAACTCGCCGATCCCCGCATTCTCCTGGCCCAACCGGGAATAAGTATATTGAGAGCTCAGCGTATGCTTCGGGTTGATTTGCAAATCGAAGCGCAGATTGAAACCGCCGTCGCGCTGCGGCGTAATGACGGCGCGGCTGAAAGGCGCAATCTTTAGCGACGGGTCGAGAACGGTCGCATTGATAACGGCGTTATCGTCAGTCTCGCGCCGTCCCCCGCTGATAAAAAAAGTCGCTCGTTTGGCGAGCAAGGGGCCACTCACTCCGCCGAAGTAGAAACGCGATTGATAGGGCGCGCGATTCGGCGCGAAAGGATTGCGCGAGTTCAAGCTTTCGTCACCGAAGCTGAAGACCCCGTAACCATGAAATTTGTCCGTTCCCGGCCTGGTGATAATTTGGATGGAGCCAAAGCCAAGCCGGTCGTATTCGGCGGAAAATGGATTCTGATTGATGCGAATCTCGCGGATAGTTTCTTTCGGCGGAAGTCGTGAACCGGCGGTGAAGCCATCAACGTTGAACTGCGCTCCGCCCGGCCCAGCCGCCGGCCCGGCCAGCGCTTCCAAAACCGCTCGCAGGTCTTCGGGGTCGTCCGGTAGCGCGTCGAGACTCTTGCCGCGGATCACGATTGCGCTGGCGTTGTTTTCGGGATCGGCGCTGACGGGCGCATTGCTTTGGACATTCACTTTTTGTTCGGCGATGGTCGCGGCGAGCTTGACGTTCAGCGAGGACGGTCTTCCAGCCGCAATCTCGACCGCCTTGTTTTCGTAGACGGCGAATCCCGCGGCCTCGGCGCGCACGATGTAACTTCCCGGCGCAAGGCCGCTGATGACGAAAACGCCTTCGTTATTGGTCTTCGTTGATTTTGCTTCCCCGGCGCCGTTCGTCGCGGTGACAGTCGCGCCGACGATCACCGCGCCGAGTTGATCTTTGATCTGCCCGCGCAGCGTGAGAGCCGGTTGCTGTGTCAGCGATGGTTTGACGCAGAGAAGCAGAATGGAGAAGAGCCACAAGCCTTGTTTGATCGAACTGTAAAATGAGTACACGACGCCTCCTTCTCCGATTGCGCAATCGGAGTGGATCCCACTCTTTGTTGTTTCGGTTTAGAGCACGCCCATCGGCAGGCCCAGAGATAAATTGCTCGCCGCCCCGCCGCCCCGCTGCGCGAACTGTTCCTGAAGAAGTTTGAAAAGCGGATCGACGCCGGTGAAAAGGCCGATGGCCGTTACCCGTGTGGGCGTGGCGCTTCTCACGCAGGAGACGATCACGCGGTCTCCCCGCTTCAACCCGGAAATCGTGAAGGCGGGCATCCGCCCAACAGCCTCCTCAGGGTCTGGCGCGTCTGACGATGATTTTGCGGCGGGCGCATTGCCGCGCCTGGCGCGGTCGGCGATCATCGCGGCGAATTCGGGCGTCAGTTGACGCAGCAGCGAATCTTTGCCGACCACGATTGTGACCGGTTGTGGTGTTTGCAACTCCCTGATCGTAATTTCATTGCTTTGTTGATTAACCGCCGCAACCACGCCGCCGAGGATGCGGAACGATCCTGAGACGATCTCTTCCGCCGTAAAGCGCGAGCCGTCAGCGCTCTTATTGCCGAGCGCCCGGATTTGATCGTTCAATCTCAATTCCGCGAACGAGCTCGCCCTTGTGTCGCTGAATTTGATCGAGTCCGGCGCGTAGCGGCGAAAGCGCGCGCCTTCTCCGATCTTTATTGTCAGTGGTTTGGCGCCATCGGGCGCGCTCGTCAGCAGGGAGATCTCTTTCGCATTCGGGTCGAGCGCCGTGATCACGCCCACGACGCTTCGTTGTCGCCACGCCATTCGTTCGCGCTCTCGCTTCCGGGCAAGATCTGTTTTAGTCATGACGATCAATTGCCGCGCGGAGAATGCGGTCTTGTCTTCCGTCTGTCGGCCGCGGGCGTAAACGCGATCACCGATTGCGACCTCGGCAAGCGAGATAGGAGCGGCTTTTTCCATCGACGATTCTTCAGGGGAGACGCGCAGGTATGAGGTCGTGGGCTCGAGCTTCACCGCTATCGTGTCGCCGCTATCCATTTTGACCGACAAGCGCGGCGCGGCTCGATCAATCTCGATTACTTCTCCGATCACTCGCGCTTGCCCCGCAAGATCGGCTGAAGCAGAAGCATTTGGCTTTTCCTGCCCGGATGCTTGAGCGGATACCCGCGTGGATGCCAGCAAGGATATTGGAAGCCACAGGAAAAGCATTAAGACGCGCGTGACAACAGTGGAGAGTCGCCTCATAAATTATTCTCCGAGCGTCAAACTTTGCGAACGCGATTTGCGTTTGGATTTAGAACCCGGCGATCAAGTTCAGTCGTATTTCTTGCTTTGCCGCCTGATCAGCGCGGAGAATACGCAAAACCCGCTTTTATAGTCTTTAGAAACGGCTTTTGGATTTCTAAAATTTGGTATACAGCGATGAGTGAGCCAGCAAAACCCAATTACGAGTTCGGTTCTTTTCGTCTCGACCCCGCAGAGCGATCGCTGCGGCGTGATGGCGTCCCTGTGCAGCTCACGCCGAAGATGTTCGATATCCTGTTATTTCTGGTCGAGCGCAGCGGACGGTTGGTAAGCAAGGATGAATTGATGCGCGCAGTCTGGCCCGACACTTTCGTGGAAGACGCCAATCTGACCGTTAACATTTCTTCCCTGAGAAAGGCGTTGGGCGAAACTGGCAACGGGCATCAATATATCGAGACGGTGCAACGACGCGGTTATAGGTTCGGCGCTGACGTGAATGAGTGTGGGGGCGCCGGGGCGGAGACGGTTGCGGCGACGGCGGAACAAGAACAGGTCGCTCGTCCACGCGCCGGAGGCGGAAAAGTCTCCGCGCGCAAACTGGCGATAGGCGCCGTCGCCGTCGCCATCGCTTTGGCCGGAATCTATAAATTTGGAGACTCACGCTGGCGGCGGTCCGAATCGTCTTTCCAAACAATGAAGGTCGTCAAGTTGACGACGAGCGGTAAAGTGGCGGAGGCGGTCATCTCTCCCGACGGCAAATATGTGGCTTACGTCTTCGGGGATGGCGGAAAGCGAAGCATACGCGTAAAACAGCTCGCCGCCGAAAGTGAAGTGGAAATTGTCGCGCCGTCGGAACTCCCTATGGGCGGAATGACTTTTTCCCGCGACAGCAATTACATCTACTTCCAGAAGGCGGATAAGGAAACGATGTTCCCCGCGCTATATCAAACATCTGTCTTGGGCGGCACGGAGAGAAGGTTGCTGAACCCGGCCACTGCAGATACAAGGGCGCGGGCGGGGATTTCGAGCGGCGTCACATTCTCTCCGGACGGCGCGCGGATGTCCTTCCTGCGCCTGACCAACGGGCCTAAAGAGTCGTTCTTGATCGTCGCCAACGCCGACGGCTCAGGCGATCGGACCTTAGCGGTTCGTCGTTGGCCGGAGGCCTTCGCAGGCTCTCCCGCCTGGTCGCCGGACGGTAAGACGATATTCTGTCAGACGTATAGCAACGAGAGCCGGTATGACCGCGGCTTCGTCGCCATCTCAGCGGCGGACGGGGCGATGCAAAATGTCAGCTCGAAGAGATGGGCTCCTGGGCAGTTCGCGTGGTTGCCTGACAGCGCCGGATTGATATTCGCCGCGGCTGAAGACGCGCCCGACTCTACTTCATCAAATTCCCAAATCTGGCGTCTCTCTTTCCCAGGTGGCGAAGCGCGGAGGATCACCAACGACCTGAGCAACTACGGAAGCGTGAGTCTGACCGCCGACGCCGGCGCCCTGGTCGCCGTACAGCGGGAGCGGCTGTCCAGCCTCTGGCTCGTCCCTCGCGGCGATGCGACCCGCGCCAGACAGATTACATTCAGCGCCGGCAAACGCGAAGGCCTTGCTGGGCTGGCCACACTGCCCGATGGGCGCATCGTCTATGACGTGGATGCCGGAGTCGCGGGGCAAAGAAACATCGTGATTGTGAATCCCGACGGCGGCAATCCCAAACAATTGACGACCAATGCCCAAGGCCGCATCAACACCAACCAGGCAGTTTCGCCTGACGGAAGCTTCATCGTTTATGCCTCGGCCACTGACCGTCCTCACCTCTGGCGCATGGATTCCGACGGCGGCGCCTCGCGTCAATTGACCTTCGGCGGCGGCGAGTTCGCTCCACGGATTTCGCCGGATGGGAAATGGGTCGTTTACAACGCTATGAATGAAGGTAGAGGGACGATCTGGAAGGCCTCACTCGACGGCGACGCGCGCCAATTGACCTTCGGCGGCGGCGAGAACGATCCGCAGATTTCGCCGGACGGAAAATGGATTGTCTATGTCGCTAAGTATGCGGAAGAGCCGACTATCTGGAAAGCGCCGGTCGACGGCGGCCAGGCAATCCAACTCACGAATAAACCTTCAGCGCGACCGAGGATCTCGCCAGATGGGAAGATGATAGTTTGCCTCTATTGGGATGAATGGCCGAATAAAACGCCGAAGCTCGCCGTTATTCCCATTTCGGGCAAAGGGCCGGTCAAAACTATCGACCTTGATCCTCGCACTCAAGAGGATGTTCGTTGGTCGCCCGATGGAAAGGAGTTGACATATATTGAACACCGCGCAGGCGTATCCAACCTCTGGAGCCTCCCGCTCGACGGACGCGCGCCCCGCCAGTTGACCGACTTCAAATCGGATCGCATCTACAACTACGTCTGGTCGCGCGACGGGGACCATCTCGTCTGTGTGCGCGGCGTTGATGTGAGCGACGCTGTGTTGATCAGCGGCTTCAAGTAATAAGGTTGATTGTCCAAATTTAGGAACCGCGATTCTCAGCAACGAACTCCTCAGACAACGCGTTCCTTAAACCGATCAATACGCGCGCGACATCTTTCTGACAATCTTGTCGCGCATTCTCGCCCAAACGACATTTTTGAAGCCTCCGCTCGAAGAGATTCGAATGGCGCAAAATTCATCGTCAGATCGAACTCGATGTCTAACAAGCTTTTCTCCGCGACGTGGCCTTATTGCTCGAGACTTCGGCGCCGAAGTTGCGGTTTTGCGCAGCTTGATTAGATTGATTATTGGTTTTATTGAAAGCGGATTTAAGCTCGCTGCGCTATCATCACCGCGACCCGGTTTTTACCGGCGGCGCTTTTGACCGCCGGCGAAGCCAATAAATTCAATGGAGAAGGAGAAGAATGAAGCATTATCTGTTTGCAAGCGATTTCGATCAGACACTAAGTTTCAACGATTCCGGTCTCATTTTAAGCGAGATACTTGGCGTATCGGGTTTTGAAGAGCGTGTGGCGGGAATGGCGAGGATCAACCTTGCGCAGCAAGGAGGCGAGCTTGCCTATTTGCTGTTGCACGACCCCGAATTCCGTCGCGTCCGCAAAGAGCATTTGATTGAAGCCGGTAAGCGAATCCGGCTCAAACAGAACATACGTTTGCTGCCCAAAATACTTAGCGACGGAATCGAAGGTCATCAATTTACTTTTTACGTCATCTCGGCGGCGCCTGAAGAGGTGATCCAATCGGCGCTCGAAGACATCGTGCCGCCGGATCATATCTTCGGCTCACGCTTCAACTATCATCCGCAGACCGGCGAGATCGAATCCGTTGTCCGCGTTCCGGCGGGTTACGGCAAGGTCGCGACGCTCGACGAATTGCAGGAGCGACTTAAAATCAGTTCCGACCGCATCATTTACGTGGGCGACGGCGGTTCCGACATTCACGTTATGCTGCACGTCAACCGCCGCGACGGATTCACCGTGGCAGTTTCAGAAAACAAATACATCGCGCCCATCGCCAAACGTTCGATTCTCAGCGAAGACGCGTTGAGTCCTTTGATTCCCGTGCTCGAAGAGATCGTCGGCCTGACAGATCCGGCGAGCATCCGCTCGCTGTTCGAATCTCACGGCCTGCAGATTCAGGAGTGGGACAAGGTCAAGACCGATTGGCTGAAGATCGGCGAGATCTTTCCAAAATCATTTGCCCATTCGGCGAACAATCTGGGGGCGGGCAATGATTGAGTGGGTTGGATGGATAGCCACGGCCGTCTTCGCCGTTTCATATTTATGCCGCCGGCCCGCCGCGATGCGTCGCGTTCAGGCTCTGGCGGCGACGCTCTGGATCGTTTATGGAATCACCATCAGCGCTCCTCCGATCATCGTCGCCAATCTGGTGGTCGCGGCGGTGGCGATTATTTCTTCGTTTCAACGCCGCGATCAAGGCAGCCGCTTGAAAGCGCAGGCCGAATCTATCCGGTAAGTTGGCAGGTAAATTGATTGCCCGAATTTGGGAACCAAGATTCTCAATAGCGAACACCTCAGACCACGCGTTCCCGAACCCGACTGAGCTTTATCAGTAATTTAGCTCAGCCACACCTTGGGCACGCTACTTGGAACAAAACATTCAATTAACTGCAGGGCAAACTGACAGGTTTGCCCTGCCTTCTTTGGAAACGCCTTTGTGAATGGGTGTCAGGCGTCAGGTGTCAGGATAGAGTCTGCGGCCTCATTCCTTATCCGAAATCTGACACCTGACACCTGACACCTGACACCTGACACCTTCTTCTGGAGAGAGCCATGCGAACATTTTGGCAAGACCTGCGCTTCGGCGCGCGAATGCTGCTAAAGAAGCCCGGCTTTACGATTGTAGCCGTCATCACTTTGGCGATGGGCATCGGCGCGAATACGGCCGTATTCAGTTTGATCAACGCGGTGTTGCTCCGACCGCTGCCGTTTTATGAACCGGAGCGGTTGGTGATGGTGTGGGAAGAAGCGTCGTTCGCCGGTTTCCCGCAGCAGGAACCGGCCCCGGCGAACTACATTGATTGGAAGGCGCGGCAGTCAGTCTTCGAGGATATGGCGGCGATGGCCTTCTCGACTTTCAGACTGACGGGCGACGGCGAGCCGCAGCAGATTTTCGCCAATTCGGTCACCGCAAACTTCTTTCCTGTGCTCGGGATTGCGCCTGCTCTCGGCAGGACGTTTTCGCCGGAAGAAGAGAAATCGGGGGCGAATAAAGTCGTCGTGCTCAGCTACAAATTCTGGCAGACGCGGTACGGCGGCGAGCGCGACATCATCGGCCGGGAGATTCTGCTCGACGACGAGAAATATTCTGTCATTGGCGTAATGCCCGCAGAATTCCAGTTTATGAACAGTTACATCGCGTTGTATGTTCCGATGGCGCACGGTCAGGAGATGTGGGCTGATCGCCGCAGCCATGATCTGAACGTGGTGGCGCGAATGAAGCGTGGCGTCGGTCTGCAACAGGCTCGAGCGGACATTCAAACGATCACGCAGCGCATCGCCCTGCAACATCCCCACGAATCGTTCGATGGAAGGTTGGGATCGGTAACGCTGCCGCTGCACGAGCAACTGGCCGGAGAGAGCGGCCGCCAGTTGATCGTCCTGCTCGCGGCAGTCGGATTGGTCTTACTGATCGCATGCGCCAACATCGCCGGCTTGCTGCTCGCACGCGCGGCCGGTCGCCGAAGGGAGATCGCTGTTCGCGCGGCGCTGGGCGCTGGGCGTGGCCGGATCGTCCGGCAGTTGCTGACCGAGAGCCTGCTGCTCGCCTTCGCCGGCGGACTGGCCGGGTTATTACTGGCTTCGTGGAGTTTCGCCTTCCTGGAAAAACTGATCCCGGTCGGAATGGCGCTTTCGACCAGTTTGACGATTGATAGGCATGTGTTGGGCTACACGCTACTGGTCGCGCTTCTGACCGGCGTGATCTTTGGCCTGGCGCCTGCGCTTCAGGCGTCGAAGGTCGATTTGAACGAGGTGTTGAAAGAGGGCGGCCAGACAAGCTCCGCCGCGGGCGGCGGCAGGTTGCGCGGCGCGATGGTGGTGTTTGAGATCGCGATGGCGATGGCGCTGCTAGTGTGCGCAGGCTTGCTGATTCAGACCTTCCATAAATTGAGCGGCCAGTATTCATTCCTTCAGCCGGAAAAAATCCTGACGATGAGGACCAGGTTGCCGCGCGACAAGTACAAAGAGATGTGGCAGCGAAAAAACTTCTACGACCAAACGCTGGCGCGGGTGAAAACGCTGCCGGGAGTCATTTCGGCGGGATACACGACAACGTTTCCGCTGCAGTGGAAAGGCGGTACAAGCGCCTTCCGGCCTGAAGGCGGACAACTCATATCCGGATCGTCTTACGACGCCCTTTATCGCCAGGTGACGGCCGATTATTTGCAGTCGATGAGCATTCCATTGCGACAGGGACGGTATTTCGACGAAACCGATAATGAGCGATCAATGCCGTCGGCGATCATTAACGAAACGATGGCGCGGCAATACTGGCCTGATGGGAATGCGCTGGGCAAGAGATTCCGGCTCGGCGGTTCCGATTCGAATGCGAAGCAATGGCCACAATGGATAACAGTGGTCGGCGTTGTCGCCGACATCAGGCAGATGGGGATTGACGCTCCGGTCAAAGCCGAAATGTACCTACCATATCAGCAGGATAAATCTCATTGGTGGATGTCGCCGTTCATGCTGGCGATTCGGGTGAGCGGCGATCCGATGAACCTGGTCGCCGCCGTGAGCCGCGAGATTCACGCGGTTGATCCCAATCAACCGATCTCCGTGATTGCGACGATGGCTAAACTGCTGGGCGAAGAGACTGAGCAGCGTCAAGTGGCAATGATCCTGCTGGCGACCTTCGCCGGAATAGCGTTGCTGCTCGCCGCGTTGGGAATTTATGGCGTGCTGGCATATTTCGTCGCGCAGCGTACCCGGGAGATCGGCGTTCGTGTGGCGCTGGGCGCCAGGAGCCACGATGTGATGAAGATGGTGATGAAGCAGGGGATGACGTTGACGTTGTTCGGAACGGGGCTTGGTCTGATCAGCGGATTGGCCTTGGCTCGATTGATGAAGAGCCTGCTGTTCGGCGTGAGCGCGACTGACCCGCTGACGTTTGCGGCGGTTGCGACACTGCTGGCGATAGTGGCAATGCTGGCCTGTTACATCCCTGCGCGGCGGGCGACGAAAGTTGACCCGGTGGTCGCGCTCAGATGCGAATAGGTTTCAGGTTTCAGGTTTCAGGCGCCAGGTTCCAGGTTTCAGGTTTCAGGTTTAAGATAAGGAATGACGCCGCAGATTCTATTCTGACACCTGACACCTGGAACCTGGAACCTGACACCTGGCGCCTTCTTTGAGAGGAATTATGCAAACACTGTGGCAAGACCTGCGCTTTGGAGCGCGAATGCTGTTGAAGAAACCGGGATTCACGCTGATCGCCGTTTTCACACTGGGATTAGGCATCGGCGTCAACACCGCTCTGTTTACGCTCTTCAATACTCTGATTCGCCCGCTCAGCATTAAAGACCCCGACGCGGTTGTCAGGCTTAATCACATCAGTAACAAAGGCAGTAAGTTCTCTTTCCCTGACTACCAGTACTTCCGTGATCAGACAAAAGTCTTTTCCACGCTTGTCGCGCACGCGGATGAGCGGTTCCTGCTTGGCGCCAAGAAGGCGGAAGAACCGCAGGAGATCAGGGGAGAGTTCGTGTCAGGCAATTTCTTCTCTGAGCTGGGCGGCGAAGCCATCCTCGGACGAACTTTCGCGCCGGAAGAGAGCGATGCGCCGGGCAAGGGCCAGGTCGTGGTTCTGAGCCACCGCTTCTGGCAGCGTCGTTTTGCCGGGGACCCGGACATTGTAGGGCGGACGATTTTGCTCAACGGAAAGCCATTCACAATCATCGGCGTGACGAGGCCAGATTTCACCGGTCTCTCTTCGACGCTGCCTGAGCTCTGGGCGCCGATGACGATGAGATCGGAAATGGCGACTGTGGATTTATATATGCCGGCGCTGCGGGGCGTTCCTCCCGCGAGAGAAGATTGGTTCGGCAAACGGGACTTGCAATGGTTGGACGTGGTTGGTCGCCTCAAACCCGGTAAGAGATTGGAAGAAGCGCGCGCGGAGATGAGCGTTCTGTTCGGCCAACTTGCGCGCGCTTACCCGGAGATTGATCCCAAAGACTCCGTCCGTGTTATCCCGATGTCGGGGTTTGGAAAAGTTTCCCGTCACGCCTGGCGAACCTTCGGAATTGTGTTGAGCATGACCGGCATCGTCTTGTTGATCGCCTGCTCCAACCTCGCCAATCTGACGATTGCGCGCGCGACGACGCGGCAGAAAGAAATCGGCGTGCGACTCTGTCTGGGCGCTAGTCGCTGGCGCGTGATCCGGCAGTTGCTGACCGAAAGTCTGTTGCTTGCCTTGTTGGGCGGCGTCGCGGGATTGTTCCTGGCCTGGTGGAGTCTGGAAACGGGCGCCGCGACGGCGGTCATTGGCATTGCGGGGCCGGCTCTCAATCTCACGCCCGACGCGCGAATCCTGACCGCCACGTTCCTGCTCTCGCTTCTGAGCGGCGTCGCATTCGGTCTGGTTCCCGCGCTGCAGGCGACGCGCGCGAACCTGGTCGCCACGATCAAAGACGAAGGCTCCGCGTTCAGCCGGCGTCTTTCGCGTTCATGGCTGCGCAACGGACTCGTTGTTGCGCAGGTGGCGCTCAGTCTGCTGTTGTTGGTTCCCGCCGGACTGCTGTTGCATGGGCTTGCGCAGGTCCTGACGACCGATCCCGGCTTCGAGACGAAGAAAGTGTTGGTCGTCGGTTACAGCCTGGAATTGAGCGGTTATGACCAGGCGAGGGCGCGGAGCTTCAACCAGCAATTGCGAGCGCGATTGGCGGCCCTGCCAGGCGTTGAATTGGTCAGCGCCGGCGACCGTCCGTTAGACGGAGGCCGTCTGACGATCACCGTTCCTGGCAAAGTGTCGGCGGAGGGGCTGACGATGCGCGCTTCTTACCTCGATGTCGGGCAGGATTGGTTTAAAACCTTCGGAATTCCGATTGTTCGCGGACGCGGATTTACGGCGGAAGAGACGCAGGCCGGGGCGGAAGTCGTGGTCGTGAGCGAGGCCACGGCGCGTAATCTGTGGCCGGGCGACGAACCGCTAGGCAAATTGCTGCGGATGGAGAAGCGAGAGAATGAAGGCGCTGAAAAAATCTTTGTGACCACTCGCGTCATCGGCGTAGCTCGTGACGCGCAGACCGATAAAATCGACAACATCCCGCCGGTCACTCTTTATCTCCCGCAGGAACCGAGTCGATGGCTGGACACCGCTTTGCTGGTGAGGACGTCCCGCGACGCCGGAGAGATGAAGGCGGCGATACGAGCCGAAGCCCGCGCGTTGGAGCCAGTGCTCAGGCTCTGGCTCAACTCGATGGAGGAGATCATTGCTGACAATGGGTGGATCAAGAGCATACGAGAAACGGCGTGGTTGGCGACCGGCCTGGGGCTGCTTGCCTTGCTCCTGGCGGCCATCGGCATTTATGGCGTGATGGCTTATGCTGTCGCCGAGCGGACACGTGAAATCGGCATCCGTATGGCTTTGGGAGCGAGCCGGCGCGACACGCTGCGACTGATTCTTGGACAGGGCCTATGGTTGGTCGCGCTTGGCGCGGCGCTTGGCGGCGCGGGCGGCGCCGTTTTCTCTCGATTGCTGAGGTCGTTCCTGTTCGGTCTCAGTCCCTTCGATCCAATCGCCTACTCAACCGTCGCGTTGTTGTTGGTGGCGGTTGCGGTTGTCGCCTGTCTCGTCCCGGCGCGGCGAGCGATGAAAGTAGACCCGATGGTCGCGCTTCGATGCGAGTGAGCGCGACCCGTTCCTCCGATCAGAAAGGGCGCGCGACGATGATAAAAAAACTACCCCACAGCATTTGGACGTTTCTGTTGCTGTTCACGCCGATGGCTCTGACGGCGGTGATGGTTCAGGTCTTCGCCTGGCAGCGGCAGGCGCAATCCCAACTGAAATTTGAACTGTGCGAGACCACCATCGCTGAAATCCATCAGGCGATTCGCTCCGGCAGAATCACATGCCACCAGTTGGTTGAAGCCTACCTCAAACGCATCGGCGCCTATGACCAATCGACCAAACTCAATTCCATCGTGATCGTAAATCCGCAGGCGCTCGCCGAAGCCGATCGCCTCGACGAAGAGTTCAGGCGAACCAAAAAGCTGCGCCCGCTGCATGGGATTCCGGTGATCGTCAAAGACAATTTCGACACCAAAGACCTGCAGACGACTGGCGGCTCGCTGGCGCTGAAGGGCTCGATCCCGCCGGACGACGCCTTTCAGGTTCGCAAGATTCGCGAAGCGGGCGCCATCGTGCTGGCGAAATCGAATATGGCCGAATGGGCATTCAGTCCTATGCTCACCGAAAGCTCGATCGCCGGCCTGACGCGCAATCCTTACGACCTTGAGCGCGTCCCGGCGGGATCGAGCGGCGGCACGGCGGCTGCGGTCGCGGCCAATCTGGGCGCGGTCGGATTGGGCACTGACACCGGCAACTCCATCAGAGGCCCGTCTTCGCACAACGCGCTGGTCGGCATTCGCTCGACGATGGGTTTGACGAGCCGCGACGGGATCATCCCTCTATATTTGCGCAACGACATCGGCGGTCCGATAGCGCGCACGGTTGAAGACGCGGCGCGAGTGCTCGAAGTGATCGCGGGATATGACCCGGCAGACCCTATCACGAAGGCTTCCGAGGGCAAGATTCCGAAGAACTATACGCAGTTTTTGAAGAAGAATGGCCTGAAGGGCGCGCGGCTGGGGGTGTTTAGAAGATATATCGACGCTCCGACTACCGACCCGCAAATCCAGGCGCTGGTAGCCAAAGCCATCGAAGATTTGAAAGCGCAAGGCGCGATCGTCGTGGACCCGTTCGATCTCCCGAATTACGACGAGCTGACGAAGGACATCTGGTGCAACTCCTTCCATTACGACGTGAACAACTACCTGGCGTCGCTCGGCGAGAAGGGCAAGTACAAGAACCTGACCGCAATCGTCGAGTCGGGCTTATATTCGCCATACATCGAAAGGCGATTGAAGGACGCTATTAAGACCACGCCGCAGTCGGCGCCCTGCAAGGATTTGTATAACGATCCGCGCAGCGTCGCTTTCCGCGAGGCTCTGCTCAAGGCGATGGAGAAAGACCGCCTCGACGCGATCATCTATCCGACTTGGAGCAATCCGCCCCGGAAGATCGGCGATCTGCAAAGCCCGGCAGGCGACAACAGCCAGATGCTCTCGCCGCAAACCGGATTCCCCGCGATCACTGCGCCGATGGGATATACGAATGGTTCGCTCCCAGCGGGACTGACGTTTCTGGGGAGGCTGTTCAGCGAGCCGGATTTGATCAGGTTCGTCTACGCCTACGAACAGGCGACCAAGCATCGCAGGCCGCCGGAAAAATTCCCGCCTCTTACGCCGGGCGGGAGGACAGACTGAGCTTTTCAACACAAAGAGTCGAAAGGACGGAAAAATGAAACAGATTATTTTGTCCTTCGGATTATTCCTGGTATGCGGCCTTGCGCCACTATCTCAATCTTCAGCGCAAACAGGCTCGAAATCGATCAATGATCAGGTCGATGGCGTCTTTAAGCGGTGGAATAAGTCTGACTCTCCGGGCTGCGCGTTGGGGGTCATCAAAGACGGGGAACTGATCTATAAGCGCGGCTACGGAATGGCCGACATCGAGCGCAAAGTTCCCATTACGCCTTCCACCGTTTTTAATATCGGCTCGATCACAAAGCAATTCACCGCCGCCTGCATCGCGCTCCTGGCGCAACAGGGAAAAATCTCTCTTGAAGATAATATCCGGAAATACGTTCCTGAAATTCCGGAATTCAGGGCGCCGATCACGATTCGCCATCTCGTTCATCAAACCAGTGGATTACGCGACTTTTATGACCTGACAGAAATTGCAGGGAGGGATTATGAAACCGCTGAGCAGGGCGCCATCCTGGAGTTATTGGCGGGGCAGAAAGAATTAAATTTCAACCCGAACGAACAGCATTTGTACTGCAATGGTTGCTATGACCTGTTGGCGATCATCGTTAAACGCGCAAGCGGGCTATCGCTGCATGAATTTGCGGAGCGGAACATCTTCAAACCGCTCGGCATGATTCATACGACCATTAAAGATAATCGGACAATTCCACCGAATAGCGCCCTCAGTTATGAACCGAACTCCAACAAGTTTCGATTGAGAATACCAAACGACCAACTTGTCGGATCACATGGAGTATGGACCACGATAGAAGACCTCTTATTGTGGGATCAGAATTTTTATTCCGGCAAGATCGGCGGTCAATCGTTCATAGAGCAAATGTACGCCAGAGGCGTACTCAATGACGGTAATGAAATCGATTATGCTTTCGGATTGAATGTCGGCCATTACAGAGGACTGAAAACAGTTGCGCATGCGGGAGGGGACATAGGGTATCGGTCGCAGTTTAGCCGGTTTCCTGATCAAAAATTCTCGTTCATTTGTTTATGCAATACATATACGAGTCCGGGCGGGCTCGTGGAGAAGGTCGCCGATCTTTATCTCGCCGATCGTTTCAAGAACCCCGTGCGCGAGTTCAGTAAATCGCCTGCTCCCCTCCGGCTTTCGAAGCAGGAACTGGCCGCTAAAACCGGAGTTTATTGGAACGAGGAGGAAAGGAAATCAATTCGTGTCTACCTCGAAGACGGCAAGCTCAGGCTTGCAATCGGATCGAATCACTATACTTTATTGCCCTTAAATAAAAATCGATTCCAGTTACTGGGGTATCCTGACCAGATATGCTTTGATCCTCCTGATGTGGATAAACCGCAATGGATGAGACATATCGATAATAATGACGAGGTCACGAGCTACGGGGCGACCAATCCCCCTGCGCTGACCTGGGAGCAATTGAAGGAATATGCCGGCGCTTATCGCAGCGAGGAATTGAAATCGGGCCTAACAATCAACCTGATGGAAGGCCGCATCAGATTGATAATAGATGAGGCGGCCCAGGCAAAGAGTGAGCCGCATTCTTTAGACGGAACAGTTTTGGAACTGCTACCGTTGTTTGCAGACACATATCAGTGTGGCCATGGTTGTTATCTCAATTTTATGCGTAATTCTCAGCGCAAAGTGACCGGATTCAAACTGAACATGCCTTACACCAATTTTCTTCTCTTTTCCAAAACGCCGAACAATTGAGCGAAGGAGTGTGAAAATGAGTAACTACATCGTTACCAGCATGTTTTGTTTATGGGCCACAATGTTGGCGCCAGGCTTTCTCTATCAAGGGCAGAGCGGTTCTCAACCACGGTCAATCGCGCCTGAATCAAGCGCGCCACGACAGGCGGTTGTTACGACCGAGCCGATCATTCTCGAAACGCCTGCTGGAAAGCTGTTCGGCTCGTTAGAGGCGCCGAAATCTTCAGCGCCTCCGCCAGTCGCTCTGATCATCGCCGGCTCAGGCCCAACCGATCGCAACGGCAACTCTCCGGGGATCCAGGGCGCGAACAATAGTCTTAAATACCTGGCGGAAGGGTTGGCCGCGCAGGGGGTCTCCTCGGTTCGCTACGATAAGCGCGGCGTGGCGGAGAGTATAAAGGCCGCAACCCGCCAATCGGACCTGCGATTTGAGACTTATATTGATGACGCCGTTCTGTGGGGCAAGCAGCTTCGCGCCGATAAGCGGTTCTCGTCGGTAATCATCATCGGACACAGCGAAGGTTCTTTGATCGGCATGGTCGCCGCGCAAAAGATGAACGCGGACGCTTTTATTTCGGTCGCCGGCGCCGGACGCCCTGCGCCACAGGGGCTTCTCGACCAACTGAAGCGCAACCTGCCTGCTGATTTGCAGAGCCAGGCGGAGATGATCATCAAGAGTCTGTCAGAGGGCAAAATAGTGGAGGATGTCCCGCCAGCGTTAGTCCCACTATTTCCCCGTAGCATTCAGCCTTACATAATCTCATATTTCAAATACGATCCGGCGAAAGAGATTGCGAAGCTGTCAATCCCCATTCTGATCACGCAAGGGACGACCGATATTCAGGTACCCGCGCAAGACGCCAAGCTGCTCGCCGAGGCGAAACCTACCGCGAGTCTCCTGATGATTGAAGGGATGAACCACATGCTCAAGGAAGTTCCCGCTGAACAGGAAAAGCAGCTGAAGTCTTATACCGATCCATCGCTTCCGGTCGCTCCAAAGCTCATCGATGGGATGAGCAGCTTTATCAAATCTATTAAGAAGTGAGTGAAACGATAAACAACTAACAACTGGAGGACGAGATGCTTCAAGATTTGCGTTTTCGTAGGCGTATGCGACTCATGGCGCTCACCATTACGGCTGCGATATTGTCGGCGCTTGCGCCTGCCATCGGCGCCGACGGCGTTTCCGTATCGCAAGAGACTTCGGGCGCTCCGCTCAACACCCTCTCAGCCGCCGAAAAAAAAGAGGGGTGGAGGCTTCTCTTCGACGGCAAGACATTCAACGGATGGCGCAGTTACTTTGAAACAATGGACCCGTCCAAAGGCTGGACCATTGAGGCAGGCTGTTTCAAGAACTCCAAAGGCAACGGGCGTCCCCGCAGCGGCGGCGGCGACATAATGACTGTTGAGCAGTTCACGGATTTCGATTTTCGCCTCGAGTGGAGTATGCCGCCGGTCGGCAATAGCGGCATCTATTATCTCTTTCAGGAGCGCCAGGATAAACCGGGCGTCGGCATGTATATGGGCGACGACGGCAGAAGCCCTGTCGGCTTTGAGTATCAGTTGCTTGACGACGAACGACACCCGGACGCTCTCAATAACGGCCCGATCCGTTCGACGGGCTCGCTCTATTCACTAATTCCTCCCAACGATTCCAAACGACTGAAACCGACGGGCGAGTTCAATGAGTCGCGAATCGTTGTCCGAGGCAAGCACGTCGAACATTGGCTTAATGGAGCCAAAATCGTCGAATACGATCTGGGAAGCCAGGCATTGATCGATGCTATCGCCAAGAGCAAGTACAAAGACGTTCCGGGTTTCGGCGCCAAGACCAAGACGCGCATCCTCTTGCAGGATCACGGCGACGAAGTCAGGTTTCGCAATCTGAAGATTCGTACCCTATCGGGCAAGGAATCAAACTAAATCAGAACACGTGAGGCTGATATAGCGCCGCGCGCGTAAGCAAGCGGCTGACCGGCGCCCCAAGACCGGAATAAAAATGTGAGACGGAAAAATAAGGAGAGGGTCTGGAAGGTCTTTATTTTTCTGTCTCACATTTTTTTGTATACCCTTATTTCCTCCAGCAGTGTGCCGTCGCAATTGTGGGAAAGGTCAATCCCAAAATCGGACGCCGCGATGAGCCAATGCGGCTTGGTCTCCGCGCCAACTCAAATGATTTGAGCGTTTATCTTGGTCGCGCAGGTGGCACGCGATTTGGTTAGCAATGGGACAAGGTAAGAACTGTTTCGAGGAGGAAGTCATGGAAACACTCTGGCAAGACCTGCGCTATGGCGCGCGAATGTTGTTGAAGAAGCCCAGTTTCACATTGATAGCCATTCTCACGCTTGGTTTGGGCATCGGGGCGAACACGGCGATCTTCAGCGTGGTCTACGCGGTGTTGCTCAGGCCGTTGCCTTATCGCGAACCGGAGCGGCTGACATTGCTCTGGACGAAGCTGGACAAGATCGGGCTGGAACAGAATTGGGTGTCGGAACCAGAGGTGCTGGATTTCCGTGAGCAGGCGAAACTCTTCGAGGGCTTCGGCGTTCTCACCGAGAGCAGCTTCGTCTTGACCGGCGACGGGGAGCCGGAACAGTTAACCGGCGCGGCGATTTCAACCAACTTCTTTTCACTGCTCGGGACGCCGCTCCAGGCCGGTCGCGATTTCGCGCCTGAGGAGGAGAAGCCCGGCGCGCCGCAAGTGGCCATTCTCAGCCACGGTTTCTGGCAGCGGCGCTTCGGTGGAGAGCGGTCAGTCATCGGCGCCACGATCTATCTGAGCGGCAGGCCGACTACGGTGGTGGGCGTTCTGCCCGCCGATTTCGCTCTGATGATTCCATCCGAAGCGCACGTGCCCGCGAAGATTGATGTGTGGATCCCTTACGCGGTGGATTACGCGAAACAGGAACGCGACAGTCATGGGATGACGGTTATCGCGCGGATGAGACCGGGCGTTAGCTTACGGCAGGCGCAAGAGGAGATGAACGCCATTGCGGCGCGGCTCTATCCGCTGTATTACACGCCCACCGGCTTTGAGGTGAAAGTCGTTTCGCTCCACGGCGACATCGTGAAAAAGCTGCGCCCGGCCCTTTGGGTATTGTTAGCCGCAGTCGGATTCGTGCTGATGATCGCCTGCGCCAATGTGGCCAATCTGCTGCTGGCGCGCGCGGCGGCGCGTGAGAAGGAGATCGCCGTGCGCGGAGCGCTGGGAGCCGGACGCATTAGGCTGGTGCGGCAGTTGTTGACCGAAAGCGTCTTGCTCGCGCTCCTCGGCGGCGCGCTCGGGGTGGCGCTGGCGGTGTGGGGCGTCGCCGCGTTGCAGCGGCTCAGCCCGGCTGACCTGCCGCGACTGAATGAAGTCGGTATCAACGTCCCTGTGCTGGCGTTTACTTTTGCGGTCGCCATGCTGACGGGCATCCTCTTCGGCTTATTTCCCGCATTACGAGCGTCAAACACGAATCTGACCCGAGCGCTTAAGGACGGCGGCCGCAGCGTGGCCGGAAGCATGTCCAGCAAACGGTTGCGTAGCGCGATTGTCGTGGCTGAAATCGCTCTGTCACTGGTGTTGCTGATCGGCGCGGGGCTGCTGATGCGCAGCTTCCTACGATTGACGCAAGTTGATCCCGGCTTTGACGCGCGCGACGTCGTGTCAATGAAAATGACGCTGCCGCGCGTGAAATATAAAGATGGCGCAGCCTCGGCAAATTTCTATCAACAACTGCTTGAAAAGATTCAGGCGCTACCCGGCGTTCAATCAGCCGCCGCCATCTCGCATCTTCCGCTCAGCAAAGATTATTGGAGCGGAACGCTCACCTTCGAGGGCGTCACCGCTAACGCCGAACGGGCCAATCTGGCGAGCTTCGAAGTGGATCAGCGCGCCATCAGTCTCGATTATTTCAAAACCATGAAAACGCCGCTGCTGGCGGGCCGTTTCTTCACACCGCAAGACATCAGGAGTGACGCGCCTCGCTTCGCCATCATCGACGAAACGCTGGCGCGCCGGTTGTGGCCGAACTCCAGCCCGCTGGGGCGGCGAATGACCTTCGGTCGTTTCCCTGACAAACCGGAAAACTGGATTGAGATTGTCGGTGTGGTCAAACACATTCGGCATCATCGGCTGGACGCCGACGTGCGCGAGCAGGTCTATTATCCGGCGCTGTTTTCGACGATGACGCTGGTCATTCGCGCCAAGTCCGATCCGCTCGGTCTGGTCGGCTCCGTGCGTGGCGCGGCGCAGTCACTTGACCGCGATCAGCCGATCTACCGCGTTCGCACGATGGAGGAGTTGACGGCGGACGCGCTTGCCCAGGCGCGCTTCACGCTGCTCCTGCTGGCGATTTTCGCCGGTGTGGCGGCGGTGTTGGCGGTCGTCGGCATCTACAGCGTGATGTCGCACGCGGTCGCCCAGCGCACGCCCGAAATCGGCATACGCGTAGCGCTCGGCGCGCAGCGGAATGACGTGTTGAGGCTGATCATCGGGCAAGGCTTGAGGCTCGCCTGTCTTGGCGTGTTTATCGGACTGATGGCGGCGGCGCCGCTGACCCGCCTGATGCGCGAACTGTTGTTCGGAGTGAGCGCGACCGATCCCCTGACGTTTAGCTTGATTTCTCTATCTCTTATGCTTGTTGCGCTCGTGGCCTGCTATATCCCTTCGCGCCGGGCAACGCAAGTGGATCCATTGGTGGCGCTCAGATGCGAATAGGTGTCAGGTGTCAGGTTTCAGGTTCCAGGAACCAGGTTTTAGGTGTCAGATGTGAAGCGCCAGGTAGGAATCTTCGGCGGCATTATTTTACGGAACCTGGCGCCTGACACCTGAAACCTGGATCCTGAAACCTTCTTCTGGAGGAATTATGCGGACATTCTGGCAAGACTTTTGCTACGGCGCGCGAATGTTAGTGAAGAATCCCGGTTTCACGATGATCGCAGTCCTCACGCTGGCGCTAGGCATCGGCGCGAACACGGCGATCTTCACCATCATCAATGCGGTATTGCTCCGCGCGCTTCCGGTAAAGGATCCGCAACGGCTCGTCTTTCTCTCGAATCCCGATCGGCGCGGAATAAACGCGGAGGAAACGGGAGACAGGAGACTGTTCGCCTATCACGAGTTCGAATGGCTGCGCGATCACAACCGGGTTTTCTCCGGCGTCTTTGCGGCCCATAGCGAGTTACCTGTTCTCCCGGTGAGAGTGGATGGCGCAGCCCAGAGCGGCGAGAGCGAACGCGCGAGCGTCAGTTTGGTCAGCGGCGCTTATTTCTCGGTCCTGGGGGTGAACGCCGTCCTCGGCCGGACGTTCACCGAGGAGGCGGATAAAATCAGCGACGCCGATCCAGTGGCGGTAATCAGTTACGGTTATTGGAAGAACCGATTCGCGTTTAGCCCGTCTGTCGTTGGCCGCGAGCTTCGCATTAATCAAACAACTTTTGACATCATTGGCGTCGCGCCGCCTGAATTCTCCGGCGAGACCGTTGGTCGCTCGCCCGACATGTGGGTTCCACTGACGATGCGGACCGTGGAACTGTATGCGGGGAAGGGGGCGCTCGCGCCGCCGCGAGACGTAAAGAACAAATTCATGTCGCTGCAGGTCATGGCCCGCCTGCGCGACGGCGTGAGGCCCGAGCAGGCGCAGGCCGCCGTCAACGTGACACTGCAACAACTACTCCAATCTGAAGCCGGCCGACTCGCGGCGGACGAGCGCCCAGGATATTTGAACCAGCGGATCGCGCTCGTGAGCGGTAGCCGGGGCGCGTCCACCTTGCGCGCTCGGTTTGGCGAACCGCTGCTGATCCTGATGGGGCTGGTCGGGCTGGTATTATTGATCGCTTGCGCCAATGTCGCCAATCTGCTTCTGGCGCGCGCCGCGACACGGGGCCCGGAGATGGCCGTGCGCGTCGCGCTGGGCGCCGGGCGCGGGAGGTTGATTCGACAACTCCTGACAGAAAGCGCGCTCCTGGCGCTGCTTGGCGGCGCTTTTGGAATATTGCTGGCGCAGTGGGCTGACGCGCTGCTCCTGCGACTTGTTTCAGCGGGTTCGGCGCCGATACCGCTCGATCTTCATCCCGACGCTTACGCGCTCGCCTTCACGCTTGGGGTTTCCATGCTCACTGGAATTTTGTTCGGCCTCGCGCCGGCGTTTCGCGCGACGCGCGTGGACGTTCACGCGGCGTTGAAGGGCGGCGCGCGGGGCGCGGCCGGAGGCGTGACCAACAATGGGCGAACGGCCGCAGGCAAGATTTTAGTGATAGGGCAAGTCTCATTGTCTCTCGTCTCGTTGATCGTCGCCGGGCTGTTCGCGCGCAGCTTTCAAAAGCTGACGCGGATTGAGCCGGGTTATGACGGCGCGCAGCTCCTTCAATTCAATATCTCTCCGAATCCGGCTAATGCGAACCAGTTCCACAAAGAGTTGCTTGAGCGCCTCCGCGCCGTCCCCGGCGTGCGCGGCGCGAGTTTATCATTGAGCGGTCTATTCAATGGTGTGAGCCTGGATGCTGAAATTTCGGTCGAGGGCCAATCGGGAGCGCCCGGGCAGCGGATGAGCGCAATCGGCGATTATGTCGGGCCGAGCTATTTCTCGACGGTGGGCATTCCAATCCTGGCGGGCCGCGAAATCGGGCCACAAGATGAGGGCAAGGCGCCGCTCGCCGGCGTAATCAATCGGTCGATGGCCGGCGCATATTTTGGAGGAACGAATCCTATCGGCCGCCGGATCAGGGCAAGCGCGGCGTACGGGACATTGGATTTTGTGGTTATAGGCGTCGTGGCCGATTCGAAGCGCGACGACCTGCGCGAAGCGGCCGAGAGTTGTTTCTACGTCCCATATTTCCACACAGCGCGACATCCAAACTTCGCGTGGGCCGTCAATGAAGCGCGCATCGCCGGAAACGCCGCCGCAGTAGTCACGGCGATTCGCGCCGCCATCAAAGAGGCGGCTCCCTCAATGGACATGCCCGAAATCCGCTTCGTCAACGATCTCGTCGGCCAGTCCATCACGACCGAGCGCGCCATCGCTCAGCTTTCAGGTTTCTTCGGATTGCTGGCGCTGTCGCTCGCCTGCGTCGGTTTGTACGGCGTCGTGTCCTTCAACGTCGCAAGCCGGACGAATGAGATCGGCGTCCGGCTTGCGCTCGGCGCCAGTCCGCGCGACGTCTTCATGCTGATCGCCAGACAAAGCATGACCCTGGTCTTGATCGGCGTGGTGGTTGGACTGTCTGCGGCCTTCGCGCTGACGCGTCTGATCGCCGGCCTGCTTTATGACTTGAGCGCGATTGATCCCGCTACCTTTGCCGTGATCCCGCTATTGTTGATGGGAGCGGCGCTGCTGGCCTGTTACATCCCGGCGCGGCGCGCGACGAAGGTGGATCCGATAATCGCGCTCAGATGTGAATAGGTGTCAGGGGTCAGGTTCCAAGTGTCAGTAAAAGAATGACTTCGCAAATTCCTGTCTGGAACCTGGAACCTGACCCCTTCTTCTGGAGGAATTATGCAAAGACTCTGGCAAGACCTGCGCTACGGCGCGCGAATGTTGTTGAAGAACCCCGGGTTCACATTGATCGCCGTTTTCACACTGGCGTTTGGCATCGGCGCTAACGTGGCGATCTTCAGCGTTGTCAACGCCGTGTTGATTCAACCATTGCCGTTTGCGGAACCTGACCAATTGATCTGGGCATGGGGAAACATCCGGAACGGCGGCAAAAGCGCCAGCGTATCGCCGCTCGATTATCTGGATTATCGCGCGCAGAACACCACCTTCGAGCAGTTTGCCGCGACCTACTCGATTCCCAGTTACACCAATCTGACAGGCAGCGGAGAACCGGAGCGGCTGGAATCCAGGCTGGTTACTGGGAATTTTTTTCAAGCGATGGGCGTCAATGCGGCGCTCGGTCGCACGTTTCTACCCGAGAACGAAAAATCGGGCAGCGATCAGGTTGTCGTACTCAGTTACGGCTTGTGGCGACAGCGTTTCGGCGCCGATCCGTCCATTATCGGCAGGACACTGACGTTCGATGGAAGGAAGTATGAAGTGCTCGGCGTAATGCCGCCGAGTTTCAATTTTCCACAGAACGCCCAACTCTGGGGGCCGATGAGTTTCGATGTGTCGCCGGACATGCGGCAGCGCAAGGCGCATTTCCTACGACCCATAGGGCGGCTCAAACCGGGGGTGACGCTCGCGCAGGCGCAAGCCGACATGGACACCATTGCGCGCCGTCTTGAAGCGCAATATCCCGAATCGAACACCGGGTGGAATCTGCGCATGGTTCCGCTGCGCGACCAGCTTGTCGGCAATATCAAACCGACTTTGCAGATATTGTTCGGCGTGGTCGGTTTCGTGCTGCTGATCGCGTGCGCGAACGTGGCGAACCTGTCACTCGTCCGCGCCGCGACCAGGCAGAAGGAGATCGCCGTGCGAATGGCTCTGGGCGCGGGACGGTTGCGAATCGCGCGGCAGATGTTGACGGAGAGCGTGCTGCTGTCGCTCGCCGGAGGCGCGCTAGGCGTTATTCTCGCGGCCTGGGGCGTTGATCTGATCGTCGCGTTCAGCGGCAATAACATCCCACCGACCGCGCAAGTCGGCATGGATCGCGCGGCGCTCGGCTTCACTGCTGGCGTCTCGCTGCTGACCGGCTTGCTGTTCGGGCTGGCGCCTGCGTTGCAGGCCACGCGGCCACGGCTCGGCGAAACGCTCAAGGACGTCGGCAAGGGCGCGGGTCAAAGCGCATCACGCAATCGCACTCGCAGCCTGCTCGTGGTTTTTGAAACCGCCAGCGCCGTGGTCTTGCTCATCGGCGCGGGCCTGTTCGTCCGCAGTTACATCCGGTTGCAACAAGTCAACCCGGGCTTTGACGCCGCGAATGTGCTGACGACGCGGATCAATCTGGCGTACGGTAAATACAACTCGCCGGAGAAGGCCAGGGCGTTTTGGGGACAGTTGCAAGAACGCCTGGCCGCGCTGCCAGGCGTCGAGGCCGTCGGAATGATTACCGAGTTGCCGCTGAGCGGCCAGCCCAACGATACGCCCTTCACTGTCGAAGGCAGACCGCCAACGCAACCAGGTCAGGAATTCGACGCGGATTTTCGTCGCGTCAATCAGGATTACCTGCGCTCGATGCGGATTCCGCTGCTGCGCGGTCGCGGCTTCACCGAGCAGGAAGTCCGGCAGAACGCCAAAGTGGTTCTGATCAGCGAAGCGCTGGCAAGCGGCGTCTTTCCGAATGAAGAGCCGCTGGGCAAACGATTGCTGCTCGGACTGAACGAACAAACGCCCTTCGAGATCGTCGGCGTCGTGGGTGACATCCGCCATCGCGGGTTGGAGGTCGCGCCGTTCGCCGCAATGTATCTGCCGACGCTCGACACGGGACGGATGAACCTGACTGTCCGCGCCGCGGGCGATCCGATGAGCCTGGCCGCCGCAGTGCGCCGCGAGACGCGGGCGATTGATCCTGACCAGCCTATCGCAACCGTCCGCGCCATGGAGCAGGTGTTGAGCGAATCGGTCTCCGCGCCGCGTTATCGCACGTGGTTGCTTGGCCTGTTCGCTGTTGTGGCGCTGGCGCTCGCCGGCGTCGGGATTTATGGCGTGATCGCTTACACGACAGCGCAGCGCACGCATGAGATCGGCATTCGCATGGCGTTGGGCGCGCAGTCAAAAGACGTGTTGATGCTGGTCATCGGGCAGGGAATCAAGCTGGCGCTCGCCGGCTTGCTGCTCGGATTGGGCGGGGCGTTGGCGCTGACGCGTTTGGCGCAGACCCTGTTGTTCGGCGTGAGCGCGACTGACCCGCTGACGTATGCCATGGTCGCGCTCTTGCTCACGGCTGTGGCGCTCGCGGCGTGCTGGATTCCGGCGCGACGGGCGACCAAGGTGGATCCGATGGTTGCGCTCAGGTATGAATGAATCGCGCTTTTTTATCGCAAAGGGTCGAAGGGCTAAAGGGTCAAAGGAAAGAAGAATATACATAAAATCAACTCTTGACCCTTTGACCCTTCGACCCTTTGCGATAATACTGGCCTCCTCTTATCACCAAATCGGAGGTTCCAGACATTGCGAAACAAAACGCTGTTGAATCGCCAAATCGCTTCAGGTCTTCCCGTCCTTTGCGCGCTCGCTCTCTTTAGCGCTGGCGTCTACGCGCAGCAGTCGCCGGAAGAGAATTCCCACGTTTTAAAGCCGACGCCCAAGACGGTCGCGTGGGGATACTATGCCGCTACGACTCCACCCGCGCTTCGCATCAAGTCGGGCGACACGGTCGAAGTACATACTCTGATCACGTCTACGCCGCCGAGGCTGGAAGGCGCGGGCGTCAAACCTGATCAGATCGAGCCTTCGCTCCGCGAGATTTTTACAACCGTGACCGACAAAGGCCCCGGCGGCCACATCCTGACCGGCCCAATCTTCGTTGAGGGCGCCGAGGCTGGTGACGTGCTCGAAGTGCGAATACAATCCATCAAGCTGGCGATCCCATACGCCTACACAGCGTTCAGACCGGGCGCCGGTTTTCTGCCGGAGGATTTCAAGGACGCGAAGATGAAGATCATTCCCTTGGATGAAAAGAGGATGGTGGGACGTTTCGGCGACGGAATCGAAATCCCATTGCGCCCGTTTTTCGGCAGCATGGGCGTCGCGCCGCCCGAAGCCAGCGGCCGCATCAGCAGCGCCCCGCCGGGGATTCACGCCGGCAACCTCGACAACAAAGAATTGGTCGCGGGCACGACGCTCTTCGTCCCCGTCCACGTACGCGGCGCGTTGTTTCAGGTCGGCGACGGCCACGCCGCGCAAGGCAACGGCGAGGTCTGCATCACCGCGCTCGAAACGTCACTGGTCGGCAAGCTTCAGTTTATCGTGCGCAAGGACATGAAATTGCGCTGGCCCAGAGCCGAAACCCCTGCGGCATTTATGACGATGGGAATCAACGAGGACCTGACCGAAGCTACCAAGATCGCGGTGCGCGAGATGATTGATTTTCTGGTCAGCGAAAAGAAGCTCAGCCGTGAAGACGCGTACATGCTGGCGAGCGTTGCGGCGGATTTTAGCATTACGCAACTGGTGGACGGGACGAAGGGCGTGCACGCGATGATCCCGAAGGCGATCTTTCAGGCCGCAGTAGCACGGTAAGTTCATTTGAATAATCCTCTTCCGAGCATGGCTCGCCTTCAAATCCTGCACTTTGTGTTACAGGCTTCTACTGGCGCAGAGACGTAGAGTTTGCGGCGTGTCGCGCTTGTTAACAGGTTACATAACAGTTAAATGACTTGTTGGTCACACCATGTCCAGCGCCTGGCAGTCGCACTCACGCTAGCCGTAACAGTTACGTAACCGTATATGCATTGATCCATCCAACTTTTCACTAGGCAGGCTGACCAGCCATAGCATAAACTACAAAAAACGCGAATCACGCCTAACATATTGGTCACCCCCACGGCGCAGCGGTTGTCGCGCCTGCTGATCTTTTTGATCCCAGCCATGGCATGGGCAGGCGTGAAACTGTGATCCCAGCGCTGAAAAGTTCAATTGGCGCGGAGTTGGAGAGTTTGCAGCTTGTGGCGCCATTGGCGCCGACACGAAGCCTTCGAGCTAGAAAGGCATTCCGATGACCGATCGATCAAACCATGATGGTGCGCGGCGAAGATCACAGGTATAAGTGAAATCAGCCACTTGCGGTAAGTTACAGCGGCTTTCAGGCGGATGAAAAGTAGTCACAGCGGTCACTGCAGGGCGTCGCAGTTATCACACTTTGTGATTTCAGCGCGCTCTGTGGTTGGAACCATTCTTCACGCGGGTATTGCTGAAACCGTTCTGCACGCAGGAGCAAATTGCCCTACAATCTCAACGTCTGTCTTAAGCATTAGGAAAGGAGAGTTGTGAGATGAAAGAAAATACCTACTCACGTCGTGCGATTGGTAAACAACAGAAACCATTTGCCGTTACTGTCCGGCGATTCATAGTGGCGGGGCTGCTAGTTTCGGCCGCTGTCGCTCTTGCTTTGCCGATCTCGAAGCATGCAGGAGCCGCATCACAACCCAATTACAGCAAAGTATCTCTGAGCGTGGGGGGGAGTCCCACGGCGGCAAAAATCGGCGATCTGGATGGTGACGGGCGAAACGACATCGCGGTGGTCGATCTTCAAGGAAGCTTGCAGCTGTTCTTCGGCAACGGCGCCGGCTCATTCGATAGGATTTCATTGAACGGTCTGTGGCCATCGAGCTCTAACGCGCTGGGTCTGGATATCGGCGATCTCAACGGCGACGGGCGAAACGACATCGCGGTCGCGTTTTCATCGCAAACAGGAGCCGTCTCGGTTCTGCTTAATCAAGGCGACCGCGCATTCGGCGCGCCGGTCAACTACAATACCTGCAATTTCTCGAAGGGCGTCGCTATCGCTGATCTCGATCAAGACGGCGATAACGACCTGGCTGACATAAGCCAGTGTAATGAGGCGGGCATATTACTTAACAACGGCCAGGGCGGCTTCGCCTTCAACAACGCGTACGGGAATGGATATGCTTCACGATCAATAGCCCTTGCGGATTTCAACCGGGACGGCTTCAAAGACATTGCCTATCTCAATAACGGCAGCGGCGGCGCCAGCAACGTCACGGTGCTTCTGAATAACGGAAATGCGACCTTTGGCGCCCCCCAGTATAACTGGGTGTGGGACGATTCCGATGACTTGGCGGTCGGTGACTTCGACGGAGACGGGAACATAGACATAGCGACCGTGAACGCCTATTACTCACTGGTATACATCCTGATCGGTGACGGTCACGGAAATTTCATATCATATTCAGAGATCTACGGAGGCGACGCGCCCACCGGCATAGATACGGCGGATTTCAATGGCGACGGCCGCCTGGACTATGCCGTCATAAGCAAGGGAACCAATAGTCTTTCCATTTTTCTAAATCAAGGCTATTACCTCTATGCCGATCCAATTACCTTCAGCGTCGGCCAATCCCCCGTGGACATAACCACCGGAAAACTGGACGGCGATTCATTGCCTGATCTGGTTGTAGTCAACCAGGGAAGCGGGAGCATAACGGTTCTTTGCAGCGCAGGCGGCGGCGCGCCTCCGCCTGCCGCTCCGACCAGTCTGTCAGCGACTGCGGCCTCTTCGAGCCAGGTGAACCTCACGTGGGCGGATAACTCCGACGACGAGGATGGTTTCATGATCGAGCGCTGCCAGGGCAGTGGCTGCTCCAACTTCGCCGAAATAGCCCGGGTCGGCGCCAACGCCATCAGTTTCAGCAACGCAGGGCTGGCGGCCGGCGCATCCTACAATTACCGCGTGCTCGCCTACAATAATGGTGGAGAGTCAGACTCCTCCAACACCGCTTCGGCCACCACGCAGGCGTCGTCAGGGAGCCCGACAGCGCCTAACAACATGCGGATGACGGCGACCAGCTATTCCCGAATTGATCTGGCGTGGGATGACAAATCGAACAATGAAACGAAGTTCGAACTGGAGCGCTGCGCAGGGTCAACCTGCGGCAACTTCACGAAGATTGTTGAACCGGCGGCGAACGCCACCTCCTTTAGCAATACGGGATTGAGTCGACGGACCGCTTATCGATACCGGATCAGGGCATGTAATGGGAGCGACTGTTCCAATTACTCAAACATAGTAAGCGGGACCACCAGGTAGCAAAAGTTGTTTTTATGTGGATGAATAGCCACCGCAGCGCACAGAGCGCACAGAGAAATCATTTCGTCCTGCGGCGCCCTGTGGCGCTCTGCGGTGGCTGAAACTTTGACATTATTGACGCGTGAGCCGCTTAGCCTTTGATAAAGTCATGCGGATCGCGGTTGAAGCGATCGATTCCGCATAATTCCTTCCTCAAGAAATAAGCCGCGTAATGACGAATTTATTCGTCATTACGTGGCGCGTTTTCATTGTTTCCGCAGGCGACAGGAATGACTCCTCAGGTTAAAAAGCTGTTGTTACTCACCCTGCTTATTTCGGCGCGAAATCAAGGAAGCCGGTGATTGTCTGTAAGCGGTCGCCGGTGATCACGCCGAAGTCGACTCCGCCTGCGAGCGCGGGGCCGCCTTCAGGGCCTAGTTCCCAGGCGAAGCGGACGCGGTCGTTGTGCGCGTCAACGTCGCTTGTTCTGCGGAACAGTAGTCCGGGGAACTGCGCTTGAACGCCCTGGATCATGGCGTCAATGCCGCCGCGCCCTTCGCCGCTCATCAGAGGATCGAGATAGGTCGAATCTTCAGTCCATGTCCGCGCGATCAGGTCGCGACGACGCTCGGCGTCTGTCTCGTTCCAGATGGCGATGTAACGATCAATCAAGTCGGTAAAATTGCTCATTGCAGCCTCCGTTGATGGCGTTGATGATTGGATGTTGGGCATTCAGCGAGTTCGACCGATCGGCCGTTCGCCTTGCCTACGCGCATATTCCGGTGTCGTCGTCGGTGAATCAATTACCTCGGAGGTAATGGATGGTGATTTTGGTCTGTGCTATCGTTGAATCGTGATGACCGGCGTTCAAACTCAACCGGTGGGAAGTCTTCTGCGCAAATGGCGCGAGCGGCGGCGATTGAGCCAACTCGACCTTGCCTGTGAGGCCGAAATCTCGACCAGGCATTTGAGCTTCCTCGAAACTGGCCGTTCGCTGCCGAGCCGCGAAATGGTGTTGCGGCTTGCCGATCAACTCGACGTGCCTTTACGAGAGCGCAACGCCCTGTTGATCGCCGCCGGGTATGCGCCGGCCTTTCCCGAAAGGCCGCTCGATGATCCGGCGCTTCAGTCCGCGCGCAAGGCCGTTGACCTAGTGCTCGCGGGGCATGAGCCATATCCGGCGCTCGCAATCGACCGCCATTGGACGCTCATCGCGTCCAACAACGCGGTCTCGCCGTTACTGGCCGGAGTCGATCCGTCCTTGCTGCGTCCCCCCGTCAACGCGCTTCGGCTCAGCCTGCATCCGGCGGGGTTGTCGTCGCGGATCGCCAATCTCTCGCAGTGGCGTTCGCATCTGCTCTCTCGACTGCGCCGCCAGATCGAAGTGAACGCCGATCCGGTTCTCGAAGAATTGCTGGACGAGCTCTCTGGTTATCCTGCGCCCGGCGAGGTCGCAGGCGACAACGAAGAATACTCCGGCGTGGTTGTGCCCTTCCGGCTCGCCACAGAGCAAGGCGTTCTCTCGTTCATCAGTACGACTACGATTTTCGGAACCCCTGTCGACATCACTTTGTCGGAGCTTGCGGTCGAATCATTTTTTCCCGCCGACGCCGCGACGGCATACACTTTGCACAGCCTTTTGGAAAGATAATTGGCGTCTTGACGGTTTACCGGACCTTCTGGACAAGTGGATCAGCGAGGCGTACATCTGTCCGCAAATCGAGACTTCGCTCGAAGTCTCGATTTGCGGACAGATTTTCCTGTCTCACATCTTCCTGTCTACTTTTCTTTCCTCAATTACAACAGCCACCCCGCCAATTCCGCTTCTGGGAAAACGCAATCCCACTTACGAACATTCTTTAATCAGGCATTGTGTCTGTGGAGGTTCGGCACACAAAGAAACAAAGCACTTAGCCGCATTACAAATGTGGCGCGAATTTTGTTTATCTGAATTGGATGCAAATGATCATCCGCCGGCTCGGCGGCATTAATAGTCGATCTTTGTTTTGAATTAGGAGGAAGGGCAATGCGAACATTCTGGCAAGACTTGCGCCACGGCGCGCGGTTGTTACTCAACCAGCCTGGGTTCACGTTGATCGCCGTGATCACGCTCGGACTGGGCATCGGGGCAGTCACGGCAATCTTCAGTGTGGTTGACGCCGTATTGTTGCGCCCACTGCCGTATAAAGAGCCGGAGCGAATCGCGCTTATCGAGCAGAACATGCCGAAGCTGGATTTGTATTACGGCGGCGTCTCCGCCCCGGAGTTGCTCGATTACATCGCCGGCAATGAGACCTTCGCCGAGATGGCCGGCTACGGGATCATCAATCTGAACCTGACCGGCGAGCGCGATCCGCGGCGCATTGAAGTCGCGCGCGTTTCGCCCAGCCTTTTTCCGCTGCTCGGCGTGACGCCATTGTTAGGGCGAGGCTTCACGGCTGAAGAAGACGAAGTCGGGAAGAACCGCGTCGTCGCGCTCAGCGAAGGACTCTGGCGAAAACATTTCGGCGCCGATCCGAACATTGTCGGGCGGGTGGTGAAGCTCGACGAGGCGCCGTATACGGTGATCGGCGTGATGCCAGCGCGTTTGCGGTTTCCGCCGACGCGCGACGGTTTTGCCAGCGCCGTCGAATTGTGGACGCCGCTCGCGTTGACCGACGACGAGAAGCAGGCGCGTAGAAGAGATTCCAATTTCAATCTGATCGGCCGCCTCAAGCCGGGTGTAGGACTTGAGCAGGCGCAAGCCAATATGGCCGCCGTCGCCGCGCGCGTCGAGCGGCAATACCCAGACATCTATCAGGGCAACACACGTATCGCCGCAACGGCCGTCGGCCTTACGGAGCGGATGACGCAGAAGGTCCGCCTCGTCGTGTTGATGCTCTTCGGCGCGGTCGCGCTTGTCTTACTGATCGCCTGCGCCAACATCGCCAATCTCCAGCTCGCCCGCGCGGCCGCGAGGCGGAAGGAGATCGCGATTCGCAGCGCGCTCGGCGCAGTCCCCTGGCGGATCGCGCGGCAGACCTTGACCGAGAGCCTGTTGCTCGCGCTCATCGGCGGCGTGGTCGGGTCGCTGATCGCGGTGTGGGCGCTGGACCTGATCGTCAAGTTCGGGCCGGAGAATGTGCCGAGGCTCAGCGAAGTCCGCCTCGATCCGCGCGCGCTCGGTTTCACACTGCTCGTCACATTGTTGACCGGCGTGTTGTTCGGTCTCGCGCCGGCGCTTCAGGGCGCGCGAGTCAGTCTTACCGAAGCGATCAACGAATCGGGGCGCGCGTCCGACGCGGGAGGGCGTGAAGGGGCGCGGTTGCGTAATGCGTTGGTGATCCTGGAAACGGCTCTGGCTGTCGTGTTGCTCGTCGGCGCGGGATTGCTCATCAACAGCTTCGTTCGGTTGTTGCGCACGCCGCCGGGATTCAACCCGGATGGCGTGATTGTCGCGCGCACGACGCTCCCCCAGGCGCGATATCCGGAGGCGGAGCGCGGAAAGACGGTATACAGACGAGCGCTCGAACGCATCGCGGTGTTGCCCGGCGTGCAACAAGTGAGCGTCGCTTCGTATCTGCCGCTGGCTAGCGAGTGGCAGATCGGCGTCCGTATCGAAGGCGGCGGAGAGAGCGAGTATTACATGACCTATGGCTCCTGGGTGAGCAACGACTTTTTCCGCTCTATGGGGATTCCGTTGAAGAAGGGGCGCGTGTTCACCGACCAGGACCGCGCCGACACGACGCCGGTCGTGGCGGTCAACGAGGCGATGGCGCGCCGCTTCTGGCCCGGGCAGGACGCGGTCGGGAAACGCATCCGCTGGGGCGGGTGGAACCCGCCTGGAGGCTGGTTGACGATCGCTGGAGTAGTCGCCGACGTGAAGTTCTCGTCGCTCGAAGCCGAAAGCCCGCCGACCGTTTATATGCCGGTCTTTCAAATTCCTCGCATCCGCCGCGACGCCGTTTTCATCGCGCGCACGACCGCCGATCCGGCCAGCCTGGCCGCCGCGATGCGCCGCGAGATCGCCGCCGTTGACGCCGACCTGCCTGTCTACGACGTTCGGACGATGAATCAAGTGATCGCCGAATCGGTCGCGCAAAGAAGATTTACGATGGAGTTGCTGGCGATCTTCGCCGCTGCCGCGCTCGGCTTGGCGGCCCTCGGCCTTTACGGCGTGCTGTCATACGCCGTGACGCAGCGGACGCGCGAGATCGGTATCCGTATGGCCTTAGGCGGTCGCCGTCAGGACGCGCTCAGGCTGGTCGTTGGGCAGGGGATGAAAATGGCGATGATCGGCGCTCTCGCCGGCTTAATCGCGTCGCTCGGTCTGACGAGGTTGATGAAGGGACTGCTCTTCGGCGTGAGCGCGAGCGATCCGCTTACTTTCATCGCGGTGACGTTGTTATTGACGCTGGTCGCGTTCGTGGCTTGTTGGATTCCGGCGAAAAGGGCGACGAAGGTTGATCCGATGGTGGCGCTCCGCTGCGAATAGGTTTCAGGTTTCAGGTGTCAGGTTTCAGATTTTCAGATAAGGAATGACGCCGCAGACTCTATCCTGACACCTGACACCTGAAACCTTCTTCAGGAGGAATTATGCGAACATTCTGGCGAGACCTGCGCTACGGCGCGCGAATGTTGTTGAAGAAACCCGGCTTCGCCTTGATTGCTGTTTTGACGCTAGCGCTTGGCGTTGGCGCGAACACGGCGATCTTCCAATTGCTGAACGCGGTGCGGTTGCGCTCGCTGCCTGTACGGAACCCGGAGGAGCTCGCCGAGGTGCGGATTGCGTCGCCGCGCGGGCGTTCGGGGGATTTCAATGGGCGGCGCCCGGAACTGACCAATCCGCTCTGGGAGCTGCTTCAGGAAAGGCAGCGGGCGTTTGACGGCCTCTTTGCTTGGAGCGCCGCGACCTTCGACCTGGCCCCGCGCGGAGAGCAACGCTTTACAGAAGACGGGTTGTGGGTGAGTGGAGATTTCTTCAATGCGCTCGGAGTAAGGTCCGCGCTGGGGCGCGTCTTCACGCGCGCCGATGATCAGCGCGGCTGTGGTTCGCCCGGCGCGGTCATCAGCTACGCGTTCTGGCAGCGCGCATACGGCGGCGACCCGGCAATCGTCGGGCGGAAGATCACTCTCGACGGCCATCCGGTCCAGGTCATCGGCGTCACGGAGGCCGGCTTTTTCGGCGTCGAAGTGGGGCGCGGCTTTGACGTGGCCGCGCCGATTTGCGCCCAAGCCGCCATCAAGAGCGAAGATAACAGGATTGACCACCGCGCGTCCTGGTGGCTTGGGGCGATGGGTCGGCTCAAACCGGGCTGGACGCTTCAACAAGCCACCGCTCACCTGAATTCGATCTCCCCCGGTATGTTTAGAGATACCGTGCATCCGGGTTACACGGCGGAGACGGCGGCGAAGTATCGCGCCTTAAAGCTGGAAGCGCAGGACGCCAGTTCCGGCGTCTCTTCATTGCGGGGGCGTTATAACGATCCGCTCACGTTGCTGTTGGCGATCGCCGGGCTGGTATTGCTGATCGCCTGCGCCAACCTGGCGAACCTGATGCTGGCGCGGGCGAGCGCGCGCGAACGCGAGATCGTCGTGCGGTTGGCGCTGGGCGCCTCGCGCGCGCGGCTGGTCCGGCAATTGATGACTGAAAGCTTTTTGCTGGCCGCGGTGGGCGCGGGTGTAGGCGCCTGGATGGCTGGAAACCTGAGCCATTACGTCGTTTCGCTGATCAGCACGGAAGCGACGCCGCTCTTCGTGGCCTTGGACATGGATTGGCGCGTCTTCGGCTTTACAGCGGGCGTCGCGGTTTTGACCTGTGTGTTGTTCGGCTTGGCGCCGGCGCTGCGGGCGATACGGGTCGCGCCGGCTGAGGTGATGAAATCGGTCGGGCGCGGGTTGACTACGAGCCGCGAGGGTTTCAGCTTGCGGCGCGCGCTGGTCGTCTCGCAGATCGCGCTCTCGGTCGTGCTGCTGATCGGCGCGCTGCTCTTCACGCGTAGCCTGTTCAAACTGATGACGCTGGACGCGGGCTTCGCGCAAGACGGCGTCCTGGAAGTTGATCTGAACCTGACTCAACTCGATTTGCCGGTCGAGCGTCGCTATGCGTTCAAGCGGGAACTGCTCGGCCGGGCGCGGGCGATGCCAGGCGTTGAAGCGGCGGCCTCGGTCGGTATCGTTCCGTTGGATGATTGGTGGAACGAAGATATCTTGGTGGACAGTAACAGAGGCGTGGAGAGGCGCCAGGCGAACTTCAACCGGGTCAGCTCTGATTACTTCAGGACGTTGAGCATTCCCTTGTTGGCGGGCCGTGATTTCGGCGACGGCGATACTGGCGCCGCGCCGAAGGTCGCAATCGTGAACGAATCCTTCGCGCGCAGCTTCCTGGACGGCGCGAATCCGCTGGGCAGAACCTTCCGCATCGAAGTCGGCCCAGGCGCTCCGGATCACATCTACCAGATTGTCGCCCTGGTGAAAGACACGAAATACATCAATCTGCGCGAGAATTTCGGGCCGATTGTTTATCTGGCTGCGTCTCAGGAAGAGAAGCCCGGTTCGTCTGATCAAATTCTGCTTCGATCCAATCTGCCTGTCATGAGCTTGATAACAGAGGCGCGGCAAGCGCTCGGCGCGGCCAATCCCGGAATCGCATTCCATTTCCGCGTCTTCAAAACTCAAATTCGGGAGTCGCTCGCGCGGGAACGTTTGATGGCCACGCTCTCCGGGTTTTTCGGCGCGCTCGCCGCGCTGCTCGCCAGCATAGGCTTGTACGGCGTGCTCTCCTACGCGGTAGCGCAACGCACGCAGGAGATCGGCGTCCGCCTGGCGCTCGGCGCTGACCGCGGCCGGATCGTGAAAATGATTATGCGCGAGGCCACGATGTTGCTGGCCATCGGTCTGGCGGTCGGAATAGCGCTGGCGCTGGCGGCGGCGAAAACAGCGAGCGCGTTGCTCTATGGATTGCGGCCGCACGACCCGGCGACATACCTGCTGGCCGTGACGTTCCTGGCGGCGGTCGCTGCGGCGGCGAGTTATTTGCCGGCGCGACGCGCATCGCGCGTTGATCCGATGGTCGCGCTCAAATGCGAGTAGGTGTCAGGTGTCAGGTTCCAGGTGTCAGTAAACGAATGACTTCGCAGATTCCTGTCTGAAACCTGAAACCTGGAACCTGGAACCTGACGCCTTCTTTTGGAGGAATTATGCAAACACTCTGGCAAGACCTGCGCTTCGGCGCGCGAATGTTACTCAAGCAAAAAGGCGTCACGGCGATTGCCATATTGTCGCTGGCGCTGGGGATCGGCGCGAATACGGCGCTGTTCAGCGTTGTAGATGCGATGTTGCTGAAGCGGTTGCCGGTCAAAGAACCGCAGCGGCTGGCGCTGTTTCAAATCTACTACACCGGGGGCAAATTTAGTCTGGGCTCGCAATACGGTCTTGACAGCGTTGACCCGGTGACCGGGCAAACGCGGATAACTTCGTTTACGCTGGTCAGCTTTCAAAGGATGCGCGAACAACAGGGGGCGCTGTCTCATCTCTTCGCGTTCTGCGATATCCGCCTGAACGTGGTGGCCGGCGGGCAAGCCGATGTCGCCAACGGGCAGGTCGCTTCGGGCAATTACTATGCGGGCCTGGGCGTACAGCCGCTGCTGGGGCGTCTGCTGACGGATGAGGATGACAAGCCTAACGCTACGCCCGTTGCGGTGTTGAGTTATCGGTATTGGCAAAAACGTTTTGGCGCCGACGCGGGAATCGTTGGCAAGCAAATCAATCTGAACAACATCGCATTCACAGTGATCGGCGTCACGCCGCAGGGCTTTGACGGCGCGGGGCAAATCGGCGACACGCGCGACATTACGATTCCGCTGGCGCTGGAACCGCAGCTCAATGCCGACCAAAAACGCTCGATGCTCCATCGCCCGGATCTGTGGTGGTTGATTCTGATGGGGCGGCTGAAACCAGGCGCGACACTTGCGGAGGCGCAGGGGCGCCTCGAAACCGTCTTTCGCCGATCCGTCGACGAACACCTCGCTGCGCGCAACGCGCTATCCCTCGCCACGGGCGGCAAGGCGCTCGGCCCGCTCGACCCAAAAGACTATCCGCGCCTCGCGCTTGCTTCCGGCGCGCAGGGTGAGATGAATTCGCGCGAGTTTTACGCGCCGTCGTTATATTTGCTGCTCGGCGTCGTCGGGATGGTGTTGCTGATTGCCTGCGCCAACGTGGCCAATCTGTTGCTCTCGCGCGCTTCCTCACGGCAAAAAGAAATCGGCGTGCGATTGGCGCTCGGCGCAAGTCGCGGACGGTTGACGCGGCAATTGCTGACCGAGAGCGTCTTGCTCGCGGTGGTGGGCGGCGCGTTGGGTTTAGTGTTTGCGATGTGGATCAAAGATGGCTTGCTGGCGGTTGGCGATTGGGGCGGGCCGAACCTGCGCGGGTTTGAAGCGAAACTGGATGGGCGCGTGTTGGGTTTCACGATGGGTCTGTCGTTATTGACTGGTCTGGTATTCGGTCTGGTTCCGGCTTGGCGCGCAACAAAGGTGGATTTGACGCCGGCGTTGAAAGACAGCGGGCGAGGTTCGAGCGCCGCCTCACGGTCGCTGTTCGGTCGCGGCCTGGTCGTGATGCAGATCGCGTTGTCGTTGGTGTTATTGATAGGCGCGGGTTTGTTCGTGCGCACGCTCGTGAATTTACAGCGCGCTGATCCGGGCTTCAATCCGAAAAACCTGCTGTTGTTCAAGGTATCGCCGCTGCTGAACGGCTACCAGGGTGAACGGCTCGCGCAGCTTTATGATCGAATGACGGAACGGCTGGGAGCCTTGCCCGGCGCGCCGAAGGTGACCTTCTCCAGCCTGACTATGCTAGAAGGGACCAGGTGGAGAAGCAGCGTTTATTTACGTGACGCGTTCAACGCCCCGCCAGATGCGAATGGCCACATCAAGCAGTCCGGAGTTACCTACTACTTGCGCACAGGCGAAAACTTTTGGGAGACAATGGAAATTCCGCTGCTGGCCGGGCGCGCATTCACTAAGCGGGATGACACGCGGGCGCCAAAAGTCGCCGTCGTCAATCAATCCTTCGCCAAGGAGTTTTTCCCCAACGAATCGCCCATCGGCAAACGCTTCTCTCTCGATGACGATAAGCCGGACGAGTATGAAATCGTCGGCCTCGTCAAGGACGCCAAATACAGACGCCAACGTGATGACGCGCCGCCAACTGCGTATCTGCCGTGGCGACAAGACCCGCGTGACATGGGTCGCGCTACGGTTGAAATGCGCTTCAAGGGCGATCCGAATGCGACCATCGCCGCGGTGAGACAGGCGATGCGTGAAGTAGACGAGAAGCTGCCGCTTACCGACATCAAAACGCAGGTCGAACAAGCCGACGAAACTCTGCGTATGGAACGGCTGTTCGCCAGGCTCGTCACGCTGTTCGGCCTGCTCGCTCAACAACTCGCCTCCATCGGGTTGTTCGGCGCGCTGGCCTATGCCGTGTCGCAACGCACACGCGAAATTGGCGTCCGCATGGCGCTCGGCGCCGCGCAAACTGACGTGCTGAAAATGGTCATCAGGCAAGGCATGACGCTGGCTGTGATCGGCGTTGCGTTGGGTTTGGGCGGCGCGTATGCGCTGACCAAGTACCTGGAAAGCTGGATGCAATTCTCGACGATGCTTTACGGCGTCAAGCCGACTGATCCAATGACCTACGGCGTGACGGCGGCGTTGCTGACGATGGTGGCGCTGATTGCCTGTTACATTCCGGCGCGGCGGGCGACGAAAGTCGATCCGATGGTGGCGCTCCGTTGCGAATAGGTGTCAGGTGTCAGGTGTCAGGCGCCAGGTTCCGTAAAATAATGCCGCCGAAGATTCCTACCTGGCGCCTCACATCTGACACCTGGTACCTGACACCTGGCGCCTGAAACCTGAAACCTGACACCTTCTCCAGGGGGAATTATGCAAACACTGCTGCGAGACCTGCGCTACGGCGCGCGAATGTTGTTGAAGAAACCCGGCTTCACTTTGATCGTTCTGCTCACGCTCGGCCTTGGCATTGGCGCGAACACGGCCATCTTCAGCGTGGTCGATGCAGTGCTCTTACGCGCCTTACCCTATCCGCAGCCTGAGCGGCTGATCGTCTTGACGGAGAAGACGCGGGAGGGGCGGCGGATGGGTGTGGCCTATCCGAATTACCAGGATTGGCGTGAGCGCGCCCAATCATTCACGGAGATGGTGGGCTTTCGCGGCGAACTGCTCAATCTGACTGGGGTGGATAAGCCGGTGAGGTTGCAAGGTCGGGCGGTGAGTTGGAATTTCTTTCGCATGTTGGGTGTAAAGCCGCAACTCGGAAGGCTGTTCGTCGCAGAAGATGACCAGGAATCGGCGGCGCGAACAGCGGTGCTCAGCCACGCGATTTGGCAGGGGAATTTCGGCGGCGATCCTGCGATCACGGGCAAGGCGATCTCACTCAACGGAAGTAGTTATACGGTAATCGGCGTTACGCCGCCCGGGTTCGAGTTCTTTCAGAAAGATGATCTTTTCATTCCGCTCGGCGTTTCCCTCAGGCCGGTTGATCGGGGGCGTGGCAATCACAGCGGTTTAAATGTCCTGGCGCGGTTGAAGGACGGAGTCAGTTGGGAGCAAGCGAGCGCCGAGATGGACACGCTCGCCGCGCAACTCGAACGAGCCTATCCCGAGACCAACAGCGGCAACGGCGCGCTGACATACCGGCTGCTTGACCGATACATGTCAGACGTCAGCCAGGCCTTGTGGGTGTTGCTGGCCGCAGTCGGGGTTGTATTGCTGATCGCCTGTGTAAACGTGGCGAATCTGTTGTTGGCGCGCGCGGCGGAACGGCAGAAAGAAATCGCGATCCGGCTCGCGCTTGGCGCCGGACGCTGGCGCATTATTCGGCAGTTGCTGAGCGAGAGCCTATTGCTGGCGGTTTTGAGCGGGTTGACGGGGCTGCTGCTGGGTATTTGGATGCTGGCGGGGTTGTTGAAACTCGCGCCGGAGGGGATTGCGCGGCTCAGCCAAACCCGGCTGGACGTGACGGTGCTGTTATTTACACTGGGCGTCTCGCTGCTGACGGGGTTGCTATTCGGCTTGCTGCCGGCGTTGCAGTCGGCGCGTCATGAACAACATGAGGCATTGAAGGAAGGCGGGCGCGCCGGAACCGGCGCGGGGCGCGAAAGGGCGCGTAGAGGATTGCTCGTGGCGGAAGTCGGGTTGTCGCTGGTGTTGTTGGTGGCGGCAGGGCTGATGCTGCGGACCGTCCACCGGTTGACGCAGGTTGATCCGGGCTTTGCTACGGAGAACCTGCTGACGATGCAATTCAGCTTGCCACGGACCGCATATGATGAGCCGCGCCTTCAGACTTTTTACAACGAATGCGTCACGCGCATCGAAGCCCTGCCGGGCGTGCGAGCGGCAGGGCTGACTCTTTCGCTGCCGATTGACGGCTCGAATTGGAATTCGGTCTTCATCGTCGCGGACAAACCCGCGCCGCCACGCGCCGAGCTGGCGTCTTCGGCCTTCACCCCCGTAAGCGCGAACTACTTCAAGGCGATGGGCATACGCCTCCTGAAAGGCCGCGTGTTCACGGAAGCCGACACAGCCGGCAAGCCCGCCGTTACTGTGATCAACGAGAGGCTCGCCGCGCGGATGTGGCCGGGCGCCGACCCCATTGGCAAACGCTTGAAGCAGGGCTGGCCGGAAGACCAAACGCCGTGGCGCGAAGTGATCGGCGTAGTCGCCGACGTTAAGCTGAACGGCGTGGATAGTAATACGCCGCTACAGTCTTATTTGCCGCTGGCGCAGGAATCTTCCCCTTTCCTGGGCCTGGTCGTCCGCACTTCGGGCGACCCGCTGAATTTTGCCGCGACTGTCGAGCGGACCATTCACTCGTTGGACAAAGATTTACCAGTGTTCAACGCGTATTCGATGGATCAATTGCTGGGCAATGCCATCGCCTGGCAGCGGCTGATGATGGCGTTGTTGCTCTGTTTTGCCTCCCTGGCGGCGCTGCTGGCGGCGGTCGGGATTTACGGCGTGATTTCGTATTCGGTGAGCATGCGTACGCATGAAATTGGCATTCGCATGGCGCTGGGCGCGAGCTCGGGCGACGTGTTGCGGCTGGTCGTCGGGCAGGGGATGAAACTGACGCTGGTCGGCGTCGCTTTGGGATTGGGCGCCGCCTTCGCGCTGACGCGGTGGATGGAGACGCTGTTATTCGGCGTGGGCGCCACCGACCCGCTGACATTTGTCTCAGTCGCGCTGCTATTGACGATAGTCGCGCTGGTGGCCTGTTGGATACCGGCGCGGCGGGCGACGAAAGTCGACCCGATGGTCGCGCTCAGATGCGAATAGGTTTCAGGTGTCAGGTTTCAGGTGTCAGGTTTCAGATAAGGAATGAGGTCGCAGCCTTGCGGTAGATGACAGTTCAGGTTCGTGCGACTTCGTGGGCGAAGTCTTCGGCGATCTTTCCAGCCGTTCTCATGATTAACTCACGCATCCAGCGGTGCGCCGGGTCGGCATGGAATCGCTCGTGCCACAGCAGTGTCAGACGCAACGGTGGGATTTCAATCGGCGCGCGCAGCGTTTGTAGCTTCAACTGTTTACTGAACCTTCGCGCAAGGTGTTCCGGCATGGTGGCGATGAAGTCACTGGCCGAGACGATGAAAGGAACAGTGGTGAAATGTGGAACCACCACCGCCGTCCGGCGCGACAGCCCTTTCTGGGCGAGCAGCGTGTCAATCACTCCCAGTCCCTGTTTTTTGTAAAAGACCGCGACATGTTCCGCTTCGGCGTACTGGCGCAGTGAGATTCTTCCGCGAATCTTCGGGTGTCCGGCGCGGGTGATGCAGACGTTCTTATCCTCCCACAGCAGTTCGGACCTTACTCTGGCGTCGAGCGTCAGCGCGTCGGGGAAGAAGCCTATGGCGAGATCGAACGACTCGGCCAATGAATTGGCGGACGGAGCCTCGAAGACGCTCGGCGAGCGCTGGATGCGAAGAGAAACACCGCCGGCCTGTTCGCGAATGGCTTTGACCATAGGCGGCAGCAGCGTCAACTCGACGTAATCGTTCGTCAGCAGATGAAAGAGTCTCTCGGACGCCGAAGGGGCGAACGCCGGCTTCTCTTCGAAAATGTCGCGCAACTGCGCCAGCGCAGTCCGCACTGGCCCGATCAACGATTGCGCCGCCGGGGTCGGCGACATGCCTTCGATAGTACGCACAAACAACGGGTCATCGAACGTGCGGCGCAGCCTCGCCAGGGCGTTGCTCATCGCGGGCTGGCTCAGCCCGACGCGCTTGGCCGCCCGCGTCACGCCGCGTTCCTCCATGAGCGCCTCGAAGACGAGGAGCAGGTTCAGGTCCATAGTTTGCAGATTCATATCGTGAATACCGATTATCACTATAATCCATCAAACAAATGCCGGCCAGGGGCGTAATCTTCGGCAATGAGCGTCGTCAACAGTAAACTCAAATGGAACTATTTGATGATGAACAAGAGAGGAGCTATGAAGAGATTACTTTTCGCATTGTCGCTGACGTTAATGTCCGGCCTGAGCGCGCCAACGTCATCCGCGCAACAGGCCCAGAACACTTCAACCAACGCCGACAGTCCTGCTGTACGGCGCGCCAAGGAACTGGCTCAGGTTATCAATTCGGGCAAATTCGACGAAGCGAGGAAATATATCCGGGAAAATTACGCGCCGGGCTTCCTCAATATGCCGATGGACGATCACTTGCATTTCATAGCCATGGTTCACGACCAGACTCGTGGGGTCGAGTTCCAGCGCGTGCAAGAAGAGAAGTCGGGTGAGGCGACCGTCGTTTTAAAGAACAAGCTGACCGGCGGATTCGAAGGGCTGCTCGTTCGCGTCGAGCCGGAATCGCCTCATCGAATCTCCGGGATAGGATTGAGGCGGGTCAAAACTCCTGCTGACGCCAAACCAACGGCCAAACTGACTGAAGAACAGATGGCTCGCGAATTGGATGCGTTTATCAGTAAGCTCGCCGACGCCGATGTCTTCTCAGGCGCGGCGCTGCTCGCCAAAGACGGGAAGGTGATTTACAAGAAGGCGTTCGGAGTGGCGAACAAGGATTTCAACGCCCCGAACCGTGTTGACACCAAATTCAACCTCGGTTCGATGAACAAGATGTTTACATCAGTCGCCATCGCGCAACTGGTCGAACGCGGCAAGCTCTCATTTGACGACCCGCTCGCCAAATTCCTGCCCGAATTCCCGAGCAAAGAGGCGGCCGAGAAAATCAAGATCAAACACTTGCTCTGCCACACCGCGGGACTGGGCAGCTACTTCAACAGCAAGTTTATGGAATCCTCGCGCGCGCGGTTCCGCACGACCAACGATTTTATGGAACTGGCGAAAGACGAAAAGTTGGCTTTCGAGCCGGGGACGAAATGGAGTTATAGCAACACCGGAATGCTAACGCTTGGCGCGGTGATCGAAAAAGTTACGGGCCAGAGCTACTACGATTACATCCGCGAGAACGTCTACAAGCCGGCGGGGATGGTCAACAGCGATTGTTATGACCTGGATCTGGTCAACCCCAACCTGGCTGTCGGCTACGAGAAAGATTACACCGACGACGGCGTGCGATTCAGAAATAACATCTTCTCGCACGTGATTCGCGGCGGCGCGGCGGGCGGCGGCTATTCGACAGTTGAAGATCTGTTGCGGTTCGACCTCGCGCTCAGATCGAACAAACTGGTCGGGGCGGAATACGTCAAGCTACTGCTTTCACCGAAGCCTGAGCTGAAGTCCCCGGATTACGGCTTCGGGTTCCAGATTGACCGAGAGAATCAGATCGCCGGGCACGGCGGCGGCTTCGAAGGCATCAGCTCGAACCTGGATATGTTCCTAAATAGCGGATATACAGCGGTAGTGCTCTCGAATTATGGCGGCGCAAGCTTCCCAGTGCTGGAGAAGATGCGCGAGTTAGCGCTTGCGGCTCAGGAGACGCGCGCGGCGTCACGCTGAACAAGTGGTCAATGCTTCTCGGGCTGGTAACAAATTGTTTCGTAATCCATGAAGCTCTCGGCCTTTCTTTTCTCTCGGACGATCCGCGCGTACGCCTCTGGGATCCATGAATCCCAGAGGCGTACGCGCGGATTGGATAAATACCCGCTCTCGCTTGACTAATCTGATTACCCTCAGCGTTTAATTCTTTAATCTGAAGCGGTACGGCATTTAGTTTCAATCCCCGCGAGAATTGATCCGATGATTGCAAAGAGATATCAGTGAGGCGCCAGTTTTTTTTGCGCCGCAAGATATTTTGCGTTATTTCTGCGGTTGTTTTTCGTATCTCTACGCGAGGGCGAATATCGCCTCTTCCTTATTTCTGGAAAGAAACCAATTCTTCTACATACTGACAAATCTGATCATTTTGTTTCAGGAGGAAGTTGAAGCCATGAACAAATCCCACATCGTATTGATCGCGCTGATTGGTCTCGGGGCTGGTCTGTTCGCGTTTCCCTCAAGCCAGGCGACAGAAACGACGTCATCGACTAAGAACGTCACATTCAACAAAGACGTCGCGCCGATCTTTTTCAAAAGTTGCGCCGAATGCCACCGCCCGGGCGAGTCCGCGCCGTTTTCGGTCCTGAGTTATAAAGACGTGCGCCCGTGGGCGAAATCAATCCGCGAAAAAGTGGTCAACCGCGAAATGCCTCCGTGGCACGCTGACCCGCACGTCGGCGAATGGGCCAACGACCGTCGCCTGAAACAGCAGGAGATTGACGCCATCACCGCCTGGATTGACGGTGGGGCGAAGGAAGGCGACGCCAGGGATTTACCCTCAGCGCCACAATTTGTCGAGGGCTGGACAATCGGCAAACCGGATGTGGTGATTGAAATACCAGAAGAGTTCACGCTGGAGGGAAGCGGGCCGGACGAGTATCAATACTTCGACGTGCCGACCAATTTCACCGAAGACAAATACGTGCAGATGGCCGAAGCGCGTCCTGGCAACCGCCGTGTCGTCCATCACGTCATTGCCTTCGTTGTCCCGCCCGGAAGTCCCAACATGGCCAAAATCCCGAAAGAGCAGCGGGACAAGACGCTGGAAATGTCGTTGAAGAACAGCCCGTTTTACCGTGACGGCCATCTGATCCGCTTGAAACCCGACCAGCCGGTTTACAACGACGCCAACGATTTCCCTCCAAACATGCGTGGCGACGGCGGCATTGGCGATTTCCTGACCGGTTACGCGCCGGGCAGCATGCCCAGCGTGTGGAATCCAGGCGTCGCCAAGAAGATCCCGGCGGGCGCGACTATCCGCTTCCAGGTTCATTACTCAAAAGTCGCCGGCAGCGAGCAGAAGGATCGTTCAAAGATCGGATTGATCTTCGCCAAACAGCCGCCCGAGAAGACGATTAAGTCTCGCGCCGCGTCAAACATCTTCTTTCAGATTCCGCCCGGCGCCGAACGCCACAAGGTCACGGCCTTCTGGAAGCCGTCCGTTGACGTCACAATCTACTCACTGTCGCCACATATGCATTATCGCGGCGCGGCGATGGAATACAAGGTTGTTTATCCAGACGGTAAATCGGAGACGCTGTTGAATGTGCCGAAATACAGTTTCAACTGGCAGATGACCTACAATCCGAAACAGCTACTGCATATTCCTGCGGGAAGCAGGATCGAGGTCACAGGGTATTTCGATAACTCGGCGAAGAACAAATTCAATCCCGATCCGACCAAATCGGTACGCTACGGCGAGCCTACTTATGACGAGATGATGATGGGTTTTGTGGAATACGTCACCGAAAAACCGAAACAACTGGCCAGGATCGATCCGCTGCTCTTCGACACTTACGCAGGCAAATACGATATCGGGAGAAACCTCGCTTTTGTGGTGAGCCGAGAGGGATCCCGCTATTTCATCAAGTCGCCGGGCGGCTATAAAGCCGAGATGTTGCCGCTTACGGAGACCAGGTTCTCCATACCCGATTTCGAAGAGCAATTGACTTTCGTCAAAGACGAAAAGGGCGAAGTCATCGAAATGCTTGTGGAGCAAAACGGCGGCGTCGGTCATCGCAAGAAAGTCAAAGAAGGCGCCGCAGGCAGCGGGCAACAGTAACGCAAGTTCTCATTCAATATCGTCCGCTTTTGGGACCAATAGTTCCCAGAAGCGGACGTTCTATTTCCCGATCTTGCAAAGCTCTATCGAACAAGTTTAGTGTACTCATCAGTTAGCCTGTAGTTTCAAATGGCACGGGATTTGGGTTTCGCTTCAATTGATATGGTGTCAATTCGCTGACCTTTCATTTCAGCAAGGCTATCAAATATATGGACTATATGGACTTGAAGAATGTGAAGGAGACGTCAGATGAAGTTAGAGACAATTGGCGCGGAGAGCGCCACAACTATTTGGACTATTGACCCCCAGTACGCGAGCGTCGAGTTCAGCGCCAAAATGCTGTTCTTCACGGTCAAAGGCCGGCTCACCGACTTCGGCGGAAAGATAACGCTCGACGAAAACGACATTTACCGCTCGTCGGTCGAGGCGACGATCAACGCCGCGAGCGTCACGACCGGGGTCAAAATGCGCGACGAGCATCTGCGATCGAAGGATTTTCTCGACGCCGCCAACCACCCGAAGATTCATTTTCAGAGCGCGAGCGTCGGTCGCGGCAGAGACCGAGACATGCTTCGCGTCAACGGAACGCTGACGATCAAGGGCCAAAGTCGCGAGGTCGCGTTCGACGTGACGATAACCGACCGCAGCCGCTCGCCTCATGGCGACGAGATCCTCTACTTTGCGGCGGTGGCCGAGATCGACCGTTTCGTTTTCGGGGTCAAATACGCTCGCGGGCTGATCGCGCGAACGGTCAAAATATTGATTCAGGCCCAGGCGTCCAAGCGGCGTTGATTAAATGACTCGCCGTTTCAGCTCTTGGCCTATGGACCCCGGATCGGTCACAACACCTCACGTCGCAACTGCGGGAAGACTTTCGACACTTTGTCGAGCAGGTAATCGCCATAGGTCCCACGAAATTCGTGGACGCTGGCTCGATCCCATCGCTCACCCCGGTCATCGACTGCGATGTGATCGAGCGGAAGAGGCTCAACTTCGGCGTTGAAGTTTGGGTCGAAGAAGAACGGGAACGACAGCCGGTCGCGCCCACTCACGTTCCGCACGCGATGCGGAGTTGAACGGTACAGCCCGCCAGTCAACCGATCCAGCATGTCGCCGATGTTGCAGATGAACGATCCTGGGACGGGAGGAGCTTCGATCCATTGCGATTGCGATTTGACCTGTAAGCCTCCCGATTCACCCTGCTTCAAAATCGTCAGCAACCCGTAATCGGTGTGCTCCCCAACGCCCCATCCGGTCGCTGTGGCCCTCGTAGTTGGAGCCGGGTAATTGAATATCCGAAACAGGATCAGCGGGTCGCCCGTGTAGTGATCGCCGAAGTAAGATTCATCGATGCCAAGGCCGAGGGCTATGCCGCGCATCAACGCGTGGCCAAGCTCGGTCATCACGGCCAGGTATTCCAAAACCGTCTCGCGGAATTCCGGGATGTTAGAAGGAAAGAGGTTCGGGCCGTGCATCGGGACGCCGGCCCGCGCCATCGGATGATCCTCTCCAAGCTCCGCGCCGAAATATATGCCCTCTTTCATATCGGGCTGGCCTGAAGTCAATTCGCCTCCGACAGGAAAGTAGCCGCGCCAGGCTCTCCCGCCACGGGCCATCCGGATCTCCATCTTTGCTTCAACGTCCTGAGCGAAGAAGCGCCGGCTGAAATGTTCAAGCCGTTGCTGCAAGCCTTCATCCACGCCATGTCCGGTGATATAAAAGAAGCCGCACTCTCGGCAGGCTTGGCCGATCATGGCGGCAACGGCATGACGACCTTCTGTTCCCCCTATCAGTGGGCCGGTGTTAATTATCGGAATGCTATATTCAACGTCTTCTTCCACTGTTTCCATCACGACCTCGGAGTAAAAATGAGCGATAAAAAGAGAGAATTGAAGAGAGAGTATAAGCTGAATCATTGTCCGATGGGCGTCTATCCCTGACTAAGAGAGTTATTTCAGAGGAACGGATCGCGCTTACTCCTCGCGTAACGCAGCCATCGGATCGACGCGCGCCGCCCTGCGCGCAGGCAGATAGCCAGCTAGCGCGGCGACCGCAATTAGCAGCAGCGTGGCCGCCGCGATCGTCAGCGGATCGTTCGGCCTCAATCCGAAGATCATGGTTGAGACTGTTCGCGTGGCCGCAAGCGACACGAGCAACCCGATCACGACGCCGGCGCCGACCAGCGCCAACGCCTCGCGCAACACCAGCCAGATCACGTCTCCGCGCATGGCGCCGAGCGCCATGCGGACGCCGATTTCATTCGTGCGCCGCGCGACGGCATAGGACAGGACGCCGTACAACCCGACGCAGGCGAGCAGCAATGCGAGCAGGCCGAAGAAGGATGCGACTCGCGCCACCAGTTTCTGCTGGACGAGTGACCGGCCCATGTGGTCGGAGAGGCTCACCACTTCATCGATCGGCAGATTGCGGTTGACCTCGAGGATTGCCCGCCGTACCTGTGGGATGACCGCGTCAGGCGAGCCGGAATAACGAACCACAAGGTTGTTAACAAGGGAGGGGATCTGGGCGTGACTGTAATAGGCGTTCGGTTCCGGCGGTTCTGCAAGATGCAGGTACTTGGAGTCTTTCACGACGCCGATGATTTCGAATTGCTCGCTGTTTTTAGGCCTCTCCAGGCCTAAGCCAATGCCGAAGCGCTTGCCGAGTGGAGAGCCATCCGGAAAGAACCGCCGCGCCAACGTTTCACTTATCACCGCCACTGGCCGGACCTGGTTCGTGTCCTGCGGGCCGAACACGCGACCCTCTAAAAGCGGGATTCCCATAGTGGTGAAATAGTCCTGGCCGACGACGTTGTTCCTGATTACCGGGCTTTCTCTTTCCGGCGGCTTGTAATCGCGGGTGAAGATCGTGGTTGGCCATATTCCCTGGTTGAAGACGAAGAGTGAAAATGAGGCCGCCTTTACGCCAGGGACGGCCTTCACCTTCTCTTCCACCTCGCGGAGTATGGCGCTGACTTGAACGCCAGCGTAACCGGTCGCGGAGATGTCAGTCCTAATCAACAGTACGTTCTCCTGATCGTAACCGGAGGGAAGACTCCGCAAGTTGATCAGCGTGCGGACAAAGAGGCCCGCCCCGACCAGCAACAGGAGCGAGAGCGCGACTTGCGCGACGACGAGCGCCTTGCCGAATCGGCTTTGCGACGCGCCTTGCACGGCGCCCTCCCCACTTTTGAGCGAGGAGTTCGGTTCGATCCGAGACACGCGCAACGCCGGAGCCGTTCCGAAGATCAGGGCCGAGAGCAGAGAAATAACAGTCGTGAATCCCAAGGCGCGGGCATTGGGCGTTATATCGAGTGGCAGCGCTTCTGGACCGGCGGAGGCCATCAGGAGAAGCATACGGAGTCCCCACGAGGCCAGAACGATCCCGGCGACTGCGCCCAGGCCAGAGAGCAACAGACTTTCAGTGAGCAACTGCCGCATTAAGCGCGTACGGCCCGCGCCCACGGCCAATCGTATGGCAAACTCTTTCCGCCGCGCCGCAGCGCGGGCCAGCAGAAGGTTGGCCACATTGGCGCATGCGATCAGCAGCACGACCCCGACCACGGCCATCAGGATTCGCAACGAGAGCGAGAACCTCAGCCGAAAATACGAAAACCCCCTGCCGCCGGGCGTCAATTCGATCTTTGCCCGCTGAATGTCCTGCGACCGGTCGACTGATGGTTGCGCGCTGGCCCAGCCTCGTATGAATTGTTTAAAGAGCAGATTCACGGCCACGCTCGCCTGCTCGGCGCTCACGCCGTTTTTCAGACGGGCGATCAGATAGTTCGACTGAAATGTCCAATCCTCTCTAAAATTCCAGTGGGTGGGAGGTATCTGCGCTTCCATCGCCAGCGGTATCCACATGTCAGGTTTCTCCAGGACTGCAGTGCCGAAGAACTCTTTCGGGGCGACGCCGATGACGGTATAAGCGACCTTATCAATCGTGACGGTCTTGCCGACCGCCGCCGGGTCGCCGCCGAGCCGGCGTTCCCACCAGTCGTAGCTTACGACCGCTACAGGATGCGCGCCGGGAACCTGGTCATCAGCGTCAGTGATGACTCGTCCGAGGCTGGCGTTCACTCCCAATGTGGTGAAATAGGATCCGGAGACAAGTTGAACTTCAATCTGCGCCATTTCACCGCTTGCCCCATTTGTATTGACGGCGCCGTGTACGGTCGAGGAGATAATCTGAGTCGCCGCTACATCTGAAAAGACTTCATTGAGTCGCCTCGCCTCACGATAAAAAGGATAGGAAAAGGTCCCCCAACTCTTGTTAGGGAAATCATTGTACGCTGCTCCTGATATGCCTCTGCCGAAGAAGACTAATTTTTCCGGCTCCCGCACGGGAAGCGATTTGAGCAGCACGGCGTCGATCAGGCTGAAGATGGCCGTGTTCGCTCCGATGCCCAGCGCGAGCGAGAGCACGGCGACCAGAGTATACATTTTACTCTTGAGCAGCATTCGCGCGCCGTAGCGCAGGTCTTGCCAGAGTGTTTGCATGATTCCTCCAAAAGTTTTGGTTCGGATTTGAGTTGGTGATGAAGGAACGCAAAGCGCTGAAGTGATTGCGAGGAATTTTGCGCTGGATAGGAGATTTGATGACCCTCTTCACAAGTTTTCTACGGCCCGCCACATTTTGCTTCCACTTTCTACTCGCCGCCATTTAATGGATCTCCCGCAATTTTGATGAATGCCTCTGGGGCCGATATATAAGGGGGATGGTATTACAAACGCTACTCGCTGACCCGGCCGTAATTCGATTAGTAAAGATTGTCTCTTCTTCCGAATCAATGACGCTTGTCGCTCAGAGTGTCCAGAAGGGGTCTCTCTGTCCAGCTTGTGACGTGAAATCCACTCGCATCCATAGCCGTTATGCGCGAAAGCTTGCAGACCTTCCCTGGATGGGAATCGCCGTTAAGATTGAACTCCTGGCAAGACGCTTCTTTTGTGACAACGCCTCGTGCTCCCAAAATATTTTCTGTGAACGCTTGCCGTCGGTAGTCAGTAAATATGCAAGACGCACGATTCGACTCAATGATGCTTTGGCCGTCATTGGATTTACCCTGAGCGCTGAAGCCGGCGGGCGTCTCACACTCGAACTAGGAATGGGCGTCAGCGCTGATACGCTTCTCCGGGTGGTTCGACAGACTGCCTTGCAACCATTACCCGCTCCGCGCGTACTTGGAGTTGATGACTTCGCCTTTCGCCGCAGGCGCAGTTACGGGACAATCTTGGTTGATCTTGAGCGCCGCTGTCCCATTGATTTACTGTCGGATCGGGAATCAGAGACTCTCGCGATGTGGCTCAGAGCGCACCCCGGAATCGAAGTTGTGTGCCGTGACAGATCGCGCGCTTACGCCGAAGCTATCTCTGTAGGCGCGCCGAGGGCGGCGCAAGTTGCCGACCGCTGGCATCTGATTAAGAATTTGAGTGAAGCGATGGAACGGCTACTCACTCGCAAACATAAACTTGCACGAGACGCCGCACAATTATTGGTGGGAGCGCCGAAGAAAGAGAGTTCGTCGCCAGGCGCCGAGTCGGCGCCAACGCCGGTGACGCTTCTGCCTGTGCAGCCGCGCGCTCAGGTCATCGCCCGTCGAGCCAAACGGATCGAATTGTATGACGAAGTGATGAGGCTCAAGCGCGAGGGAGTAACGACCGAAAAGATCGTACGGCGTGTCGGGAAGAGTCCTCGCACCATCTATCGTTGGATCCAAGCCGGAGAGTTCCGCGAGCATGTGAAACATCGTCGCAGCGCGCTCGATTCATATTTACCGTATATCACATCGCAGTGGGCTGAAGGTTGCAGGAATATTAGTGAGCTGTGGCGCGAATTAGCGGCGCGCGGTTATCGAGGCTCACGCAAATCATTAAGCAACTATCTCCATCGCAGAATATTGATGTCCGAACCGACCTCGCGCCATCGGTCCAAACACGCCAAGCCCAAACACGCCAAACGCGCTAACAAATCGAGCAGTTCGGCGCCGATGCCGGCGCCATCGCCACGCCAAGCAGTGTGGATGCTCTTCAAGCCGGAAGGGCTGAAAGAATCGCAGAAAGAAATGATCGATGAGTTGTGCCGCTTATCTCCGGAGATAAAGAATGCGGCGGATTTGGCGTGTCGGTTCTTGCAACTGGTTAGGGGACGTCAGGCGGAGCAATTGAGCGCTTGGATAATAGACGTGGAGCAAAGCGGAGTGCCCGAATTGAAGGCATTTGCCCGAGGGTTAGGACAGGACCGCGCAGCGGTGAATGCCGCCCTGAGTCAAGAATGGAGTAGTGGACAAGTCGAGGGACAAGTCCATCGGCTGAAATTATTGAAGAGGCAAATGTATGGGCGCGCGAAGTCGGACCTGCTTCGCGCAAAAGTGCTGTTGGCGGCCTGAGACTAGCTTAGGCGTTCGCAAGTCACCGAAATATGAACGGGACAGCAACGCCTTACCGTCCTGTTAGCCAAGAAGAGCCCTCTTCTTCTTGATCAGCATTGGCTTGGCGAGACCTGCGCCCCATTCATCAAAATTGCGGGAGATCCATTTAATGCTTCCACCCAGGTCGCGGAAGCATCTCCTAAGTCGTTGATTCGGGGTAGAAGGCGCGCCATCTTTTACTCCCACTCGACGCCATCTTTTTCTTCAAGTCACAAGACGAAATGCTGAGACAGATCGCTCGAAATAGAACTGGAGAGTAGAAAGATGAAAATGGCGCATCATCGAAAGACGTAATCCCGCCTTAAATGCCGTTCAGACCGCGCTTTTGACAAGCCATAGGGCGCCGTTTACACTCGCAATTTGCATACTAAATTCACAATGGGAGTTTGGGAGTGACCCGGTCGGCTTTACCCGCGACCTCGCGTCCATTGATCGGCATCACCACGCGACTCGGCGCTGAAGAGACTTTTTACCTGCGCCGATATTACGCCGAGGCCGTGGAAGGCGCGGGAGGCGCGCCTGTCTATATTCCTCTGATTCCGGACCGCGCATATCTTTCGGCGCTCTGCGAGAGGCTCGACGGCCTGGCGCTGTCAGGCAGCAACAGCGACCTCGACCCGGTCTATTACGGCGAGGAGCCTCATCAAAAACTCGGCCCGGTGCTGCCGGAGCGCGACGAGACCGACCTGATTCTGCTCGAAGTGGCCGAACGTCGCGCGATGCCCCTGTTGGGCATCTGCTTCGGGATGCAGTCGCTCAACGTCGCGCGCGGCGGTTCGCTGATCCAGGACCTGGCGTCGCAAATACCTGAGGCCGTCAAACATGAGCAGGGGCAGACAATTAACCGTCCTTCGCACCACATTAGGATCGAGGCCCATTCGCTGCTCGCCGAACTCGCCGGCTCGGAAACTGCGCGCGTCAACAGCTCTCATCATCAAGCGATTAATAAGGTCGGGCGCGATCTGCGAGTGATAGCGCGCGCGCCGGATGGAATTATCGAGGCGATTATCGACACCCGCCCCGACCGTTTCACGCTCGGCGTGCAATGGCACCCCGAAATCGGATGGGATAAAGATAAGTTTTCGCAGGCTATCTTCAAAAAATTTATTGAAGCGGCGAAACTATGAATCAGAGATGGAAACTGCTCAGCATCGGTTCTCTCATACTGGCGCTATTGTCGTTTAGTGAAAACGCATTCGCCTGTGTATGTTGGCTGACAAGGCCTCCCTGCGAAGAGTACTGGCAGGCTGACGCTGTTTTCATCGGGACCCCTAAAGAACTCTCCTGGTTTGAATATGAAGATAAACTTCCCGAACTTGTAATCAAGCGTAAGGAGCCGGTTTTCCATTTTTCAGTCGATCAGGCTTTTCGCGGCGTGAACGGTTCACAGGTTGAGGTGCTGACCGGAATGGGCGGCGGCGATTGTGGATATGCATTCAAAATCGGCGAGCATTATCTGGTTTACGCATCCCGGGACCGTGACCCTCAAAAGAAAGGGATGCTGGCTACAATCTCCTGCACTCGCACGAGGCCTCTTCGCGACGCCGGCGTCGACCTCGAATACATTGAGGGATTGTCGAAAGCTTCGCCGGGAGGGTTGGTGTTTGGCTCTGTTAGCAAGTTTAACTGGCCAACCGCAAACTCGGCGCCCGGAGTATCGGTTCCACTCGAAGGCGTTAAGATAACGATTGAAGGACAGGGGAAGTCTGTCACGGTAATGACAGACAGCGACGGCAAATTCCGCGCTTCATCTCTGCCAGAGGGAAGTTACAAGGTTCGAGTGGCGCCGCCTGAGGGCCTTTCAGCCGGACGCAATAAAGGAAGCAATGAATCAGAAGTCAAAGTCGCCGATCGCGGATGCGCTACAGTTACGTTTGAGCTGGCGGTTGATGGACGCGTCAGCGGCAGAGTTATCGACGCCGAAGGCAGACCGTTATCAGACTGCTACGTCATGCTCAACCCGACCGAAGCGGAGAAACGATATTCCGGCTTTTCAGATGGCGCCAGCGCCGACGGCGAAGGGCGATACGAGATAAGGCGGATTCCTCCCGGGCAATACAAACTCAGCGTCATCTACCATGGGCCGCGTGGCGAGTTGCTCAAAGCTTTCCCCCTGTTTTATTACCCTGGCGTTTTAAGCGATGAACAGGCCGGCGTGATAGTTGTCGGCGAGAGCGCCAAAGTCGAGGATGTAGATTTCCGGTTACCGATCCCGCCCGAAAGAACGATGGAAGGCTTTGTGTTGTGGCCCGATGGCAGGCCTGCCCCGAACGCTCAACTAACTTGTTACATTCATGGCGGGGGGGCTACTGTCAAGATTGATGGGCAAGGACATTTCTCGTTCAAAATCTATGAAGGCGTGGACGCGGTTCTGGTTGCGGAGATAGAGATCGAGAAAGGTAAATGGATGCGTGGTGAATTGAAAGCCGCCGAGAAGGGAGACCTCGTCGGCGTCAAACTGATTCTCGCCCCGCGGAAAGATAACTGAATTTCCCCATGCTGTGTGAACCGATAAAAAATGGATCGAAGGAATAAATTCACCATCACCCTGCTGTCGACAGCGCATTTCGCGCTGGATTCGTATTCAAGCTTTTTGTTTCAACTTTTGCCGTTGATGGCCATGAAGCTGCGCCTGACGCCGGCGCAGGCCGGGTTGGTTCCGCCGATGCTGACTGTGGCGTCGTCGCTGATGCAGCCGGTTTACGGAGTGATTTCGGATCGTTATTTGAAGCGTTCGATGGTGGTCTTCGGGCCTCTAATCGCCGCGGTCTTTCTCTCCTGCCTGGGGACGGCCAATAGCCTGTCCGGTCTGATGACGCTGGTGATTCTTGGCGGCGTCGGCGTGGGGATGTTTCATCCGCAGGGGGCGGCTATGGTTTCGCGAGCCGCTTCTTCTGACGGGTTGGACAAACGCCAGGGAATGGTGATGTCGGTCTTTTCGTCGGCGGGCACGGTTGGTTACTCGCTGGGGCCGTTGCTGGTGGCGATGACGGTGAACCGGTACGGACTTGAGAATAGCTGGTACACTGTGATCTGGGGAGTGGCGTTCTGGGTGATCTTGTTCCGATACTGTCCGCCGCTCGAACATCGGGGCAGGGCGAAAGGCGCGCCCGCGTTGACCGACGCGTTGCGAGCGGCGTGGGTTCCGTTAACGCTGCTCTATTTCGCCGTCGTATTGCGTACGGCGGTTGCGGTCAGCATCCAGACCTATTGGCCGTTCGCATTGAAAAGTTTCGGGATGACCGAGATGGAGTATGGCTCCGTGCTGGCCGGTTTCCTCTTCTTCGGCGGTGTGGGCGGATTTTTCGGAGGCCTATTGGCCGACCGGCTGGGCGCGCGTCGCGTCTCGATGGTGGCGATGCTCGTCGCGGCGCCTCTGCTGCTGGCGGCGTTCTCGACGCGCGGGGCGTCGAGCAATATATTACTGATGGCCGGCGGCGCCGCTCTGAACTTGCCGATTCCGATCGCCGTGGTGATGGCTCAGCGCCTGGTTCCCGGCGGCGCGAGCACGGTTTCGGCGTTGATGATGGGATTCGCCTGGGGCGCGGGAGCGTTGATGACTCCGATCGCCGGCGCGATGAGCCAGAGGTTCGGATTCTCGCGCGCGTTGACGATGGCGGCGGTGGTCCCGCTCGTTTCCGCCGCGTTGCTCTGGTTCTATCCGAAAGACGAACAGGCGTACGCTGCGCGAGGGCGGGAGGCGTTGGCGATCGCGGATTGAGCGGAACCGGAACAGTGCCGCGCGCGTAAGCAAACGGTTGACCCAATACGCGACCGCTTGCTTATGCGCGCGGCACAGTTCCAATTTGAGAGTTGAGACTGAGATTTAATTATGGGCCTGTTTTGGAGACGTAAGAAGGAAGATTTTATTTCGCTCGGATTGAGCGCGCCGGATGAGGCCCCGAGTGGTCTTGCGGATGAAGCTCGGGCTGAAGAAGCTGAGCGGATCGAGCAGATTGCTCAATGGAAGCGGGAGTCGGCTCCCGTCATCGCGGAGCCCGAAGTGGCTGAACAGGTCACGGCGGAGCCTGAGACGGTTGAACCGGTCGGGATTTCCGTCGAACAATGGGCCGCCGAGGCGGCGAAGCTTTTTGAGCCTTCGAGCCACGCGGGCGCGCAACCCGTCAGGTTGAGCGCCGCAAAGTCTGCCGTCGAAGAGAGAGTTGTGGAGTGGGTCGAAGCGCCGGTCGAGGAAGAGAGCTTCTTCTCGCGGTTCCGCAAAGCCGTTTCGGCCACGCGTGAGAACATCGCCTCGCGGATCGAGGACGTTGTTAAGGGCAGGAAGCAGATTGACGAGGCGACGCTGGAGGAGATCGAAGAGGTTCTGATCGGCGCCGACATCGGGGTGCAGACGACGCTCGAAATCATCGAAGACGTGCGCCGCCAGGTCAGCCGCCAGACTTTGAAGGACGTCGACGAACTCAAGCGGGTCATCAAAGATCATCTGCTGGAGATTCTCGATCGGGCCGAGCGCGCGCGCGGCGTGGCTTCGGAAGCCGCCCTGCGAGAAGACGTGCGGCCTTATGTGCTGATGGTCGTGGGCGTCAACGGCACGGGCAAGACGACCACCATCGGCAAGCTGGCCAATCGCATCAAGGCCGACGGTTACGACGTGTTGATCTGCGCGGCGGACACTTTTCGCGCCGCGGCCTCCGATCAATTGGCGATCTGGGCCGAACGCGCGGGCGTCCCCCTGGTCCAGCAGAAACAGGGAACCGATCCGGCGGCGGTCCTCTTCGATTCGTTGAAGGCGGCGAAGGCGCGCAACGCCGACGTGTTGATCGTCGACACCGCCGGACGTCTTCACACCAAAGCCAATTTGATGGCCGAGCTTGAAAAAATGAAGCGCGTCGCGGGGCGCGAAGTGGAGGGTGCGCCGCACGAAACGTTGCTGGTCGTCGATGCGGTGACGGGGCAGAACGGTCTGAGCCAGGCGCGAGAATTCCTGAAAGTCGCCAACGTGACCGGGCTGGTTTTGACGAAACTCGACGGCACCGCGAAAGGCGGCATCGCCGTGGCGATCGCCAAAGATCTGAACCTGCCGATCCGGTATTGCGGCATCGGCGAAAAGACCGACGACTTGATCATCTTCGATCCGAAGGCTTATGTTGACGGCTTGTTTGAGTGACATGCGGAAAAACTGCCACAGAGTCACCGCAGTCACAGAGGAAAGATAGAGAAATGGATGGAAAAAGCGACTTCCATCTCGCTATCCTTACGACTCTGTTTTCCTTCTCTGTGGCTCTGTGGCTCCGTGGCTAAAACAATGAAAAATTCACAAAAGAATCAGGCTTCTTTCTGGAAATCAGACGCCACTCTGATCATGCTCGCTCTGATCTGGGGAACGTCGCACGTCATTCAAAAAGACATTCTCGCGACGCATTCGCCGGCTTTTTACACGAGCGTGCGCTTCGGAATCGCGGCGCTTTGCTTCGGGCTGCTGTTCGCCAATCATCTGCGGCGGAGCGACAGGAAGGAGATCGTGAAAGGCGCGTGGCTCGGCCTGTTCAGCTTCGCGGGAATAGGATTTTACACCTCCGGGCTGGCCTTCACGCAGGCTTCCAAAGCCGGGTTCATAACGGGGCTTTATCTGGTCTTCACGCCGCTGCTCGGTTATCTGTTGTTTCGCTCGCGTCCGACGCGCGATCATCTGACCGGGCTTGTGATCGCGGTCGGCGGTTTCGCCCTGCTCAGTTATCCGCAAAACGGCGAGTCGTTCAACTGGGGCGACATTTTGATCCTGTTCGCCGCCTTGGCATGGGCCGCGCACATCGCCGCGACGAGCGCGTTCGCCAGCGAGTCCGACGTGAGGACGTTGGCGGCAACGCAGGTAATGGTCGTGGCCGCGCTTTCGATCTCCGCCTATTTCATTTTGAGTTGGGTGGCCGGCTCGTCCGCCGATCCTAAATCGCTCCCGGCTCTGGTGGCGATGGAGGCGAGATCGAATCCGATCGACTGGGGCTTTGCCAAGCAGGTGGCTTACATGGCCGTTGTTGTGACGGTCATCGCGGCCCTGGCGCAGACATGGGCGCAGAAGAGAGTCTCTTCGACGCACGCGGCGATCCTTTATGCTCTGGAACCGGTTACTGCAGCCGTATTCGCATATATAAAACTGGGTGAGAAACTGGGCTGGCGGAGCGGCGCTGGAGCGGCGTTGATCATCACCGGGGTGATGACCTCGCGTCTGAGATTGGCGAGCAGATTGACGAAGAAAGAGGCCATCGAATTGAGGAGTGAAATTCAACCGGCGGAGGCAGATTTATAATTGCGGATTACGGATTGCGGATTGCGGATTTATGAATCTGTCAACCGCGTATACGAAATCGAGATTGAAAGTTTTATAAATCCGCAATCCGCAATCCGCAATCCGCAATCCCCCACATCCATCCCCACAATGATTAAAGCTTATGCGAGCCAAACGCAGTCTCGGGCAGAATTTCCTCGTCGGCTCGCATTATCCTCGCCGCATAGTTGATTCGGTGGCGCCACGGGCGGGCGAGACGATCGTCGAAATCGGGCCGGGGCATGGCGCATTGACCGGGTTGCTCCTGGAAAGCGGCGCCCGCGTCATCGCCATCGAACTCGATCCCGAGTTGATTCCGGGCCTGTCGCGGATGTTCTCCGGCTTCGGAAATTTCCGGCTGATCGAGGCCGACGCTCTGAAGGTTGATTACTGCGATCTGATCTCCCCCGACGCCGCGGCGCGGGTGGTCGCGAATCTGCCTTATTACATTTCGACGCCGATCCTGCAGCGCCTGATCGAACATCGTCGCTGTCTCAGCGAGATGACGCTGATGTTGCAGCGCGAAGTGGTCGAGCGGATTACGGCTTCTCCCGGGGGCAAGGAGTACGGGGTCTTATCCGTGCTCGCGCAGTTTTATTGCGAGGTCGAAAAACTCTTTGATGTTCCGCCAGGAGCGTTCCGCCCGGCGCCTAAGGTCTATTCGAGCGCGCTCCGGCTGCGCAGGCGCGCGCGGACGGCTGCGCCAGTTAATGACGAGGCCTTGCTGATCGAATTGACGAAGACTCTCTTCGCGCAGCGCAGGAAGACCATCCTCAACAATCTGCGCGCCGGCCGGAACAGACTGGGTTTGACCGGTGAATCCGAGATCGCCGGCCTGCTGTCTTCCTGCGATCTAGAATCGAAGCGGCGCGCCGAAACGCTGTCCATCGAAGAGATAGCGCGGTTGGCCAACGCCATGATGGCCTCAACTGTCGCGCCTTTTTAGGCTATACTTAGGGCCATTAATGATAGAAGGCAGAAACGACTAATGGACATAGGCAAGCTACAAATCACACCTCTGGGCGGACTGGGACAGTTCGGTATGAACATCACCGCGTTCAGGTATGACGGTCAGATGATCATCGTCGATTGCGGGATGATGTTTCCCGACGAAGACCTGCTCGGCGCCGACATTGCGATTCCCGACCTGACCTATATCGAGGACCATCGTGATGAACTGATCGGCATAGTCTTGACGCATGCGCACGAAGACCATGTCGGCGCGCTGCCATTCGTGTTGCAATCGGTGGCCGTCCCGATCTACGCGACTCAATTCACTTTCGCGCTGGTCGAGAGCAAGCTGCAGGAGTTCGGCCTGCTCGACAAGGTCGAGCTGCGGACGATCAAACAGCGACAGAAATTCACGCTCGGGCCGTTCGAGATCGAATTCATTCACGTCTCACATTCGCTGATCGAGTGCGTCGCGCTGGCGGTCCGCACTCCGGTGGGCGTCGTCGTGCACACCGGCGATTTCAAAGTCGACGACACCCCGGTGATTGGCGGGCCGATTGACCTGAACCGGTTGACGGCCTATGGCGATGAGGGCGTCCTGGCGCTGCTCGCCGATTCGACCAACGTCGAGCGCGAAGGCCGCACCGGGTCGGAAAAGGCCGTCATCCCGGCCTTCGAGAATATTTTCGACGGGGCGGCGGGTCGCGTCATCGTCTCCTGCTTCGCCACCAGCATCCACCGCTTGCAGATAGTCTTTGACCTGGCCGCCGAAAGGGGGCGGGCCGTGGCTCTGGTGGGGCGTGCGATGATTCGCAACGTCGAGACAGCGCTGCGCTACGGATACCTCGACGTGGAGGAAGGACAGCTTGTCAGCCCGGCGCAGGCTAGGAGGATGGCGCCGAGCGACGTTTGTCTGCTGGTCACAGGCAGCCAGGGAGAGCCGATGTCGGCTCTCGCCAGAATGGCCGTCGATACGCACAAGGACGCCAGCGTGCTGCGGGGCGACACGGTTGTGATCTCCGCGCGCCAGATTCCGGGCAATGAAAGAGCCATCTCGCGGATGATGAATCACCTCTTCAAGAAGGACACCCACGTGATCGATTCGAGCATCGCGCGGATTCACGTCTCGGGCCACGGGCGCGAAGGCGACTTGAAGATTATGTACGACGCGGTGCGACCGAAATTCTTGATCCCGATCCATGGCGAGACCCGCCAGCTCTACCGCCATGCCGAAGCCGCGCGCAAATGGGGCGTCTCCCGCGACCGCGTTGTGCTCGCCGAAAGCGGCGACGTCATCGAGCTTGACGAAAACAGCGCGAAGGTCATCGACAAGGCCCCCGTAGGGCGCACCCTGATCGATGATTCGGGCACGGGCCGGATTGACGAGCTGGTGCTGCGCGATCGGAAACACCTGGCTTATGACGGAATCGTGCTGCCCATCGTCGCCATCAATAAGGCGTCAGGCGAGATGGAATCCGCTCCCGAAGTCATTCAGCGCGGACTGGCTTTGAGCGACGACGGCGCCGATTTCTTGCACAGGGCCAGAGTCGTCATCGGTGAGACGGTAGCCAACGCCAGCCACGAAGAGCGCGTGGACTGGACCGTCATCAAGGAGAAGATCAGACTTGACCTCAAACGTTATATTCAGAAAGAGACCGGGCGCAGGCCAATGATCATCCCGGTCGTGCTGGAAGTGTAGAATTGACGCTTGTCCGATGTAATGCGCCGCATTACAATCGGCGCGCTGATCGAGTCGTTCCGGCACAAAGGGCTGAAAGATTTCTGGGAGAAGGGCGGCAGGAAAGGGATCCAACATGCATTGGTCCCACGAATCGAGAAAGTTCTGGACGCGCTGGACGCCGCTACAGATGTCTCTCAACTTTATCTTCCCGGCTTCAATCTGCATCCATTGAAAGGCGACCGGAAAGGCGAATGGAGTATCTGGGTGAGCGGGAATTATCGCATGACTTTCCGCTTTGCGCAGGGCGATGCTTGCGACGTGAATTTAGAGGATTACTACTAGGAGAGAGTTATGTCTAGAAATCCGAAACGCCGTCCGACACATCCTGGCGCATTGTTGCGTGAAGACATTCTGCCCGCCGCAGGAATTACGCAAACCGAATTGGCTGAGCGAATGGGAGTTTCGCGCCTTACGGTGAGCGAAATCCTTCATGAAAAGCGCGCCGTGACCGCTGACATTGCCCACCGATTGGGGCGCGTGTTCGGCAACGGCCCAGAATTGTGGCTGAATATGCAGAAGGCGGTCGATCTGTGGGAGGCGCTAGAAAAGAACAAGCGTGAATACGAGCGGATCGAAACGCTTCAGGTCGCGTTAAGTTAAAGGCGCGCTCTTTTTTTCCGTTCGCCGCCTGTTCTTATTTGTTTGACTGTGTAATTCACCAAACCTCAAGCTCCTGCAGCCGCGACGGCTTTCTCAGCCGCGTCCTTCATTCCGTTGGCGACGATGAAGTTCAATCCGGATTCTTTCAGCACCTGCTGCCCCTCTTCAACGTTTGTTCCTTCCAGCCGGACGACGATCGGTTTGGTCACTTTCAGGTTGCGGGCCGCCTCGACCACGCCGCGCGCGACCATGTCGCACCTGACGATGCCGCCGAAGATGTTGATCAAGACGGCTTGCACGTTCGCGTCGGCCAGCAGGATGCGGAAGGCGTTTTCGACGCGCTCTTGCGAAGCCCCGCCGCCGACGTCGAGGAAGTTCGCAGGCTCGCCCCCGGCCAGCTTGATGATGTCCATCGTCGCCATCGCCAGCCCGGCGCCGTTGACCATGCAGGCGATATTGCCGTCGAGCTTGATGTAGTTGAGGTCGTATTTCGAGGCTTCTATCTCGAGCGGCGCTTCTTCATTGAGGTCGCGCAGTTCGGCGTATTCTTTGTGGCGGTAGAGCGCGTTGTCGTCGAAATTGACCTTCGCGTCCAGCGCGTAAAGCTCGCCGTCTTCGGTCAACAGGAAGGGATTGATTTCGAGGAGCGAGGCGTCCATCTCTACGAACGCCCGGTAGAGCGCGAGCATGAATTTCGTGGCTTTGCCGATCAGCTCCGGCGCCAGGCCCAGGCCAAACGCCAGATTGCGCGCCTGGAAGGCCTGCATCCCGACGGCCGGCGAGATGTATTCCTTCAAGATTTTTTCTGGCGTCTTGGCCGCGACCTCCTCGATGTCCATGCCGCCGGCGGCCGAGGCCATGAAGACCAGTTTCGACGTCGCGCGGTCGAGCAGCAGACCAAGGTAAAACTCCTTTTTGATCTTTAGCCCTTCTTCGATGAGCAGCGTGCGCACGGCGCGGCCTTCGGGGCCGGTTTGGTGCGTGACCAGATTCATTCCGATCATCTGTTGGGCCAGGTTGTGAACGTCTTCCATCGTGCGCGCGAGTTTGACGCCGCCGCCCTTGCCGCGCCCGCCCGCGTGGATCTGCGCTTTGACGACCACGGGCAGTCCCAATTCCTTGGTGGCCTCTTCGGCCTCGGCGACCGAACGCGCGACCCTGCCGCGCGGGACCTTGACGTCGAAACGGCGCAACAATTCCTTACCCTGATACTCGTGAATCTTCATAAGAACGCCTCAGATGTTTTGATTAGATCGGAGTCTGAAAAAACGAAGCGGGAGTGTAAGAGCGAGGACTTTAAAAGGCAAGCATATCTCGCGCCTACGTCCAATCGAGGAATGACTTCCGCATGCGACATGGCGGATTGACAAATTGCTTTGCTTGACAAGATTTCAAGCCCGACCTTAGTATCGCGCGTCCGTTCTTAACGATTCAACGAAACCGAAAGAAAGGCTCAAATCCCTAATAAACGATGCGCGTAATTCTGGCTTCATCCGAAGTTGCGCCGTATTCCAAGACCGGCGGTTTGGGTGATGTGGCAGGGGCTTTGCCCAGAGCCTTATCGCGCATCGGCTGTGACATCAGCGTCGTCACTCCGCGCTACACCGGTTTCGGCAGACGCCCAGGGGACGTGATCAGCCACGAAACCGGCGAGATGATCTTCGATGATCTGCGCGTCCCTTTCGCGGGCGGGCTGAAGTACGCCGCCGTCTGGCGCGACTGGATGAACGGCGCGCCGGTCTACTTCATTGACAACGCCGAATATTTCGGGCACGGATACATTTACGGCTCGGGCGACTTCGACGTCGAAAGGTTCGCGTTCTTCAGCCGCGCGGTCATCGAGCTCTCAAAACGCATTGGCGGTCCGCCGGACATCATCCATTGCAACGACTGGCAGACGGGATTCATCCCGGCATATCTGGCCAAGGTTTACTCCTCTGATCCTTTCTTTGACAACACAGCCACGCTTTTCACCATTCACAACCTGGCTTATCAGGGAATCTTCGATCCGAATCTCGCGATTAAATTCGGGTTCGGCTGGGACGTCTATCAATACGGTATGGAGTTTCACGGCGCGGCGAATGCGATGAAAGCTGGAATCTATTTTTCGACAGCCGTCTCGACCGTCAGCCCGAAGTACGCGCAAGAGATTCAAACCCCGGAGTTCGGCGTCGACCTCGACGGATTATTGCGCCAGCGCCGCGACAGCCTGATCGGAATTTTGAACGGCGTCGATTACGACGATTGGAACCCCGAGACCGATCGCAACATCGCGGCCAACTTTGGAATACACGACCTCAGCGGCAAGACCACCT
>DASTMP010000228.1:0-2778 GCA_035714085.1 Blastocatellia bacterium
CGACAAGACAGGCAAGCCCGAGGGGATTAACATGGTCATCGGTCGCCGTCCACAAGCGGCGTTCGGCAATTCAACCGGTGACCAGCAAATGCTCGAATACACGGGTGCGGGCGATGGCGCGAGACTGATGATGCTTGTGCACCATGATGACGCCAAGCGCGAGTATGCCTACGGCGCCGACTCCAAGATCGGGACGTTCAGTGAAGCGCTGATGGATGAGGCAAAGAAGAAGGGCTGGATCGTGATCAGTATGAAAGACGATTGGAAAAACATCTTCCCGCCGGCGAACGAAGCGTCGCCGGCGCCCTAGCGATAACTAAAACATCTAGAAACAACCAGGTCCTTTACCAGCTGCAGAGATAGCGAACCATTCCCAATCATTCCCGGACAGGTCCGCTCGCGAGCAGCGAAAACGACCTTCCGGCCTGCTGCCTAGTGCGACCGCAGGGAGGATCGCAGCGTTTGCGAGGGCTGTTCGCCAAAAAGTTTGCGATACGACTCGGAGAAGCGCCCGAAATGTTCGAAGCCGCAGGCGAGCGCGGTATCGGTGACGCTGCCCTTCCCGAACGCGTGGTGTCGCAGCATTGTGCGAGCCTTGTGCAGCGAGAGATATTGAAACCACGCCTTGGGGCTCACTCCGAGAGCTTCGTGAAAATACAGCTCGAGGCTGCGCTCGCACATGCCGAGGTTTTTGCAGAGTTGCGTACTCGAATACGTGTTGCCAATCAGGCGGCGCATGGCCGCGTCCGCGCGCCGCACGATCTCATGGCGATGAACGACGCGTTGCCGGATGCCGCTGGCCGAGGATGGATTGGCCGTGGCGATCGCTTCCACATACGCGCCGAGCACCAATTTGCTGGATGCCTCTGCATCCCGGGAAAGCGAGATGCCATTCGACTTGGGCCGGAGAGAGCGGAGCAATCCCGTCAGCCGGTCGAAGGCTTCGGGATCGACCTGCAGATGTTCCATGGCACCCGGACTCAAGAGCGGAAGTTCCCGGCCCAGTCGGTTTCGCGCCTCAGCCTGCAGGCGTTCACGCATCACGGTTAGACCTATCCAATATCCCTCCGGGCCGGCGCGGTAAAAAACATCGGCCCCTTCGTAATAGATCTGGAGGTCGCCGCGATCGACGTAAGAGCCGTTGATCCAAGTCGGGGTCTGCTCACCTTTCGCGAGCCCGATGCAAATGCTCCCCGGTGCGAACCATCCCCGCGCGACGAAGGGGAAACCATAGTTGCCGTGGTCGATGGAAAAGGCCGGCCCGTGGAATTGCTCGATCTCAGCACGGCCGCGTTGTCCGCCGATGATGGTGTGTTCAAGACTAGCCCTGTCGAGGACTTCCGTGAACTGCTCGGCCTCGACGTCCCGAAACTCGAGGCGCTGGTAATGAATTCCAGAGAACATTACGGCCGTTGGAAGTGTCTAAATACAACAGGCTTAAGTCGAGTCATTTTTTCGGAAAGTGGATAGTCGTTTCAGCAGTATTTTCTTATGCTGGCTTACAGACCGATCCGCGTGACGGCGGGCGGAGCTCAAACGTTAACCACCAATCAACAACAACTCAATCATGTACAAATCCATTATCTCCTTTTCCGCACAAAGAGTTGCGAAGGCGCTCCCCGTTGTCTTCGCTGCCGCACTGGCCCTCGTGGCTAGCACCGACGTCGTGTTCGCGCAGGCCAAGAAACCAAACATCGTCATCATCTGGGGAGACGACATCGGCCAGACTGACATCAGCGCCTACTCGATGGGACTGATGGGCTTCAGGACGCCCAACATTGATAGCGTCGCCAAGGAAGGCGTGATCTTTACCGATTACTACGCCGAACAGAGTTGCACGGCGGGGCGCTCCTCGTTCATCACCGGCCAATGCGGCCTGCGAACGGGCAACACCAAGGTCGGTATGCCTGGCGCGGCGCAAGGCCTTCAGGCCCGTGACGTGACCATTGCCCAGTTGCTCAAGGCCCAGGGTTACGCCACCGGCCAGTTCGGCAAGAACCACCTCGGCGACAGGAATGAACACCTGCCGACCGTCCATGGGTTCGACGAGTTCTACGGCGCACTCTATCACTTGAACGCTTCCGAAGAGCCGGAACTGCCGGATTACCCGAATCCCAAGGACTTCCCGAATTTTCTCGCGAAGTTCGGACCGCGCAACGTGCTGGACTGCAAAGCGAGCGACAAAGACGACCCGACGGTTGATCCGCGCTTCGGCAAGATAGGCAAGCAGACCATCAAGGACGCCGGTCCGCTGACCAAGAAGCGAATGGAGACCTGTGATGACGAGTTCGCCGAGCGATCAGTGGACTTCCTCAAGCGCCAGAAGGCCGCGGGCAAGCCCGTGTTTCTCTGGGTGAATTTCACCCACATGCACCTTCGCACGCACACCAAGCCCGAGAGCATCGGTCAGGCTGGCCGCTGGCAGAGCCCTTACCACGACACCATGATCGATCACGATAAAAACGTCGGCACGGTGCTCAAAGCGCTGGATGATCTCGGCATGGCGGACGACACCATCGTCATGTATTCGACCGACAACGGCCCGCACATGAACACCTGGCCCGATGGCGCCATGACGCCGTTCCGCAACGAGAAGAACTCTAACTGGGAAGGCGCCTATCGCGTGCCTTGCATGATTAAATGGCCCGGCCACATCAAACCCGGCACAGTTGAGAACGGCATCGTGTCGCACCTCGACATGCTGCCGACACTCCTCGCGGCGGCGGGCGTTACCGATGTGAAGGACCAGCTTCTTAAGGGCATGAAGGCCGGCGACAC
>DASTMP010000229.1:0-30253 GCA_035714085.1 Blastocatellia bacterium
TCAGGCTTGACCTTCGTTTCAACAGTCAAGCCTGATTCCAGAAAGGACACAGAAGATGGGGAAGAAGTACTTTCCCATAAGCGCTATGATAGTGCGTTGAGGAGGTGAGTTCGAAGCAATGAGTGAACCGGAACACCAGACCAGCCAGGCGACGGCGTACATGGGGACCGAAGGAACGCGCCCGTATGCCGGCGCCGGCTGGTATTACGCGGAGTATCGAGATCGCGCGAGCGCTGAATTGATGACGCTCCTCGCCGAACAACTGGGTTGGTCGACGAGGGATCGCGTTCTCGACCTGGGCGCGGGTCCCGGACAGTTATCACTTCTCATCGCGCCGTTTGTGGCGGAAGTTGTGGCGATCGACCCCGAGCCTGACATGCTCGCGGAGGGCGAACGACGCGCGGCGATGGCCGACGCCGGTAACGTGAGATTCGTCGCCGGGAGTTCAGACAGCCTGCCGGCGCTGCGGCCGTCTCTTGGCCTGTTCCGCGCCGCGTTGATGGGACAATCATTTCATTGGATGGTCGATAAAGACCGCGTCCTGGAAGATCTCAGCGCGATGATCGATGAAGCTGACGGGGCTGTCGCGTTTGTCACCTCACGAAGGGTATCTATTCCAGACGAGATGAGAGCCGCCCAGGACTCGGCGCTGGAGATCCTTGAACGCTACCTCGCAAACGTTCCGCCGGGCCCCCATCCGAATGGCCGACATGATCCATTTGAAGAGATTCTCAGTCGCTCGCCCTTTCCCCACATTGAGATGATCGAGAGAGTATACGAAACGCGCGCGCGTCTGACGATCGAATCGATCCTCGGGTACGAGTACACCATCTCTCACGTTCTCACCAGATTAGGAGATAGTCGAGGGGCTTTCGAGCGGGAGGCTCGCGCCGCGTTGAGCTGGGTCGAGAGAGTCGGAGAAATCTCCGTGACGCGGCGCGACGAAGCGTTAATTGGCCGCCGCTCACGCCTTCTTTGCAACCTTATCCGAGCGAATCGGCAGCCTCCAGTTTGGCCGGACGAAATGGCAGGTGTAGCCGCCGGGATATCGTTCGAGATAGTCCTGATGTTCGGGTTCGGCCTCCCAGAATTCGCTTGCTGGAACAACTTCAGTAACAACCTTTCCTGGCCACAGGCCTGAAGCATCAACATCAGCGATCGTGTCTTCCGCAATCCGCCTCTGCTCGTCGCTGGTGTAGAAGATCGCGGACCGATAGCTGGTCCCGACGTCGTTGCCTTGGCGATTGGGCGTGCTTGGGTCGTGGATTTGGAAGAAGAACTCGAGGATCTTCCGATAGCTGATGTGCGCAGGATCAAAGATTACTTCGACTGCTTCGGCGTGTGAGCCGTGATTGCGGTAGGTAGCGTGGGACACGTTACCGCCCGTGTAGCCGACCCGGGTCGACAGAACGCCGTCGTAGCGGCGGATGAGGTCCTGCACGCCCCAGAAGCAGCCTCCGGCAAGAATGGCGCGTTCCTCAGTCATTGGAATTCTCCACCTGGTTCAGGTAAGCCCCATAACCCTCGGCATCCATATCATCGCGATGGATGAACCGCAGCGCGGCCGAATTGATGCAATAGCGCAATCCGCCGCGGTCGCTCGGCCCGTCGGGAAATACGTGCCCGAGATGGCTGTCACCGTGCACTGAGCGCGCCTCGGTGCGCGTCATGCCGTGCGAGGTGTCCCGAAGTTCGTTAACATTGGCAGGTTCAATGGGCTTGGTGAAGCTGGGCCAGCCACATCCCGATTCAAATTTGTCGGACGAAGCGAACAGCGGCTCGCCGGACACAATATCGACATAGATGCCCGGTTCCTTATTATCCAGATATTCCCCGCTTCCGGGGGCCTCCGTGCCGTTTTGCTGCGTTACGCGATACTGCTCCGGCGAGAGCCTTGAGATGGCGTCGGGGTCCTTGCTGAATTTTCTCATTTCTTTCTCATTGTGTTGGATGTGTACGGAAGGAACTCGGAAACGCCGAGCACCACGACTTCGAGCTTCATGTCGAGCGGTTCGACTTCTGCGACTTCTTTCGTTGCCATAGCTCCCCCTTTGAATTTCCAGCCATTTACTGAAAAGTAATTCTTGCTACTTTCATGTCCGATTTATCTACTAACCGTCAGCACGTGAACGTTATCAGCGTCTTTCTCGAATGCGAACTCAGGCGTATGTACTCCGATCACCAGCAACCCCTGATATTTGTATCTCTTGGCCCAAGCACAGACATAGGAAAGTGTGCGTAGCCAGTTGATGCAAGTATAGGTCCAGAATTGGACGAGGACGACTTTTTCGCGCAGGTCGACCACCGTCAATGAAAACTTCTGGGCTGCAAACCGCAGCGTCGCGCTACGTTGCATCAATGCGATCGCGACTGAAGCCGGTCTCAGTGACGATGCGCGGGCCGCGGAAAAGAGTCGCCGGTACGACGGCCGACGTCAACGCGGCGAAATATCCGCCGAAAGCGCGGCAGCGGTCCGTGAGCAATTCTGGCAAGATGCGGCGATCCTGGAGGATGCTCACAGCAAGGCCGACATCTCCGGCGGTTTCGGCGCATATGCAACCTCGCGCATGCTCATAATCCTTGGACGCATCCCCGAAGATCCGCTCGCGATCGCCGCCTCCGTGCGCGCCAGCAAAACGCTCGTCGGCTGGTGGAAGTCGGGTGAGGACCGCGAGCACCGGCACAATCGGAATTACAATATTGAATCCGACGTCTCACCACGCCTGCAGGAATTCCTGTTGCGCACGTCGCCCGACGCGGCGCGGGAAGCGCTAGGTCCTGTGCTGGGCGCTATCGATCGTCACTCCCGCGAGTTGCAGTCAATCATGCAGGGACTGACCAACATCCAGGATAGCAACCCGAATACACCACAATACTGGTTCCTGTTGGGTCTCCTTGCCGACGCCATCAAGCGCGCGAAGTGGGTTCCACATCTCGGCGACGAGCATCCGGACGGCGGCGAACCGCTGTCCGCGATCTTCCTCACGGCGTATTGGAAAGATGATGTCCGGCACTGGAGATTTCTGGACGGTTACGCCCAGCTCGTGCATGAGCTTTTCGAGTTGCTGCCAGCCACGTCCATCGTTTTCGATTGCTACGTTCGCTTCCTCTACCACATCGGCGAAAGGTCTCTTCCCGAAGCTTTCGTACGCGTCGCGGCGGCCCTTCGTCGCGGTGGTGCGCAGGAGATGCTCAAGAAGACGAACACCGTTTTCCTGCTCGAGGTCCTCCTGCAGCGCCACGTTTATGGGCGACCGCTGGAGCTGAAAATCGACTCGCGTATCCGCGAATCGGTCCTCTTCATCCTCGACAACCTGGTCGAGACGGGATCGTCAGCAGCATTTCGCATGAGGGACGACTTCGTGACGCCGGCGCAATAATGCTTACATTCGGAAGCGCATTGCGCAGCAACCGTCTTAATCGGGATCGGGAAGTAACGGACCTCCGCGCCGCAACCAGCGGTGTGGAGGGGAAGGGTTAGAGTTGGACTGACCGCTCGTCGGAGCGTTAGAGGGCAGTTCCGGATGCGAATCATTCACCCTGCGGGTTCGATCAACTATCAAAGGCACGACAAAGTTATGAATCAAAACTGGCAAAGTTACGATTCAAGTCACTGCGCGGTTCAAATCATCGATACGGCCAACGGTTCGTCCTACTCCATACCCTCCAAAAGATGATGATCAATATCGTTGTCAGGATCATCAACAAGTCGTGAAGGTCGAATTGAAACGCCGCGTCAATCCCCTGAAGGTGGATGAACTGATCAATCAGAACCATCCGTTGTTCATCGGAAAGTTCCTCGGTAGCGAGGCGCGTTACGAGCACGACAAAGTCAGCAATCGTATGCACTATATTGAGAAGCATTTGGAAACCCCTTTGATCCCACCGAACTATCAATATGCGGGGGCTGCCGTCCGCCTTACTTTTCAGGTGTGCGCGGCCTGCGGTGCGAAGGGCGGCTGAAGGATTGTTATTTCATTGTTTGGGATGGATTCGCGCGGGCTGCGTCGTTTGCAACAAGGGAATGGAAAATGAGTTAGGGTGGCCGGTTATGACGGAGTAAGGCGAGCGTCTCGTAGGCTGGCGTAAGACTTTCATGCGCTCGAAGATTTCAGGTTATGTTCAGAAAGGAAATTCACCCGCCGGCTGATCGAGCGGCGATTCCTTTTCGGCCTCGGACTCGCTATCTCCAGGCTTGATGAGAACGGGACGCAGTAAGCCTTCTTCGCGTATCTCCCGGAGATGTTTTTCCTCAAGATCCTCAAGCTCGAGCTCGAGGTTCGACTGTCTGATCAACTCCCGTTCCCGATCTATATAGTACTCTTCATTGTAGACGGTCTCTTCATAGAACCGCTCGTCATCATCATAATTATCCAGGTCTTGATCGTGATCGTAGTTCGACATAACCGGTTGGCCTCCTTTCCGAACGCATATTATCAGATCTCCTTTATATTCCGATGGCGCTCGAGGCCAGAGCTTCGCAACCGCATTGGCAGGTGTAATTATGCGCGGATCGCCTTCTTCGCCCTGACGGCGATCGGCTCAGCCTCGTTCAAGGCTTTGAAAGAGATCAGACGCGCATATCTCTTATTACCATCAGAATCTTGACCGATGTGGCGCGAAAACCAGACGGCGGCGTCGAACTTGTTGTTGGGCGACCTGCGCGTGAAGACCTGGCCGTTCCATTCGACAGCCGTCACCCCATCGTCATCCCGCTTGAGAACGGTTGCGCCGATCGATGGCCAGTCAAACGTGGAATATTCGCTCAAAAGCCGCTGGTAATTGGGTGCAGGGTTTGATGAAACGGCGATCTGACGCAGATGTGATTCGACGCCTTGGAGGCTTGCCGCAATCATCCGGAGCAGTTCGTTCTGCTCGCTGATTCGCTGACCTAGCGCGACAATAAGTTTTTCAGTGCGATCTATGTCCGGCATCGTTCCTCCTTGTCGCCGGTCGAAGAAAGTTGCGTATGAATCGCTGGCGCGGCCGGTAGCCGGCATAGCCGGCGGTTGATCTTTCTATGCGTATCCCTGCCGCCCGCCCAATTTTTATGAGGCCGCAATGAGCGGGGCCTGCGCCATTGCGCGGACCTCCGGCGGCTCGGAGGCGATAAAGAGGTTTGGAGCGCGAACGGCGCGCCTTCAGGTCGGCTGGCGCCCATGCTTGACCAAATGCTCGCAAAATGCGAGTATAGCAGTTGAAAGGAATAGCTGAGTGAGAGTCATCAGCAAAAGGAGATTGCGCGAGTTCTGGGAAACACATCCCGATTCCAAGGCGTCTCTGGAAGAGTGGTACAAACTGACGCGGAAAGCCGATTGGGGTAACCTCGCGGAAGCTCGCGCGACTTTTCGGCATGCTGACTCCGTAGGGACTTGCACGATCTTCAATATCAAAGGCAATGACTACCGCTTGATTACGAAAATAGACTATGGATACCAAAAAGTCTTCATCAAATACGTCCTCACGCACCCGGAGTACGACAAGGGGAAGTGGAAGGGTGTCTGTGGAGGCTAAACGAATCAACAAACGGAAGTACGGCGCGCTGCTCGCAAACGCGTTGCCGGCGGTCATCAAAACGGAAGATGAGAACGAGCGTATGCTCGCGCTGGCCGAACAATTGATCGACAAGGGTGAGAGCCGCACACCAGAAGAGGACCAATTGTTTGAGCTGGTCACCAGGCTAATCGAGGACTTCGAGGAAGAACACTACCCGATACCGGATGCGCCGCCACATCGCATTTTGCGCTTTCTGATGGAGCAGAACGATCTGCGGCAAAGCGACCTGCTGCCGATTTTCGGCTCACGCGGCTACGTCTCCGATGTGGTGAACGGCAAGCGCGCTATCAGCAAGACACACGCAAAAGCGCTCGGCAAGATGTTTCACGTCTCGCCGGATGTCTTTATTTGATCAACTCGATGATTTTGCCCCACGGCGCTGACGCTTTGCCTTCGGGCACGGCCCATAAAACTGGGAATGCCGGCTCATCGCCAGTGTTGCCTTGCAGGTCGGTCAGGTAAATGAGCAGATCCGGCTTCCACTTTGCCGCTTCAGCTATGGCCGGCCTGAAATCAGTCCCTCCGCCACCCTTGAACTCAAATCCTCGCAGCAGCTTCGCGCCTTCCCTGCCAGAAAAGTCCTGGACCTGGTGAACATCAGCGTCGCAGATGATCAGGCGAAGCAGCGGTTCGGTCTTTTCGAGCACGGCTGCGACCTCGGCGGCGAAACGTCTGAGAAGGCTTTCGTCAATCGAGCCGGAAGTGTCAACGGCGAGCGCGATGCGCCCCATTCGAGCGGATCTCGTGGCGCGCTCGAACGGCAGATCGACACCTTCGCCTTCTTTGAGATCACCCTCCAGCGCGAGCCAACGCCGAGAGGGACGCGACGGATCGGGCCTGCGCTTGCGGCGCGTGTGGCGATGCAGTAAATCGCGCAGAATACGTTCCCACGGCGTCTTCACCCTCGGCAATTCACGGACGAGTCGATTGAATATTCCGGCGAGCGAGCCGCGCGCCATCTTCAGGCGCGAACTCCAGGCGCGAATCTCATCTTCATTTGAGTTGTCGCCCGCCGGGTGTGAGGCTCCCATTGCCGGCCCGAGGTCTCTACCGGTGATCCCCGCATTCGAATCGAGCGCACGCAGATCGATCCGTTCGCGATTTTTCGCCAGCGGATGATAGAGGGCCTCTGAGGACCATTGCCGCACGATTTCGGCGGGATGATCATCTTTTTTCCAATGACCGAAAGGGGCGAGCAAATCCCCGAGCGTAACCGCGCCATCAGTGATGTGAACACCCCGCGCCCCGTCGAGAGCGGCGTTAATGATCACGTCGCAGGCTATGTTATAGAGCCGCGCGTCGAAATCCTCTACTCGTCGCTCCATTTCGCGCCCTCGCGCTGGATGGGCCAACGCTACGTGCAGCAGCTCATGCAAGACGATGAAGCGCCGCTCGGCGTCGTCGTACTTCTCGTAACCTGGCCCGGCCTCGACGTGAACGCCGTCCGTGCAAGCGATCAGTTCCGGGTCGTCCGAATCGAGAAACTTCACCCAGAGCGCGACGCCGCCGAGCCTGGGCATCGATTCGATGGCGTCCCTCAAATCCGGCCCCATTCTCGTCGCCACGGAGTACAAACGATTCATGTGGCGTCCTTACCTTTCGCCAGAGCGTCGAAGCGCGCCATATCATGACCACGCTCCTCCAGCCATTTCCTGAGGTCGCGGCGCGCCGCCATCTTCTCGCGGGCCGGAGCCTGTTCGAGAATTTCGCCGATGTTCCAGGTGAGGGATTCGGCGAACACGTCATAACCGCTTCGTCGGTTGTAAGCGCCGTCGTTGTATTCCCATGTCCAGCCCACGGGCCGATTCTCGGAAAGAGCGATCTCCGCGAGCGCCTCCAGCCGCTCCGAGAAGTAGCCGTCACTACGTTCCAGACGCGGTTCAGTCTCCTCCATCGCCGCGTACAGGCGAACTTCTTCATCTTCATGCGCTTCGACGTCCGGCTCGGTCAGGATGAACAGCCTCATCAGCCGTTCGAATTCGTCTTTCGATCCCGTTTCAAAATAGAGTTCACAGTCTTCGCCAGAAGGGTCGAAGAACGGGTCTTCCATCTGCGGACCGATATGTTCGTTGAAATGATCCTGGAGAAACTCGTTGAGCGCGTCTGTGTCATTCTCACAGTCGCGTCTGACCTCTTCAAGGTTCAGATCATGCTCGAAGAATTCGTACCACGAATCTTCCTTGATGACGCCGATCCCGTCGGCGCGGAAGACGACCTCGAAGCTATCGGAGCCGAAGCCGATGGTCGCCGACAGATGAGGGATATGGCTGTTGATAAAGCCGATCCGATCGATCAGCGAGCCGCTGACGCCACTTTTGACCCGGGCGACGATTCGGTGACCGGCGAGATTGAACTCGACGTCGGGGTAAATCTCCGAGAGATGATCGCAGAGCTGGCCGTAATCCGCGGAGATCGGCGGCTCCCCCCGGCGTTCGCGTTGAAAGTTGAGAAAGCGCGCGAGCGACTCCGCTTCGCCGTAATCCAGCTTCGCCTCGCGCGCCTTCTCTTCAAGGTTAGTCAAATCCATGTCGCTTCCTCGCTGCTCAAGTTCCCTGTTCAAGCGCGCGATGATCGCCGCGCTGTTTTTCATATAAGCAGGCGCCCGCGCCGTAACCTTCTGATAGAGCTTTAGAGTGTGGTAAACTATGCGATCAAGGAGGTGATATGTCGCAAGTTCTGGATATCCAGGTGGAAGTGCCGGACGCTGTTTCTGAGCAAAACTTGAAAATTGCCGAGGCCGTCGCCAGACAGGCCGTGATAATTGCGCTCCAGCAACGTGGCGAGTTGTCAATTCGCGAAGCTGCCGCCGCGCTTAACCTGACTTATGAAGAATATCTTCAACTCCTGTCCGAAGACGGGCTGGGACTTTCGCGCTTGGAGCAAGACGAGTCTGTTCTTCAGCGACTGCGACAATCATCGCCGAATCATTTCCCGCCTCATCTATGAGTACCCCAACTGTTGCGGTGCTGGACTCCAACGGCATCATCGGCCTCGCTAAAGCTAACTGCTTTCCATTGTTGCAAAACTTGTTCACTGAAATATGCGCACCTCCAGCCGTCGTCGCTGAAATTACCACTCAGCCTTCGCAGAATGCGCTTCAAAACGCTCTTGGAAAATGGTTGACGGAACTTCTCCCGAGCGCGGATGCGTTGAGACAAGTTGCATTCATCAATCAGGAGGCTGATCGCCACGTTCTCGCCCTGGCCATAGATCGCCAGGCGTCAATCTCTGATTGTTTCCTGATCACCGGCGATGAAAAATTGCGTCGGCGCGCCATGCGGTTCGGGATCGCTTCAATTGACGCTCCGCATCTTATTCAACTTTTTGCTGAAGGCGGCTTCATAGCAGCAGCTAAACCGCATCTCGATCAAATGCGTTCGCTGGGATATGGGATCACAGATGAAGTTTACGAAGAGATTCTCTCCCGATTGGGAGAAACCTGAAGTCAACTTCCCTGTTCAATCGCACGATGATCACCGCGCCGCTTCTCATCGAAGCGAATAAAAGCCGGATCGTCGCCGCAGTCGAGGCCGAGTTTGAGCGCGCGGTCGAGAACCAGGCTGCCCGTGAGGGTCTGAACGTCAGCCAGCGGCAACCCGTTATGCGAAGAGCCAGGCAATTCATCGAGCGCGTCCACGACGCTCATTATCTTGCTCAGATTCAGCGCGTTCACTGACGCGGCCAGGGCGTAAACCATTCCATATAAGCCGTTGATCGTCGCCGGAATGACCTTGTGCAACTGGCGGCGCGGCGTCGTGATGATCTTCTCGACTGAGGCGAGGTGTTTAAGTTCGTCAGCGACGTTCATAAACTCATGCACGGTCGTGTCGCCGACCAGCCCACAGATGAGGATCTCGCGTTCGCGTTTGCCGATGCATCTCTTCCAAACTTCCGAGACTCGCTCCCACGAACGCGGGCTGGGTATGATCGCGTGATCGGCGCGCCGCATCTCCGCCGAACCGATCAGCAGATCAGGGCGGACCTGGATGAACGCCATCACTTCCGGCGCGATGCTGTTCTCCACAGCCCACGCCAGCCAATCCTGCGCGGTCGGCTCGATGACCAGATGTACCAGACGGTCATTCATCGCCGTGCTGAGATCGCAGGAGATCGCGCCATCCTCCGGACGATTGCCCGCGGCGATGATTCGCCATTGGTCGCCTAACGTCCAATTGGCAACGCGACGCTCTAGAATCAGGCCGTAGGCGGCGATGCGTGTCTGCTCGTCCGCGCCGGGAAGCTCATCGAGAAAGAGGATGCCGGGCTCATCTTCTCGTGGCAAAAAATCGGGAAGGTAAAAGGTCGTCTGTTAGTTTTGATGGTCGAGCGCGGGCAGTCCGCCGATATCCGAAGCGGTCTTCTGTGAGAGTCTCACGTCGCGCAGCTTGGCCGAGGCGGCTTCCTGCGGCGAGTCCAGTAATCGGCATCAATCTCATGCAGCCATTCCGCCAGCGTGACGACTCGCCCAAGGTCTTCAACCTGATGGTCGCGGAATAGATCGCGGGTCGGAGTGACAGCTCCAGATTTTGACCTGATCGCTTCGTCATAAACCCTGATCGCCAACCACTCTCCGAAATCCGAATGAAGGAACATCCGGTGCTGCATGCTTGGAAAGATCACCTTGCTGCGATCGATCCAGTCGTGGATCTCGATCCAGTCCTGCCATTCGCCGCCATAACGGCGCCCGGTGATGCGAGCATGCTGTAGTGGCTTCATCTCTGACTGTCCTCGAAAAGGTTTCTCCGAATATCGCGACAATAAGTGAACCGTCTATCGTCACTAACCAAACGGACTTCTCTTCACTGACGCTCGCCGGCAGGACGACTCTCTCCGGCGTATTCTTCCGCAGCGAGCGCGGCCCGCATCCTCGCGCGAGCTTCAAGTGGCGAAGGCGAGATGTGGCCGGAGTGATAGAGCATCAGCCACAATTGCGCATACAGGTCGCCCCGCTGCCAGGCTTTGGCAATCTCCATCAAGCCGCTCAAGCTGAGGGCATCGGCCTCTTCCCTGCTTTGCCGGCAATCAAATAGTGCGCAAGAAAATGGCGCCGCGGCATGGATCGAGCATCGATCTTCGCCTGTTAGGAAACGGCAGGCGCCATCCATCCTCCGAGCCAGCACGAGCGTACGAATGCGGACTAAACCACTCCGGATGTAAATAATCGCGCCCGGGCTGGCAAGAAGATTGTCCAGTGCGAACCGCGTCAAATCGGATTCATCCAAGTACTCAGCGATCCGTTGGAGGTCTGCCGGAATCAAGGCTCCTGGGACGAAACGACAATTAGCCACACAAGCGCTGCAAGCGCACACCGTTCGCGCAACACCGAATTCGGTTCTATCGGCCCCCATTATTTGTCCTTTCCGGGATGTGAGAATGAAATGAACGGAAGAATCGCCGCAGAAGCAGGTCGCTGTCACCCGCCCCATTTTCAGATTGGCGGAACTGCTTGGCCGGCGCTGAGGAATCCGGCCTCGATCCTGAGGAAGAGCAGATATCTTCCGTCAGTCGCCTTCGCTCACTTCCTGCCGCTCCTCCTTTTCGAGCGCGGCGTCGTGAATGTATCGCGCGACGGCATCGGTGATGGCTTCATTGGCGAGTCTGGCCGCGCGATCGTACTCTGTTACTTGAAGGATAAATTTGCCGCTTTTGAAGCAAAACCCTGCCGCTCGGGCGTCCTAAACGCTCAAGTTACGGCGACGGTCTTGAAGTGATATTGGGCGTGTTTGAAGCATATCCTTGCCGCGAGCGCAGATTTGAAGGATAAAGGCGCCGCGGATGCAATCTCGACCAACCTATTTTTACCACCCCGTCTCTACGTCGTGTCCACAGCTTAGCTTTTTGCGCTTATGACCTTTATCATTGGGAAAAGCCCCGCGTCTTTTCAAGAAAGCCCCGTGCAAACAACGACGACTGAAACAAGGTTAAGATCATGAGGCTAACCACTGTCGAATCCAGTATGATCCATGCTGTCGGATATGATTCCAAGAAACGAGTGCTTGAAGTTGTTTTCAATAGCGGCCGGACCTATTGTTATGAAGGCGTTCCGCCAAAGATCTACAAAGAGCTGATGGCGGCCGAATCAAAGGGACAGTATATGCGCAGCGAGATTATTGATGTCTATCCCTACGCTCAGCTCTCGCGCAGCCGGCGTCGATAGTGATATCCGTAACTTGTCCGTCGGCAATCACGGCCCTGCCGAAGTCAGGTAAATCCCCGTTCCCAGGACGAGGAGAATTGTGGCAAAGCAACAGGCGAAGAAACAGACTGCCAGGAAGACCGGCGATAACAGGCTCTACACGCTTGACGTGTTCATTATCAACGGGCCGATGACCAGGAGCTTTGTGAAGAAAAACAGAGTTATTTCCAGGACCATTCAAATCCGCGGAGATCAGACTCTAGAAGATCTACATCATGCGATCTTCTACGCCTTCGACCGCGAAGATGAACAAACCGGCAAAGTTATCGTTCAAGTAACATACTCGCTCGCATCCATCAGTGATTGGACCGCTTCTTTCTGTTTTTCTTCGGTTAGCTCGTCCCACTGCTCCTCTTGGGCAAACTTTTCTCGGACATCGTCTTCCGTTAAGCAGAACGCGGGAATGGCTCTCCTGGCATCTTCTTTCGCCTCTCGCTGCAGATCTTCCGGCGCGTGCGCGAGAAGACGGAAGAACATCGTGCGGCTCATGGTGATAATGATACTCATTTTGCCTCCTTGATTGATGGTTGAACGGCGCCGGCATTCCAGCGAAGAGTGGCGATCACAGTTCGCAGCGCTCGTGCGCCTATGCGCGCCCTGCTATCCACTCTCTTTTTTGTTTTCTACCGGAGCGGCGCCTGCGTTGACCACAGTTGTTCCTGAGTCGAATAAGTGGAAGTGTCTTTACCGCTTGGCATGAGTCAGTCAAAACCGCTAGCATTCAACGTGATTCGGAGGTTGCTATGTTGAACATTCCTGCCGGCGACTCTCGGGCGGTCGCGGTTATCGCTGCGATCCACACTGGTAATCTCGAAGAACTCGAACGTTTGCTGGAGGATAATCCCGGCCTGGCGAGGGCGAAGATCGTTAACGCTAAAGGAGTATCGCGCACGCTCCTGCACATCGCGACCGATTGGCCGGGCCACTTCCCAAATGTCGGGAAGACGATAACCGCCTTGGTTGCGGCCGGCTCGGAGGTAAACGCAAAGTTCCAGCATCCGGTACGCCAAGAGTGTCAGGAGACGCCGCTACACGGGGCGGCGAGCAGCGATGATGTTGCAGCGCTCGATGCCCTGCTCGACTGCGGAGCGGATATTGAGGCGTCCGGCGCCATCTTTACAGGCGGCGCGCCGATGTCTGATGCGGTTGTGTTTGCGCAATGGAAAGCCGCGCGCCGACTACTTGAGCGTGGAGCGCGGACGACCGTCTGGCAAGCCGCCGCGCTCGGACTCTTGGATCTGGTCGAGGATTACTACGAGCGCCAACCGCCCCCATCGGCGGACGAGATCACTAATGCCTTCTGGCATGCGTGCCGCGGCGGACAACTGCGGACGGCGGAGCATCTGTTTGGGCATGGCGCTGAGCTGAATTGGATCGGCTATGACGGAAAAACGCCGCTGCAGGTGGCGAATGAAAGCGGAGCGGAGGACTTAGTCGCCTGGCTGCGCAGCCAGGGCGCTAAGTTGGCAGAAGAAATCGAGGCCGGTCCCGCTAACTCCACCGACAGATCGAATGGATACGAGACCATCTCCGAAGAGTTCATTTCCAGCCGTACGAGATCAGGTGTCGGCGCCGCAACTGTGCGCCAATGGGCCCAAGCCCTTCCGCCCGGCGGCGATGTACTGGATCTTGGTTGCGGGCATGGCGCTCCGATCTCAGAAGCTCTGGTTGATGAAGGCTTGATTATCTATGGCGTGGACGCCTCGCCGAGCATGATCGCCGCGTTTCGCGCCCGCTTCCCGCATGCCCTTGCGGAGATCAGCGCTGTCGAGGACTCGCGGTTTTTCGACCGTAGATTTGACGGAGTGATTGCGTGGGGATTGGTGTTTCTTCTGGCGCCAGAGACTCAGGCGAATCTGATTCACAAGGCCGCGGCGGCGCTGAAGCCCGGAGGCAAATTTTTATTCACCGCCCCATATCAAATGTGTGAGTGGTCAGACATTATGACTGGGCGGAAATCCATTTCGCTGGGTGCAGACGAGTATCGGCGGATAGTGGAGGCTGCCGGTATGATTCTAGATGATGAAGCCGAGGACGAAGGACAGAACCACTACTACTTCATTCGCAAGCCAGACAAAAGGGAAGGATGAGGGCGCATTGAATCATTGATAGCGATCAAGAAATCTCCATACTGGGAGGAGAGGGAGAAGTCTTGAGAAATGTCGCTCTAACGATTTTTGCCTAATGGACTTGGCGTATAGCCATCTCCGGATATGGTAACGAGACGTCATACCAGAGTCTTCACCATCGTAAAAAGCGGTGTCCCGAACAGATCGTGAGGATCTTCACCGTTACGGCAAAACCCAAAACGCTCGTAGAGCCGAATCGCACGGCTGAGAAAAGGAGTAGTGTTCAAAAAGAGACGCGCGCACCCACGTTCCAGCGCAAAACTCTCGATTTGCGTTAACAGCAATTCCCCGATCCCCTGGCCTCTCGCGGTGGGAAGGATGGCCATGCTTCGAATGAATATTGACTCGCCTTTCACCACCGCAGATACAGTGCCGACAATCAGGTCTTCGCACAACGCCACCCAGGTCGGCCCCTCGTCCAGATGAAGCCGGTCTTCGATCTCGCTACTTGTCAGGGTAGTCGCCGAGAACCCTTCTGGAGTATATAGAGATCGGTACTCCAAAAAAGACTCATGGAGAACTGATGCGATTGACGGCGCATCGCCGGCGCCGGCTATTCGGACATCTATCTTTAGCTGTTTTTGTTCTGTCTTCACCGTGTTTTGCAATCTTCCCATTGTCGATGGGTGTCATTCTTGCGACATTCTAGTGAGGATCGCGGGCCGGCGAAAAGGTTAGTTCGGAATCCGTGGGCGCGACCACTCTGATCTCCGCGGCCGGGTCATCCTGAGTTAGCTCGCCCGTGACCAAAGACCATTTCTACACGAGTCCTGCTTCCACGAGCGCTCGATGATAGATTGGCTCGAAGCCATCTTCCATCCAGAGATGCGCAAGCAGCTCGGTGGCTGGGACCGTACGACGATGCGCGACTTCAAAGCGCGGCTCCCATGGCATCAACTCGACCTCTGTTAACCAGATGGAGCGCGCCAGCGTGCGACCTCGTTCGGGCCCCGTGAGGCACACGCTCCGGCAAAATCCAAGCAGCCGGGCATCGACGACAACCGCACAGGCTTCCTCCAAGACCTCTCGGCGGAGAGTCTGCTCCCAGGATTCGGCGCCTTCGGGACGGCCTCCCGGCCAGCCCCACCGCTTGCCATCATTGCTGATCAGCACGACATGATCGTCTGCGGTCACACAGAGGGCGTTCGCTCCATGGGCAATACCATCCGGGACTGCGGTCGGCGGAAGCCAAGCGACCAGCCAATCGCCCCCGTTAGAGCGAACAGCGAACTCCTCGCCGTCGCGCGCTATACCGTACTCCAACTTTGTCATCTTTACCTTATTCAATTCGTTGTCGCTCAAGAGTTCAACATCGTACAGATCATCTGGGGCAACCGCGCGTCATCCATATTTCTATAATCAGTCTTGCAAATGCTATTTCACATTTGCGCGTAACAACTTCCGGGTGGCCTCCCTTGCGCCGTCAATGGCGCGGACGACAGGAACGCTCGAATAAACGGGTTCTGGCGGCGACTGGTCCCAAACTCTTCCCGGCTCATAGACAGCGACATAATCCCAAATGACGGAGGAGCGGTCATGTCCGCCGAGTAGACCAGAGATTAGGCGCTCCCTATCCCAAGACTGAGAGGCTCTGAGATCAGAGATTCGTTTCAGCGTCGCTGTCGAAGGAGCGCCCCAATCGGTCGGCAACACTGGTTCCCAAACCACGAATACTCGGATGTTCTGGCCGCGCTGTTCGTCCAATAGTTTTTCGAATGCAGAGGCCCCCTGCAAGCAAACCGGTCAAGTAGGCGAGAGCATTACGAGCACGCGCACCGAATTTGCGGACCCATTGAATGCGGCTTTCAATGATGAAAGATTTGAGCTGTTCAAACGGAGCAGTGGTTGTTGTCCCTTTGGTACGGCGCTCCCGCCGTAAAGGTAGTAGAGGACATAAAAGACCAGGAATGCCGCTGCCGCCGAAACTGCGAGAATGATGCGACGCCGTTTCATATTAGCCTCCCAATGCATTGGCTAGAAGATTGGCGATTGCCTGCGGAAACAGAATGGAAAGCAGAACCACAATCGTTGAAACCCAGAGGAGAATCGCGCTCAGCAAATTCGGCCGACGCCGGCACTGCCTGGCCCGCCAGGATTGGTAAAAGCCGAAGCCAATCAACAGCACAGAAGCCGTGAGGAGGAATGACCGGATCTTAATAAAGAAGGCCGAGCTTCCCGCCGTCCCGGCAGCCAGTAAAAAAGGAGCGATCGGCAGGCAGCAACTGAAGGCCAAGCCCACGCCGCCCAACGCAGCCAGACTGGCGATAATAGTGCGCTTTGAACGCGGGGCTTCATCACTTTGTTCTTCTCTTTGAAATCTAGAAAACATCCGATTCACCTCCCGGAACGTGTAAGGAAGTCGAGTTTGTTCCCATTTTCTACCCTCCATTTCTCAGCGCGATCATCGGATCAACCTTGGTCGCCCGCCGCGCCGGCAGGTAGCAGGCCGCGAGGGCCACTCCCACAAGCAAGAGCGCGATCGGCCCAAACGTCTCCGGATCATTCGCGCTCACTCCAGAGAGCGGGTTGGCGATCAAGCGTGGCTCCCCTAAGGCCGCCGCCAGCCCGATGACAGTTCCGACAAAGGACAGGATCAGTCCTTCATTAGTTCCTCTCTCTTTTTGTACCACTTGTTTCATCGCGCGAGTGACGGAAGAAAGCGCCCGAGTTCTTCGGCGAACGATTCCGCGTCCTGATAGCTCCGCAATTGCTTCACCACCTTCCCGTCAGGCGTCACAAAGCGGATATCGGGCAAACCTTCAACGTTCATCCGCCGCGAAATCTCCGGCTGCCTGTCTGTATCAATCCTCAGAAAGACGCAGCGATCGAGCAGCGACCTTACTCCTTCATCGACGAACGTGGTCTTCTCCATTCTCATGCACGGGGCGCACCATTCGGCGAAGAAATCAATAACTACAGGCTTATTCTCATTCCGAGCTTGCGTAATAGTTTCATCAAGTAGCGTAAAACCCTGTGGTAATGCCATTACGGCCGCTACCGGCGACGTCTTCCCTTTTCCGCTGACAACCCGCGCCGTGTAGCCGGACTCTCTGACCCTCGCGACAAGCATTGTCGGCGTAACCTTATACGGATCGTAGGTGACGGCGAATTCGTCACGGTCGAGCCTCATCTCTATTTTCTGAACGCCTTCGAGCTCTTCCAGAGCTCGTTTGACCGTCTCCGGTCAGCCCATTCAGACGGCGCCGCTTTTACTCTTCATAAAGCCGTCAATGTGGAGCCTGGCGGTCTTTGTCTCTGTCTTTACTGCTTTTGCCCGCCCGGTCGTTTGCGCAAAGACGGCGCCGGCGAAGAGAAGAGCGGTAAGAAGTATTGCCGTGAGTTTTCTTGTCATCGTAACTTTCTCTTTGTTATTTAGGTCGGTCATCTCCGCCTCCGCTGGCTCCGTCGCCCACACTTTTCGCGCGCCGCCTTCACTCTGAATGAGTAAGAGAGCGATCGAGAGAATAGGGGCCAAGCGGCCAATAATCCGTTTCTCTTTCATACCGCCTCCTTCATCAGGCGCTTGACGGCTTTGGTTACTTCACCAAGACAGCAAGCGCCCGACGGATTTCTTTCCTCACACGCGCACATCCGCTCTTTGATGAAAGCCGTGATGCGTTGAGGAATAGTAGTGCTTCCTTCGGCTTCAATCTCCCTTCGCGCGTCTTGCTCGCTAAAGCCGAAGCAGTAGCAAAGAGGAATCGGGCCGTCTTTTTCCTTCAGCCCGACACGGACGCGCAGATCGCCGGTCGTGAAAGAACGCTCTTGCGAAAAATAAACTACTGAACAATCAGGAGAGACGCAGAAGCGATACTGACTCTCTCCCACTTGGTCAAAGCATTCCGGTTTTAACATCAAGAGTATCGTTCTAAGCGCCACCGGGTGACTTGGCCCATTACAGGACAAACATTCGCGCCGCGCACGCGCTTTCCGACACTCGACTGGGGGCGTATCTGATTCCGCGCAACAGCTCATCTCTTCTTCTTCATCCCCGAATCGGCGCGAGAGATTGTTACCCTCGCCGGACATACAGCATCATCCGCGTGGCGGCTGAGCTCGCGCTCGCAGGCCGCCAGGCGCCGGGCTAGAGTCTTTCGGAAATCCCGTATCAACCGGATTCGCTCGTCCAGCTCATTGAGTTTAACCTTCAGATGGTCACGCACACGCCGGCACTCGTTAGCGCCGCCAGTGGCCAGGATATCCCCGATTTCATCTAACGAGAAGCCTAGTTCCTGAGCCTGTTTAATGAATCGCACCCGCTCGACAGTCCCCGGCGTAAAGAGACGGAATCCACCCCCAGTGCGGGGGGCGGCCGGCAAAAGTCGCCGCCTTTCGTAATAGCGCACGGTGTCAATGCTCACGCCGGAGCGCAACGCAACCTCTCCGATACGAATCGCTGATGAGTTCATGATTGAATTTTACACTCTAGAGCCAAGTCCAGAGTCAAGTGAAAAAAATTCGATTGGACTATCTGCGCGACAGGCGGATGATGCCTGTCTTGAGAACAGACAGGCCGCTGAAGAGGTAGAGCCTCTTTACGCCCCGTTGCGGGGCGAGGCGAATGACGATCCCGTTTTTTCCACGTGTCTCCATATGCCTCCTGCTTCCCAATCAGAAGAGGCTGAGCCTGATTATTTCATCGTTATTACTCAGAAGGAGAATTACACTATCGGGATTGCGCTTCCGCTTGCTTTTATACACCGGCGAGACTGCAATGATTTGCTCACCTTCAGGGACGAATCTCAGCAGGTCCTCCCAGGAGAAGTTCTTCGGGACGGCGTTGCCTATCAGATTTCTGATCTCGCGCTCGCACGACCCGCGATAGCTCTCCGACATCTCCTGGTAACTGCGGCCCTGGTCATTCTTTGGATCGAAGCCGCCCCATGCGTCGGTCTGATAGAAATCCTGCGGATCTGCGCCGCCCACCGTGAAATCGACGTTCTCCACGCCCCAGTTGTTCGGGTCGCTGAAAGCGAAGACTACATGGTTATTGATCTCCCGCCATTCCGCCGGAGGCTCACGCTCTGTCCCCAATCCCCAGTGCCCCGCCTTATAGAAAATCTGCTGATCCCGTCCAGCCGCCATAAGACCGTAAAGCCAACGAGCGGAAACTGCGAGATCGAGGCTTCCAATCCGTTCAGGTCACGAATGTTCACTCCATTACCCATAAAGACACCTCCTTGCTTTCAATACATGCCACCCGCTCGATTTCTTCTTCTCTCGCAGCCTGGCGCCACGAGCACAGAGTGCGATCGCTTAGTATCCCTATCAGCAATCACTGGCAGTCTTTTGGTCAATAATTGGCAGAGCCGCCCACTTATTTCTGTAAGGATAGATAAGGTTCTTCGTTCAATAATTGGCAGAGAGTGCTGTTCGTGCCCAATTTTTGGCCAATAATTCACAGGCCGCATATCGCCAGTGGCGATTGCGATAAGTGGCTGGGGATTAGTATTCCCGCAGATATCATTGGAACGAAGATGAGAGATTAGCCCCTTGAGCGCATCCATCGCGAGCATGGGCGCCACATTTGGTAATGCATTCCAGCGGTTTCGCTCAATAGACTGGAGAACAAAATGTTACAAGATTTGCGCTTCGGCATGCGGATGTTGATCAAGAATAAAGCCCTCACGATAGTGGCAGTGCTCTCGCTCGCGCTCGGCATTGGGGCCAACACAGCGATCTTCAGCCTGCTCGACGTCTTACTTTTGAGGGAGATGCCGGTCAGGCAACCCGAGCGACTCGTCTTCTTCGGCAGATGCGATGGGCCGGCAGGCATTGAGGGTGGTTTTCCCTCCGGCGACCTTCGATTCTTTTCCTCTCCATTCTTTCAAGAATTCCGCCGGCACAATCATAGTTTTTCCGATGTGGCTGCCCTGTACAGCTTCCAAAATCGCGTTTATGGCATCGTCAATGCAAACAGGCCCGAGAATGAATTGGAACGGATCAATGCCCAGATGGTCTCTGGCAATTACTTCTCCATCCTCGGCGTGAATCCCATCATTGGCCGCATCTTCACCGCAATGGACGACCGGATTCCCGGCGGCCATCCGGTTGTGGTCGCCAGCCATAACTGGTGGATGCGCAGATTCGGTGGTGCCCCTTCTATCATTGGCAAGAGCGTAGTCATCGGCCAGACCTCCTATACGATCATCGGCATCGCCCCAAAAGAATTCTTCGGAACGACGGTCGGCGAGTCGCCGGACATCTGGGCGCCGCTGTCGCTGGAAGAACAGCTACCGCCCTACTTTAAGGGCCTCAATGACCGTTTCTTCAGCCCGCTCTATCTCATCGCGCGTCTCAACGATGGTGTGACCATTCAACAGGCGGGCGCGGAAACCAACTTGCTCGCCAGGCAGATCCTACACGAGTACGCCGGGCCTCAACTATCTCCCGAACGGTTGCAGGAGATCCAGCAAACGAGCATTGAGCTGACGCCCGCCGGACGCGGCCTCTCCAGATTGCGACGCCAATTCTCTCTCCCGCTACAGGTCCTGATGTTAGTGGCAGCAATCGTGCTCTTCATCGCCTGCGCTAACCTGGCCAACCTGCTGCTTGCGCGAGCCACTGCACGCCGGCAGGAATTCGCCGTCCGTATTGCTCTTGGCGCCAGCCGCTGGCGTCTCGCTCGCCAGTTGCTCGCTGAGAGCCTGCTGCTGGCGGTGCTTGGAGGCACAACGGGGATACTTCTCGGTTTCTTGGGCAGCCGGGCGCTGATCCTCATGGTCTCTACTGAACCCGCGCCGCTGCCGCTCGACGTCTCTCTCGATCTTCGCATCTTGATCTTCACCACCCTGATTTCGCTTCTATCGACCCTGTTCTTTGGCGCGTCATCGGCTATCCGCGCTTCCGGGATCGAGCCTCTCTCGCCCTTACAGGGAAATCGAGCCACAACTCCTGCAACGACGCGGCTCCCACTGGGCAAAGCGCTCATAGTTTCACAGGTCGCGCTTTCGCTCCTGCTGCTGGCGGGCACTGGCCTCTTCGTGCGCACACTGATCAACCTGCAAAGCGTGGATCTGGGTTTCAATCGGCAGAACGCTCTGCTCTTTCAGCTCGAAACCAATTCGATCGGATCTCAGGCGGATGCGCAGTTGGCCAATTTGTATCGTCAGATCGAGGAGAGAGTGAAGGCGATCCCCGGCGTGCAGGCGGCGTCATTTTCGGCCTCGGTCTTCGACCAAGGCGTCTGGGGCGCAACGGTATCACCCCGTGGCCCCGGCCCGGGCGGCGTGAGTGAGGGAGGAGCTGATAATAACGCTGTCGGCCCGGGTTTCTTCAAGGCTATGGGCCTCTCGCTCCTGCAGGGACGGGAGTTTGGTCCACAAGACACAGCAGTATCGCCGAAAGTGGCGGTAATCAATGAGAGCCTGGCTCAACGATTCTTCCCTGGATCGTCACCGGTTGGCAGGCGTTTCGGATGGACCGACGGTCGTAATTCAAGCGAAGACATCGAGGTCATCGGCGTCGTGAAAGACTTCAGAGAACAGGGTCCGATAGAAGAGTCACGCCCGATGGTCTATCACTCCTACTCGCAACGCATCGATTACCTCAACAATTTAGTAGTCAGATACTCAGGCGAGCCGCGCGGGATCGTCCCGGAGATCCGCAAGGCGATAAAGGAAGTCAACCGTCGTCTACCCATCGTGGAAGCCGTGACGATGTCCGAGCACGTCGATCGATCGCTCGTCAAACAAAGATTGGTTGCACGTCTCTCGACTTTCTTCGGATTGCTTGCGTTACTGCTCGCCTGCGTCGGGTTATATGGCGTCATGTCCTACGCCGTCGCGCGGCGCACGAATGAAATCGGCGTCCGAATGGCGCTCGGAGCCATGCGCGGAGACGTAATCTGGTTGGTGTTGCGCGAGGCGTTGGCGCTGGTCGGCGCTGGCGTCGTGATCGGGTTGCTGGCGTCGCTCGCGGCCACAAAAACGGTATCAACTCTGCTCTATGGATTGAGGCCGAACGATCCGCTGACGATCGCGGCAGCCACGCTGCTGCTGCTCGCGGTCGCCGCATTATCGGCCTATCTGCCCGCACGCAGAGCGTCGCGAGTCGATCCAATGGCTGCGTTACGCGAGGAGTAAGTGGTGCGACACGAAGTCGCGTTAATTACTGTGAAGCCTGCGCGCCGCTTTACGGCGTCAGACAGCAGCCGTCCCATCGCTTTCCCAATGACTCAGGCCTTTTCCCATTCGGGAATCAAGGGGTCGCGTCGAGCGATGGTTTCGACCGGCTGAACGGATAATTGCCGTGACTGCTTGGATTAGACGGCAGAGAAGATCACTTCGAGCGCCGGCAGATCGCCTCGCAGGTCGTCGAGGCGAAAGACCGCGTCGCTGATTTCACCAAGCAGCGCTTCGCCCTGATTCGAGCCGATGAGGACACCGTAAGATCGCATACCTAGTTCCGCCCTTCTCCTCGTCCATTCCGCCTGCGCTTCCGGAGAAACGTCGCTGATACCGTCACTGATACAGATCACATCGGCCTTCTCGAACTGCGATCCATCTACAAGCTCCAGCGCCTTCTCCATCAATGGCTCGAACACCGTTCCCCCGTTAAAGAAGAAGCCGGCGCAGGCGATCACTTCGGCAGGCGTGGCCTGGCCTTTCGAAAAAAGGTCTACCCGCAAGTCGTTCGGGCCGGAGAAATGGATCACTTCCAGGTCACGCTTCTGCAGCCGCGCAATCGATAGCAGCGCAAGTGTCACCGCCTTGCTCCACACTTCACCCGTCATCCCTCCGTAGTCGGTCGTCATTGATCCTGACTCATCTATGGCGATGATGATCGGCCCCTGCCCCTCAGGCTCGTGGCCGATCATGTCGTACTGCATCAGACCGAGCTCGGCAAATCTGAAATAGAAGAGGTCTTCGAGATCCGGATCGGCCAGTAATGCGATCTCGCTCGGCAGCAGACGCTCTATCTCAGAACCCGTGGTGATCGAGGTGATCTCATCTGGCGGATGCTTGACGCGAGTCTTCTGTTGCTGAAGCGCAATGCGCGTGAATCGCCCGCAGACGGCGGCGATCTGTTGGAGTTCCGGCGAATGGCCTACATGCTGGGCTATGACGAGTTTCTCCTTTGTCGAGAGTGAATTTCGCCCACCCGCGCCGTTCTCTGTTCCGAAATCAGCGTCGTAGCCGCCGCCGAAGGCATTGATCGCGTCGTTGGCCTGGCCGACCTCGGTCATCGCTTCGGCTAAACCTTGACGGACAGTCCGGCGCACATTCTGCTGCCGCTCTTCGCTCGACTCTTCCAGCTTGCGGCTCAAGCGCTCCGCCCTCTTTTCTTTCTTTGCGGCGCCTGTTCTCGCTCGCGCGGCTTCATTCTTCAACCATTCGGACCGCTCTTTATCAACCGACAACGCCGCCAGTTCATCGAGAGTTTCGGCGCGGGCGAACAACTGCTCAACCTCTCCGGTAAGCTCATGCAATTGGTTGAGATAGCGGATCGTCTCTTTATCGAGGGCGGCAACGGCCGAAGCCGCGCATCCGATGGTCGCCATCGCTCTGGAAAGCGGATCGCCTACAGTGCCGCTCTCACGCATCTCGCGCCATTCGGTCGTGGAGAAGATTTGCTCGATGATCTCCCGGTTGATCTCGTGAGCCGGAGAGAGCGGCGCAACCGGCGCAACCCTCGGCGAGCGTTTGTGGAAGCTCCAGAACAAGTCCCGCAAGAGCGCAGAGCCGGTGCGGATCGCGCCCGTCGTCTCTTCCACTGTCCGGGCCAGTCGCGCGTAATCATCCGCCGCCTGTTCAAAGGTCTCCACATCAAAGCCGTCATGGGCAATCGCCTGGCTGCCGTCGGCAATCGCGCCGACGACACTTCTGGAGTCCGCCATTTCGGCGCCAGGTTCCGGCTCCTGGATTTGTTCGCTGATTGCGTTCATTGGTTCATCCGGTCGAACGGTTATAGAACTAGCGAGGCTATCTCATGCTTCATCTTCGCGACGGCCTCAATCACCTTATCGATGCGGTTCGCGTTGCGTCCCTGCTCGACGGCCTGCTCACGCAATTCCTGCAACCTCGCGCTGATCTGCTTGAGCTTCGTGTTTGCCTCGATCGCCGATTGCATCTTCTGCTCTTCGCTCTGTGCGGCCTGCTGCGCGTCCATGCATTCGCGATGCACTGACGCCGCCTGGTCCTCATAGTCCACCGCTTTGGAATTGAGCGGGTTGCCAATGCGGGCAAGCGCCTTGCCGATCTCGGCCTGCTGTTCGGGTGATTGCCACAGGACGTGTTTGAGGAAGATTAGATCGTCTTCTGTCACCGCGTCGCGCGCTTCCGCGAGCGCATGGGCCTGCAATACGCCGAGCGCCTGTCCCCATCGCCGGTCGCTGATGATGATGCCTTTGCCAACGAGATCACGGCGCAACTGCTCAATAAGATCGATCGCCGCATTCGGAATGGCGACCTGCGCAACGCTCTGTTGCAAAGCGATAAGCTCTGACTGCAAGAGCGCCAGTGGCTGGCCGCCATTTGAGTTATGGCCGTTATGATTCGCGCCAGGTTTTGCGCCAAGTTTTGCGGAAGCTGCGCGAATGAATTTGGCGAAGCCGGTGTCGGTGACGTAGCCGACACGGAAACGCAGCATGAACCGATCCCAGAGCGCTTCGAGTTCATTGCCCTGCGGCATCTCGTTGCTCGCGCCGAAGTGAGAAATCAGCGGCACCTGCATCTGGCCGCCGTTATGGAAAACCCGCTCATTGGCGATCTTCAGCAGCGCGTTCAGGATTGCGCTGCTCGCCTTGAAGATCTCGTCGAGAAAGACGAGTTCGGCCTCGACCAACTTGCCCGCCGTGATGCGCCGGTATTCATCGCGCTTGAGTCCGCTGACGGACACCGGCCCGAAGAGTTCTTCCGGCGTCGTGAAACGAGTCATCAGATATGCGAAGTTCCGCAGCCCGGCGCCATGACCAGAGCCGACTTTCCTGTGCCTGGAGGTCCGAGAACGATCAGGCGCTGCCGCGCGAGCAATGCGATCAGAGAGGCGCGAATGACCTCATCGCGTTCGATCAGCAACGCCGCCAATTCGCGTTCGAGGGCTTGCAGTTTATCGAGAAACGGTTTGACGGATGCGAGATTGAGTGTTGTGGTCATAGCGATCATCCTTTCGCCATCTGCGTGCCGCTTCCATCTTTCTGTTCCAGTGTCGCGGCGAGAGATCGTGTGACTCGAATCAATTCCCTTCTGATTCGGCAAAGATATGCCTCAAAAACTCGTGGGAAATTTATGCTTCCTGATAATTTTTCTTTTGGCTTATTAAGTGGGCCAATTCTGATCTCCCTGAAGGCAGCATTAAGCGCGACAAAGCAAGCTTTCGGTGGATTGTGAAGTAGTGGGAGGACGCGTTCCTTGGACTGAGGGAGTCCACGCTGAAGAAGTTCAATCACAATCTGACATTCTGCGCTGTAATAACGGACAGTAGCACAAAGTTCGATGGGTTGTGCCTGCACCTTAAAGAGGGCTCTTGGGATCCGAATAATCCCTCCCATGAAAAATTTCAGTTGACGTGACCAATGAGTCACGTTACTATTACGTCACACACGAGGAGGTAACTATGACAATTGACGATTTAACACTGGATACAACACAGAGCATCGACATCAAGGCGGACATTGGAGACGTCTTTCGCAGCGTGCTGCACCGACTCGGCGAAGGCTTTACCAACTTGCAAGATGAATCGTTGCAGATGACGATGGAGCAATGGCCGGGCGGCCGATGGTTCCGCGATCGCGGCAATGGCGTCGGCCATCTTTGGGGACACGTGCAGGTGATCAAGCCGCCCGTGCTGCTGGAATTGAGCGGCCCTCTGTTCATGTCCTACCCGGCGCTGAACCATATCGAAGTGAGGCTCGAGCAGCGACCGGGGGGAACCCATGTGGACCTCCGTCACCGCGCCCTCGGCTTCATCGATCCGGGACACCGCCAGGGTGTGGCCACCGGCTGGAAGCACATACTGGACAGAGTCGCCGAGGATTGCTCCACGCATGCGGACGAGCAGGGGAGCTAATATGCCCGACGACGAACTCGATGTCGTGTGGAAAGCTCTGTCCGACAGCACGAGGAGGTCAATTCTCGACCTCTTGAGGCAGGGTCCCAGAACAACGACCCAGATTGTCGAGGCTTTTCCGCACCTGAGTCGCTTCGGGGTGATGAAACACATTGATGTGCTCCGTAATGCCAACCTGATTCACACGCGTGAAGAACGGCGGCAGCGGATCAACTCATTGAATGTCGTGCCGATACGACAAATTTATGAGCGTTGGATGGGCCCCTTCGAAGAGTTGTGGGCGAGCAATCTGCTCCGCATCAAGGAAGACGCTGAAGCCAAAGCTACCGGCGCTCACTTCGCCGAGGAACAGAAGAAGCGCCCGAAAAGGGGCTGACCGATAACAAGGAGACAAGAGCGATGACGAAGCACAAGACCGGAACGCGTGAAGAGTGGCTCGCAGCGCGGCTCGAGTTGATCGAGGCGGAAAAGGAACTAACGCGGCGCAGCGACGAACTGGCGCGGCGGCGGCGGGAACTGCCGTGGGTTGGCATCGACAAGGAGTATCGATTCGAGACCGACGATGGGAGCGCCTCGCTGGCGGACCTCTTCCAAGGGCGTTCGCAGATCCTCGTCTACCACTTCATGTTCGGGCCCGACTACGCCGCAGGCTGCCCGTCCTGCTCGGCGATCGCGGACGGCTTCAACGGGTTCGCCGAGCATCTGGCCAACCACGACGTGATGCTGTGGGCGGTGTCGCGGGCGCCGCTCGCAAAGCTGCAGGCGTACAAGCGGCGAATGGGGTGGACGTTTCCCTGGGCGTCCTCGTTCGGCGGCGACTTCAACTTCGACTTCAGCGTCGGGTTCACAGAAGAGCAACAGATCGGGGGGGACGTCGAATACAACTATCGGCGTGAGACGGCTTGGCGGTTACGCATCGGCGAGGGACCTACCATGCACGCGGCCATGTGCGGAACCGACGTGGCCACGTACACGCGCGAGAGGCCGGGCATGAGCGCGTTCGCGCTTGAGGACGGCGTCATCTACCACACCTACTCCACCTATGGGCGCGGACTGGACGGCCTTTGGGGCATGTACCAGTGGCTCGACCGCGCGCCCAAAGGGCGCAACGATACGGGCGCATGGTGGCGTCGTCACGACGAGTACGAGAAGCGCTGAGCGAGGACCGTACCGCGGCCCCCGGACTGGGTCCGACTGGGCTCGACCGAGGAACATGTACGATAAAGGCGGAATGGTGAAAGCCAACGGGCGCTACCATCAGTCGAGCTGAGATTGCCAGGTCCACCTCAATATGGAGATAACGTGATGAAAGATCATGGCTGTTGCGTAGTCACTGCGAGCGGCTCAGGTCGCCAAACGGTAGAGAACCGAAATTCGGATGGCAATCGGCCGACGCGCAAGTTCGTCCGGCGCTTCCTCAGCATTGCCGAGTGGATAATCCCGGGCGTCATGCTGGCGCTTCTACCAAAATGCCCAGCGTGTTTGGCGGCCTACGTTGCAATCGGGACTGGAGTCGGACTTTCGATATCAAGCGCGGCGTATCTACGGATGGCCCTATTGATCCTCTGCCTGACTTCGCTGTCATACTTGGCAGCGAAAGGCCTGTGCCGCATCGTCTTTCGGATATGGGCATCTCACCAATATCGAACACCGCAACACAAGTGAATCATTTTGCTTTGTGTGCATCGGCAAGTTCAGAAAATTTATCAGAACGAGTGGTCTCAGTCTGTTTCAGAAAACAAAGGAGAAATGATATGGCAACGAGCAAAGAGAGAGACAAGGAGCGCCCGAAAGGGGATATCGTGATGAAGACGCCTCCAATCGTGCCGGCGCAGGAGTGGGAGGCTGCGCGGCAGCAGCTCCTCGTTAAGGAGAAGGCCTTGACCCGCTCCCGTGATGCGTTGGCCGCCGAACGTCGACGGATTCCGTGGATGGCGGTGGAGAAGAAATACGAGTTCGTCGGGCCCAATGGTAAGGTTAGCCTGCTTGACCTGTTCGAGGGCCGCAGGCAGTTGATCGTCTATCGCGCCTTCTTCGAGCCTGGAGTGTTCGGCTGGCCCGAGCACGCCTGCCGCGGCTGCTCCCTGGGGGCCGATCAGGTCGCCCACTTAGCCCATCTGAACGCTCGCGACACCACCCTCGCCTACGCCTCACGCGCGCCGCAGGCGGACATCGCGCGCCTGAAGGCGCGGATGGGCTGGGAGATGCCTTGGTACACTATCACCGACGGCTTCGACGCGGACTTCGGCGTCGATGAATGGCACGGCCACAACGTGTTCTTCCGCGATGGCGAGCTGGTGTTCCGCACATACTTTATCAACGGCCGCGGCGACGAGGCGATGGGGACCACTTGGAGCTACCTCGACATCACCCCACTCGGCCGTCAGGAGACCTGGGAGGACTCGCCAGAGGGTTGCCCCCAGACCCCGCCGTACAAGTGGTGGAACTGGCACGACAACTACGACGCCGAGGCCCCGCCTGACCCGAAGTGGGTTGAGGTGTCCGACGCTGGAGAAGTCGCCTTCCGAAAGCGCGGCGCAGAGGCGGAAGAGATCTAAAGAAGGGCGGCCACTTTGCCGCCTCCGAGCGGCCGGTTCTTTTCATACAGGAACTGCGCGAGTGCTTCCGCGTGGCGCGCAGCATGACCAGGAGGAGATCCTGGCCGACTGTGATCTCACCGACGCGCGGAAAGGAAAGATGATGACGAAGCATATGCTGGAGACAGTAAGGTCAAGCGCGACTCAGGAAAAGGCTCAGATCGCATCGAAGCTGGCCGCCGAGTAGTTCGCGAACGATCGAAAATCGTGAGCTTTCGGCGCCTTGGCGCCAAGGCGCCGAAAGCTCGCGAATCACTTTCCAATGCCGCGAGCACAAGCTTTCTTAACGGCCCTGAGCATAATCATGCGAATGAGCCCGCTGAATGGCCTCACCACAGTCCAGTAGGCGCGAAATTTCAGTCTGCTCGCAGCGTCCCCACAAACGACTCGAGTTTCCGTAGATAATACGGTTCGCTCCTGGCCGGCGTCATGAACTGCAAAGTTCCAGACACCTCTGGCAAGGCCCGGTTGTACCGGCCCGCGAAACATCTCTTTACTGAATGGGAGAATGTTGCCGGTTGGCCGCCAGAATTGGCCTTCCACCCCGAGAACGACTTCCCTACCTGGCTCTTCCGCTAACTGACCGAAGCCTCTCTCAATAATCGTCTGAAGGGTGATCTGTCCGGGCAAGTGTCGCAGTCGTTTCGGATGAGAGATAATTCCCGGGAGAGATCTGAGAGACATCAGGCTCTTGATGATAAGAGAGCCGCCCAGGTCTGTGGTCCATAGGGCTTGATAGACAGCCTCTCGCGACGCCGCAATTTCTATCTCGTGAGTCTCAATGGCATCCGGGTTTGGAATGAAGGATTCGATCAGCATTTGTTCCGGCCGTATCAGATTGCCTGGATCTTCTTCCTCGTGTCGACTAGAGCCCAGCACAAAGCGCCGCAGAAGTAGAGAATGCCGCAGACGTAGAGAGGAGCCGACCACCCGAAGCGGGCGACTAGGAGCGAAGCGACAATCGGGCTGAAAACGCCGCCGACCTGGCCGGCGGTGTTCATACAGGCGCTGACTACGCCGGCCTGATTTCCGCCCATATCCACGCAGGATCCCCAGGCCGCGCCCAGCAGGAAATTCGCGGAGGCCGCCGCGCAGGCGATCAGAATAATAGCCAGATGAGCGCTTGCAACACTCGCGCCCGTGATGATCGATGCGCTGGCGAGCAGCATCGCGGCGCCTCCGACGGCGGAACGCCCGACACGCAATCCATAGCGCCGCGTCAGGCGATCGGTCGTGAAGCCGCCTAATAAATCCGCGATGACACTGAACAACAGCGGCAACCCCGCCATAATACCCAGTTCGGTCTTAGTAAAACCGCGCTCTTTTTCCAGATAGGTTGGAAGCCACGTAATCACGAAATAAAAGCCATAACTCTGGGTCGAATACATGGCGCAGAGGGCGAGCAGGCTGCGATGGCTGAGAATTCGTCTTAGGCCGTCGGCAGTCAGATGATGCGAGGAAAGCGGGACCCGTCCCTTCTCTATATGCTCCAGTTCACGGGCGGAGATGGATTTGTGATACTCCGGTTCGTCCCGGAACCATGCGTACCAGGCCACCGCCCAGAGGAATCCGACGACTCCGAACACGACAAAAACCCAGCGCCAATGCATCCACCCGAGCATCGTCGTCACCAGAATCGGCGTCAATCCGCCCGCGAGGTGGGCCCCCATAAAAAAGACTCCCTGCGCCGTCCCTCGCTCGGTGATGGGAAACCAGCGGGAAAACGTCCTGGCCGCGTTCGGCCACGCCCCGGCTTCGCCCGCGCC
>DASTMP010000230.1:0-21417 GCA_035714085.1 Blastocatellia bacterium
ACTGCGACAACCAGGCCGATCGCGCCCCCAATCAGGGAGATCAGCATGCTCTCCGTCAACATCTGGCGGATCAGCCGGCCGCGACTGGCGCCGAGCGCGAGCCGGACGGCAATCTCTGACGAGCGAGCCGCCGCGCGCGCCAGCAGCAGGTTGGCCACGTTCGCGCAGGCGATCAGGAGCACGACGCCGACGGCGGCCAGCAGTATTGTCAACGCCTGCCGGACGTTCAGAACAACCAGATCCTGATATCGAACGAGCGCCACTCCCCAGCCTTTGTTGAACTCAGGGTATTGCGAGGCAAGCCGGGCGGCGATGGTCGACATTTCCGCCTGCGCTTGCGTTTGTGTGACGCCCGAGGCGAGACGGGCCACGACCTGTATGTTATGAAGGCCGCGATCGGCGTTCTGATAGGAGATGGCGAGCGGCGCCCAGAATTCAATGTTGGGACGAGTGTCATTCGGCACAACCCCTATCACAGTTACGCTCTGGCCATTGATCGGAATCGCCTGCCCGATGATCTGCAGGTCTCCGCCAAAGCGACGCCGCCAGAGCCTCTCAGATAAGAGGATTACCGGCTGCGCGCCGGGACGGTCTTCCTCCGCAATGAAATTCCTTCCGTGGATCGGAGCCACGCCAAGGGTGGGAAAGTAATCCCACGTCACTTTTTCCCCCTGAATCTTCTCAGGCCGCTCACTGCTCGTGAGATTCCCGGTGAAGGACTGTCGCGCGCTCATCGACTCGAAGGACTTGCTCTGCTCTTTCCAGTCCCGGTAGTTCAACGTCGAGGACGAAATGCCTGGAGGCGGGAATTTAGTGTTCGTCTCCAAGGCGAAGACTAGTCGGTCGGGATCTTTGAACGGCAGGGACTTGAACATAACCCCGTTGACTACGCTGAACAGCGCGGTGTTCGCGCCAAGCCCCAACGCCATCGTGATAATCGCGGCTGCCGTGACCCCAGGGTTCTTGAGCAGCATCCGCAGGCCGAACCGCACATCCCGTAAGACCGTTTCCATTAGCGCCTCCGATTAGCCTCTATTGTCATTGATTGAATTGAGATTGAAAAAGCGACTTTTATTTATCATCCGCCTTTCACAGCTGGCAATCGAAAGCGACCGTTGTTGAAGGGGAAATGCGCATCGACCAGGCGCTTTTTTTTTCATTCCAAAACTTTGCAAATTTTTGTCGCAACTATGGTAAGACTTTTGACTGACGTTTCCCGAAAATCATTAGCGACGCCCCGGCGTTTTGCGCGCTTTGTTGTCAATCCGCGCGGAGCGATTCGGTAGGGTTCACTGACAAAGCCCGGCGAGCGGGGATGTAGCTCGCGATCAGCGCCGCCGCGGAGACGATCAGCGCAGACGCCACGTATGTGGCTGGATCGAGCGCTGTCACTCCAAACAGAAGCGAAGAAACCCAGCGAGAGAGTCCCATGGCTGCAGCCACTCCGACTATACCGCCGACGCACGCCAGCAAAATCCCGCGCCGGAGGAACAGACCAGTTACTTGATTCGGCCGAGCCCCAAGCGCCACTCGAATGCTAACTTCCCGCCGCCGTTGTCCAACTGCGTAGGCAAGGACGCCGTAAACGCCAATCACCGCCAATGCCAATGCCATCGTTCCTGCGATACCCAACAGAGCAAGCGTGAATGACGTTCGCGCCATAGAACGCCGATAAACGTCATCCAGCGTTCGCACCTGCGCTAAGGGCAAGTTTGGGTTCACTGCATGAATCGCTGTGGCGACTTCCCGGAGAAAGCTCTCCGTATTCGCTCTGCTGCTTCGGACCGCCAGAGTAAGGCCGCGGCGAATCGACGGTGGTCGATCAGACCAGGCGTACACTCCTGTTCGGAAGTAGACGATCGGAGGAGCTGGACGGTCAGCCCCGTTGTCATGGACGTCTTCAACAACTCCCACGACTTCGGACCAGGCGCCCGGGCTCCCGAGCCTCTTGCCTAATGCCGCATTGGGTTCCCCCCAGTTTTCGCGCGCCATGCTTTCCGAGACGATCGCGACGAGCCGGCGCTTGGACAGATCCTCCCAAGTGAAATCCCGGCCCGCCAGTAAACGAGTCCCTTGTGCGGCAAAAAGGCCGGGAGAAACATATTTGATGCGCCGGTTTGGAGGAGTCTGCCCAGACGTGAACTTATCTTCGACAGCGATAGGATTTCCGTTGCGATGGCCCGCATCCATTGGCAATCCATCTGCAAAAGCGGCCGTCTCCACACCCGGCAGGCGAGAGACGTTCTCGACGATGTCGGCTTGCATCCGCGCCACTCGCTCGGGTTCCGGCGCCTGTGTGTCCGGTATGACGATACGCATCGTTTGAACCCGCTCTGGGCGCCTGAAGCCGGGGTGAACTCCTCGAAGGGCGAGGAAGGTGCGAATCAACAATCCGCTTGCCACGAGCAGAACCAAAGCAAGAGCGACCTGCGCAACCACCAGCGCGTTCTGCGCTCGCAGTTGATCGGGGCGCATGCTCGCTCCGCGAGCGCTGATGATATTGCCGGGGATACCACACTTGAAAACGGCGATCAGGCCGAATAAAAGACTCCCAGCGACCGAGCATGCCAGGTCGAACGCCACAGTCGCCGCGTCTATGGAGACTTCCGCCAACCTGGGAATAGTAGTGAGATCCTGCGCCTTCAGGATTTGCACGGCCCCATACGCAAGCGCGATGCCGAAAGCGGCGCCAATGAGCCCGAGGATGAGACATTCAACGAGCAGCCCTCGCGCAACCCTCCACCACCCTGCGCCAAGGGCCGCGCGAATCGCAAACTCCTGTGTTCGCGCTTGCGCCCTTACCAGGACTAAGTTTGCTACATTGGCGCAGACGAGCAGGAATACTAAGCCCAGCGCTCCCATCACAACGCCGAGGACTGTGCCGATGTCCCCAGTAACATCCCGCTTCAGAGGCCGCAAATTAGATTTCAGGCGAGCCTGCTCCGCGAACGGGCGAATGTTTTCCGGAATAATTTGGTTCAGAACCCGCGTGGCATCCTGATTGGCAAGATCAATGGTGATACCGGGTTTCAGCCTTGCAATTCCGGAATAGGAGAAGTCCCCGAACGGCGGGTTCACCTTGGCGAAGCGCTGCGGAAGCAGAACGTCGGGCGAAAGATCGAGAAACCGGAAGGTTCGTGGCATCACGCCGATCACCTGGCGGGGAACAAAGTCAATCATAACCGTGCGCCCGAGCGCTCGCTCATCGCCGCCGAACCGCCGCATCCAATACGAGTGGGAAAGAATAACAGTTTCCGGCGTCCCCGGCGTATCGTCTTCAACGGAAAACTGGCGCCCCAGGAATGGCTGAGCGCCCAGCGCGGGTAACACTCCCTGGGTCATCGATATGGTCTTGATCTGCTCGGGATCGACGATGCCCGTTACTGTCGCTGTGCCCGACTCCCACACACCGAACTCTTGAAAGGTTTTGGAGCGCTCCTTCAATCCCGCGTACATTCCAGGCGCGAGCCCCATGTCGTTGAATGTTTCGCCCTGGATCACACCGGAGTTGAAGACGCCAACCAGCGACTCCGGTTCCGGATAGGACAGCGGACGGATAAGCACCGCGTTCACGACACTGAAGATGGCTGTGTTGGCGCCAATGCCGAGCGCGAGCGAGAGGATCGCCGCAACGCTGAAGCCGGGTTGTTTACGCAACATTCGCGCGCCGTAGCGCAGGTCTTGCCAGAGCGTTTCTAACCATCCCCCGCCGCGAATGTCATAGCCGAGTTCAGTGTTCCGGCCCAGGTTGCCGAAACTTTTCAGAGCGGCGGCTCGCGCCTCGTCCGGCGGCATCCCTCGCCTGATATTCGTCTCCGTCTCAATCTCGACGTGGAGGCGCAATTCTTCTTCAATGTCCCGCAAGACGCTTTCGCGCCGAAACAGGGCGCGTAGCCGCGCCATGAGAATGTTGAACCATTCCATCATCAGCTTCCTCAGACCGCCTTCTCAAGCAGCTCGTCAGACAACCGCCGAATGCGCTGGATGATGCCGTAGCCGTGAAGGGGCCCTAAGCAGAGGGCCTTGAGGATGAGCATGTCGAGCGCGCCTTGCAGGAGATCCGCCTTCGATTGAGTCAAACTGCGCCTCCAAATCAGTGTCGCTTATTGATCACACTTAGAATTTCTAGGTGTAGGATAGGAAGTGAGACCTAGAATGTCAAGACATGGCGCGCGGGATCGTCTACAAGTTCAGCTCCCGTTTCATCAACAACATAGCGTCGTTCGACTGGATTCGGATCGATTCTTCCAGGGCTGCCCTCAGGCGATCATAGCCGCAATGCCATCCGAGTTGTGGCACGGGCACAAGATGATTGCGGCGAAAGAATCCTGCCTCCCCTTCAACGCCGCCCTTCTCACGCCCTTTGCCCGGCGTGCAAAACGAGGCCTCGAACTGCCAATGAGAGCGGAAGGCGATGAAGCGATCGGTCTCTTAGCGCCGGTGCCCGCTTGTGCGCGACTGTTTGAAACTGCGCATCCCGACATCCGCAAACTAAGTATTTTGGTATTTCGCGTCTTGCACTCTTCGCTTTGAGCCTGCGGAGCCGTCCGACATCATAAAGCCTGTGGCGTATGCCCCAAGGAAACGGTAGTAAAGCGATCCGCAGCCCACGAAGTGGGCGACAGCCAATGGCTGCCGCCCGTTTCACGGGCTTGAAGGCGCTCCAAACCTGACCTGGGGTTGCGGCCTTCAGCTCCACCCCAGGCTACACTCTGCCGCCCGCTCCGCGGGCTTGAGAAACATCAAATAACTTAGTTAACACTGTACTTAACGCCTGCGGCGCATGATTCTTTCGAATTCTTCCGACCGATGGCCCATGATCACTTCGATCTTTTGCTCAGTGTCGCCGCGATAGAACGTCACCACCACTTTGCTGCCTGGTCTGACGGCGCGGATGTGGCGGTTGAATTCGTTGGTCGTCCTCACCGGATGGCCGTTGAACTCGGTGATGACGTCGCCAGGTCGTAACCCGGAAAGCTTAGCCGGGCCGTTGATGTGTAGATCCTTCACTTCCACGCCCCATTTCTTTGCGTTGGGGAGGGGGCGGCGAAAAGAATTGATTATTCCGAGGAAGCCCTGATCGCGCAGTTCCGTCTTAGGCTGAGAAGGAGGAAGGGCGCGGTTAGCGATCTTGATTCGCGAGTTTGTCATCGCTCCATCCCGATAGAGCTTCACCGGGACTTCCTGGCCGGTCTCCAATGATTCAAGAACCTGCGACAGTTCGCTGTCGTTCCGCACCTGTTGATTGTTCAACTCCGTCAACAGATCGCCCGCTTGAATATTGGCCAGAGCGGCAGGGCTGTCGTCGCTCATCAGGTTGTCAATAAAAATTCCGTGGATACCCGGAAACTCAGTGGCCGAGTATACGCCCTGCTTAAAGCCGAGCGCGTTCTGAACCGCCTCTTCGTATTTTTGGCGGACCCTTGCGGGGTCCACAATTGCTGGGTTCGCGCCGTCTCGCGCAGCCTGTCCGCCTCGGTTGGGTGGGCGGGCAATTGCGGAGTCCACAATTGCGGAGTCCGCGCCGTCTCGCGCAGCCTTCCCGCCCCGGTTGGGTGGGCGGGCAATTGCGGAGTCGACAATTGCGGAGTCCGCGCCGTCTCGCGCAGCCTTCCCGCCCCGGTTGGATGGGCGAGGCCCATTCAAGTTGTTGCGCTGGATATGATCGGCGTCGGTTCGCTGAAACGAGAAGATGTCATTCTTCATCTTGTTGATGATGCGATCCGCGACCTTGCTCTGACCGCCCCGACCAAAGAACGTCGATCGGTCGTCCGCTTCACCTGCCCAGACCAGCGTCTTATCCTTCACGTTAAGTAGTTGGACGCTCCCTTGGTTCTTGTTGTCGTCGCCTTTTACAAAGGACCCGGAAAGGATGTAGTCCGCATTTTTCCTTTCCATTACGATGACGAAAGGCAGTTTCTTTTTCACGATCTCCGCCGCAATAAACGGATGAAGATCGCCCTGCATCGGCTCGATGAAAATCTTCGCGCCGTCGAGTGAGGGTTTTTCGGGTTTGTTTTGGGCGGCGGCTTCGGTGAATGCGAGGGGGAGAAGCGCCAAGACAGCAAGCAAACAGTGCCTCATGGTGAATCCTTTCCTGGGGGGGAGATATTGTTTTGAAGTGTGATTTACCGCAATAATTGTAGCTTTACGCTTGCCGTCCGGCAAGTTTTGGAAGCTTCGATTGGCGCGGGGTTCGCGAGTACGCAGGCCGTTGCAAGGATTACTAGACCTGCGATGTCTCTGATCAGTCGTTCGATATGGTATTGAGGCGACATTTTACTAACATTTGACTTGCGAATGACGTTCACTTTAAGCCACTTTGTTACCGTGCGGGCCAACTTTACGGCAGGTGGACCTGAGCCTGAGTAAGACGAACTGATTGCGCGAGTCGACAAATCTGGAATTCCGTTGGGAATTGTTCAACGCGACCAACACGCCGACCTTCGCCAACCCGGCGTCGACGATCGCCGCCGGGACCTGCATCCCGTCGCCTTCACGCCAATGCGCGCCGGGGACGACCACGCTGCCGGGGACGGCGGGGCGCATCTCCTCTACCATCGGCGGGCCGCGCACGATGCAGGCGGCGTTCAAGTTGACCTTTTAATCCAGTAATCGCAAGATCTGGGCGGAGCCTCGCGCGGTTCCGCCCAGATCTTCCAACTGTGAGGCGTGAATGAAGAAATTGACACTCTTATTTGTTCTGACTCTTCTTTTCCCCATTCCCTCGTCTTCTCAAACCAATGACAAACCCGTCCGCGCCGTCACGGATCCCGGCGTCGTGACGACGCGGCAAACGATCACTCCGGCTGGAGCGCAGACGATTTTCGACGGGCGTGTTTACGGCGTCGCCTTCGGCGCGGCGCCCAATGAAATATGGGCGCTGACCGCGCGCGGCAGGAGCGCGCCCACGCAGGTGTTCAAACTCGATTGGGAGAACAACAAAATTTTAAGCCGCCTTCCACTCGCGGAGAATCCCGGCCTTCAGGGCATCATCTTTGACCACGTCGCCAATCAGCCACTCATCAGTGGAACACTGACTGGCGCGGCGGCCAAAGATCCCAAAGGCAAGACGCGCCTGCTGACTGTCGGCGACGAAGCGTCCAAAATCATCACCGACGAACTGGGGAACTTCATTGCAGGCGCCATCGCTGTCGCGCGGCAAGCGAACGCTAGGGGTGAGCGGCTGGTCGTCGCGCCACTAATTTACAATAACCAACTGGCGGTTGTTGATGTGAACACTGGTAAGTTGGCGGGCAGGATCGACACCGGCATCGCGCCGTTCGGGGCCGTCATCAATGCGGCCGGGACGACCGCTTATGTGAGTAATTGGGGCGGGCGATTGCCGAAGCCCGGCGATTTGACGGCGCCGACCGGCTATGACCCGAAAGCCGATCAGGTCGTGGTTGACGAACGCGGCATCGCCTCGACCGGCACAGTCACACGCATTGATCTGGCGACGATGAAATCCGTGAGCGCGATTCAGGTCGAATTGCATCCGACGGCGATGGCCTGGGATGAACAGGGGAACCGGCTGTATGTCGCCAACAGTAACAAGGATTCGATATCCGTAATTGACACCACCGCTGACAAAGTCATACGGACGCAGACGCTTTCTGGGCAAGACACGCGCGGTTTCGCGCCGACGGCGTTGGCGTTGACCGCAGACGGCAAGACGCTTTTTGCGGCCTGCGGCGGGTTGAACGCCGTCGCGGTCATCAAAACCAAAGATATGGCCGTCGCCGGCTACATCCCGACGGCATGGTACCCGAACGCTCTGTCGCTCAGCCCTGACGGCAAGTCGCTCGCCATCGGCGCGCTGCTCGGCGCCGGGTCGAGCTGGCGCGAAGAACCTCGCAAACGTTTCGTTCATTCCTATCGCGGCAGCGTCGCCGTCGTGCCGGTCCCTGACGAGGCGCAACTCGCCAGCTACACCACGGCGGTTTGGGAGAACAATCACCTGGCGAAGGTCGCGCCGCTCGCGCCCGTGAAAAATATCGCGAAACCCGCGCCCGCCGCCGTCCCCGCGCGAGCCGGCGACCCATCGCTTATCGAGCACGTTGTTTACGTCATCAAAGAGAACCGGACTTACGACCAGGTCTTCGGCGATGTGAGCAAAGGCAACGGCGACCCGTCGCTGGTCATGTTCGGTGAAGACGTGACGCCGAATCAGCACCGGCTGGCCGATCAATTCGTGCTGCTCGACAATTTTTACGCGACCGGCGGCAACAGCGGCGACGGCCATCAATGGGTGACTCAGGCCAACGAGACTTCCTACGCGCTATGGCCGGGATACGCCGGGCGCAGCTATCCCTTCGACGGCTCTGACCCAATCGCTTACTCCGACAGCGGGTTCATCTGGGACGCAGCGTTGAAGATGAAGAAGACCGTGCGCGTGTACGGCGAATACGCCGGGCGAATGAACGAAGTTGACCGCCAACAACGTGTGAAGCTCTTCGATCGCTGGAAGGCGGGCGAAGACCTGACCCGCGAATGGAACATCACCGCGCCGATCAAACCGCTGAACAGCATTCTGGCCAGAAACTTCCCGGCCTATTCGACGGCGATCCCCGACGTGGTGCGCGCGCAGATTTTCATCGCCGACGTGAAAAAGTGGGAGATCGAAGGGAAGATGCCCAACCTCGTGTTGCTGCAACTGCCCAGCAACCACACGAACGGCGCGGCGCCCGGCGCGCACACGCCTAAGGCGATGGTCGCCGACAACGATCTGGCGCTGGGGCAAATCGTCGAAGTATTGTCGAAAACGCCGTTCTGGAAAAAGATGGCGATTTTCGTGGTCGAAGACGACGCGCAGAACGGCGTGGATCACGTGGACGGCCACCGCACCACGGCGCTCGCCATTAGCCCCTACATCCGCCGAGGTTCGGTCGATTCGACCTTCTACGCGCACCAGAGCATGCTGAAGACAATTGAATTGATCCTCGGCCTGCCGACGCTTTCACTGTTCGACCTGATCGCCTACGACATGCGGGCGAGCTTTACCAATGAACCGGACTTCACTCCGTATACCGCCGCGCGGCCGAAACAGTCTTTGTTCGAACTCAACCCGCAACTCGGTTCGCTGAGAGGGCAGTTGCGGCGCGACGCGCTGGATTCGATGAGGATGCGCTTCAACACGCCGGACGCCGCGCCGACCGAAAGGCTGAATCGTATCGTCTGGCGTCAGGTGAAGGGAGTGAAGTCGCCTTACCCGCGCGCGAGGCGAGCGACATTCAGCGCCTTGTCCGTTGACATTGATGATGATGATCGCGAACGGTAACGCATATATAATCCGGTCTCAGCGTGTCATATCTATAACCGCCGCATACACCCCTTCAACTGCCTGCCCCATCCGCCGATAATCTAATCTCTCCGCCGTATCATCGAGCGTATGATAATTCGCATTACGATAAAAGGCCGTATCCGTGATCATCACCGCCGGATACCCTTCTCGCCAGTAGCTCGAATGATCCGAGAGATCCACTCCGGGGATCAGCCGAGGGGCGTTGATCGAGTAGACGGGCAGGATGGTCGCCCCGGTCATCGCTTTTTTGATCCTGCGGACGAGCATTCCATCATCGATCTTGCCAATCACCGAGATGAAGTTACCTTCTGTCGGATAGAAGAGCGAAAAAGCTGAAATGGGAAAATGCTGGCTATCACGAGCATCGCTGAAGTATCCAATCATCTCAAGGCTAAACATTACCCGCACGACCGCGCCCTCTCGCTTCAGAGCTTTCGCATGCATCGCGCTCCCCATCTGCTCTGAACGGAAAAACGGTGGTTCCTCCAAGGTGTAGGCGACCAACTCGACTCTCATGGGTAATTGCCTATTACCAAGTAGGCGCGCGAGTTCCAGCAAGCCGGCGACACCACTCGCGTTATCGTCCGCTCCAGGCAGAGGACCAGCCGTGTCGTAATGCGCTCCAACAACGACCATCTCTTTTGTCTCGGGGCCTAAATGCGCAATGACATTACGGTAGGTCTTGCCATTTACGGTAAACGGCTGTTCCGAGACTCGAGCATTGGCGCCCTCAAACTCCTGGCGAATGTAGGCGACGCAGCGGTCAAGGTTCTCCGGGTGAGACTCATCGCGGGGAACGAAAGATTGAGATAACGTGCGGACATGAGTTTCCAGCTTCGTCGGATCGACAGAGATCGGGGCGGGGATATTCGCGCCCCCGATCAATGGCTGCGTCATGTACAGACAAAGAGCGACTATCGATAACACCGCGGCGGCTAAGACGTAGAGCATAGTCTTAAGAGAAAATTTGCCCCCACCGGTGGGTTTCTGTAACTGTTTTTCGTCTGGTCGCTTTTCGAAATTAGCGGTGCTTTGATTCAGATGTTCCTTGGCATTGAGCATCGCCGTCTTCAGGCGAATAGGTCGCCCGATATTGTTAAACTTACTCACGCCCAACTCACTGGCAGTCAGAATTTCTATGCTCCCATAACCCAATAGTCTTCCCAAAAAGGATTGTTCAAGTTTGACATCATTGACTTTCTCCAGGGAGGAGTCGGAGACCTCTTTATTAAGGACGCCGGCAATTTGAATGACTCGCCAGTTTGTGACGACGTATTGGCGGTTCTTCCAGATGAGCAGATCGCGCAGCAGACTGACTGCGGGTAAGAGCAGCAAGAGATATCCAAGCGGGACGAGCGGGTTAGGTAACCAGAATATCCAGATCAGGGTAACCACGCCGCCTAGAATGGCGGCTATTACCATTTCCGACAGAATTTCACCGAACAGGACGAGCCAGTGTTGGCGAGTGATGAAGAGGATATGCTCATTTTTACCGAGTAGGTTAATGAGGTAACGGTCAGCCATTTCAAGTCATCTCCATTTTGGCCCATTTAGGATTGAAAGCCGTCGCCATCCGCCAAAGAATACTCCATCCAAGCCGTCGGCTATGGATGGAGTATTCTTTGGCGGATTTAGATAAGTGGAGTGGGCGCCTCTTTCTGGCTTCAGATTCCTTATCAATTACCTTCCTGCCGACTGAGATCAATCTCCAGCGAGACAACCGATCGGCTGTTAGGACCGACAATGACTTTTCGTAAGACTCGTGGAATCGCGGTTGAGAGCCGATTGTCCGCAGGCGATCTGTAGCTCAGAGAGAGTGACAACTCATATTCACCTGGAAGCAGATTTTCGAACACGAATTGTCCTCGCGCATCAGTCTCCATCAGGGCCGGAATCCTTTTTTCGTCGTTCAGGTATTTGGCGTGAACGTATAAGCTCTGGTTCCCCGGCAACGTTGCGCCTATAATCTTCACTTCACCCTGAATCGCCGAACTGGCGTATCCGACGACTACCCGCACATTCGAAATGTTTTCACCCTGACCAACCTCTATCCCATCATTCCATGACATCAGCGTTCCACCCCGCTCGATGCGCAGAACCGAAAAACTGCGTGATGTCGAGTTTTGTGACATCGAGATATGTACTTTACCCGGGCGTAAGCCTTTGATGCGAAAACTGCCGTCGGTATTTGCTTTAGTTTGCCATATGCCTGGAGGACTCGGTTCCTTCGTCATCACGACGGAGTTGAGTTGAAGCTCTGAGATTTTCGACAACACAGCCGGATCGCTGGCGCCTTCAATCACTATCACTCCACTGATCGAGCCGCCTTGTCGTACTTTAAGCTCAACCTCATGAATATCGCTATCGCTGATCTCGCGGACCTCAACCTCGCTGTAGACCTCGCTCTTCTCATCAAGGCGCCCGAAGAGCATGAGTTTGCCCGGTAACAATCCCTCCAACCGGAACTCTCCTTTTGCGTCCGAACGGGCTCCCGGCGGCCCCCAACCGGTTATGTTTCGTATTCCTCGTCTCTCTTCTGAGATATAGCCACAGGACAACTCAACTCCAGCTACTGGCTGCCCGCTATCAGCGGACATGACCCGGCCATAGATGCTATAAGTCTTCTCTGCCTCGGCGACGACGATATCCACCGCCGTAGCCTCCGAACCTTCACTGACTTCTATCACTTTCGCCTCAGACTGCTGGGTCACATTCGGGTGGAAAGTTCTGGGAAGATAAGAACTGCTCGGTCTGAGTAATTGCGCGCCTTTCGCCGAAGCTCCCACATTGACCAGATAGCGTCCCGCCGGCAACCCATAGAAGCGATAGACGCCACTATCATCGGTGCGGCCCATATCTGAAGCGCTGATAAAGAGAGGACCTGCCTTGCCGTCCTGAAAGAACTTCATCAATTCCACTCGTTCTCCAACCAATGGGCGATCATTCGAATCAGTAACACGTCCTGTGATTGCGCCGCCGCGTTTCAGTTCAAAATCGATATTCTCGAGATTGTCCCCCTCAGCGATCTTGAGATCTATGTATGGAATGTCATTGATTAAACCGAAGCCGGGCGCCGATGCGCTGATGCTATGGTGTCCAGCAGCCACGCCGACGATGCGATACTCGCCGTTCTGATCGGTCTGCGCTTTGAGAGTCCATTTTGGATCTATTGAGATTACGCGATTGAGTTGAATGGATACTGTCGCGCCACTCACCGGTTCTCCCTTGAAAGTAACCCGACCGGAGACCGCTGAGGTTCCCTGCTTTGGTTCCTTCACCGAAGATTGACCTGAAACCACCGAAGATTGAGCTGACAATTCAATCTGCATACACAGAAGCTGAATCAGAACCAAGGTGGTGAAATTGATTCTATGCATATCACCTCCCGAGCGCTACGCGGCAAGCCACGTCCAGGCGTTAAGCGCCCAATCTGAATGTCAATGGTTGGGAATGTTGAGTGGCGGAGAGATAGGGACTCAAGCCCCCAAGCCATTTCGGGGCCGGTTTTCAAGACCAGTGTAATATCCAATTCTGCCACCTCTCCGCGAGAAGAAATGCGCTGACTTTTCAAGACTCACAAATCCTATCACGCCCAAATTTCTTTTCAAAGGTCAGCTCCGTGAGCTTGCTGTCTGCGCCAATATCTATTTAGACACTTTCCCCAAATAGTTTAACGCATACTCTTTGAATCCGATGAAGTGTCGTGATGACTGGAGTACGATCGTATATTTATTGCGAAGGTCGGTAAACAGAAAAGTACTGCTGAAAGTCAGCGTGATGCTACGCTTGCCGGCGCGGAGATGTCGATTTTCCGAAGCGATTGGCATCGGTTGAATCGTGCGGAATAATCAGTCAGCCGATGCGGGGATTTCTCGCCTGCCTTCTTTATTATATAATCTCTTCAACTCGCAGTGATATATCCAATGGCTGAGGACGCTGCGGAATGGGGGAGCCGAAAGGCGCCCCAATAGCTCAAAAAGCCGGCCACTGCAGCAACGGCCGGCTTTTTTCATATACGGCGCAACCAGATGCCGGCGGAGCTAACGTAGACCAGACGGAAGCGCGACAATCCGGGCCGCATCGCCGTCGATTTCGGAAAGCGGCGGTTCCGATTCGCGCTCGAACATTTTTAAACACAAACATAACAGGAAGGCCAATCCTATGTCACAAAAGCTGGATCGCAGATGCTTTTTAGCCGGCGTCACCGCCACAAGTTTTTTCACCGCCGAATCATACGCTCGCATCATCGGCGCGAACGATCGCATTCAGATGGCGCTCGTCGGCGCGGGCGGACGCGGACGCGGCGTGATGAATTCGTTTCTGAAAGTCTCCGACAATGTTGAATTCATCGCCGTCGCCGACGTGTACGAACCGCGCCAGAATGAAGCGTTGAAGCGATGTCGCGCCGGGGCCAGGGCCACTTTCGATTACCGCGAAGCGATCGACGACAAGGAGGTCGTCGCCGTCCTGAACGCCACGCCGGACCATTGGCATGCGCCGGTTCTGCTTGATTCGGTCAAAGCCGGCAAAGACGTTTACACCGAGAAGCCGTTTTCGCTTTCGATCGAGGAAGGCGCGCGGATGGTCAAGGCCGTGCGCGCAACCAAACAGATCGTTCAGGTCGGGATGCAGCGGCGCAGCGCCGAGGCCGTGCGCGGCGCGAAGAAACTCGTTGACGACGGCGTGTTGGGCGAAGTGATTCTGGCCCGCGCCCAATGGCACTGGAACACCAAGCCGATGCCGCAGAAACTGCGACTGGAAGGCAAATTGGATTGGGAACGCTTCCAGGCGACGGCGCGCAAGAAACATCCGTTGGATGAGCGGCGCTTTTTCCACTGGCGCAATTTCATCGATTACGGCGGCGGACACATAACCGATCAAGGCACGCATTTGATGGACGTCATCCAATGGTTCTGCAACGGCGGCAAACCGCCCGTCTCCGCAGTCTGCCAGGGCGCCGTGATGCAACACAAAGGCGGCGACGCGCCCGACACCTTCAGCGCCGTTTACGAATACCCTTCATATATGGCGACATGGACCTTGTGTTACAGCAATTCGTATCACAACGGCTGGCAGATCATTTTGCAGGGACGCAAAGCGACGATGGAACTTGATGACGACGGCTATCGCGTTTATCCCGAACCGTGGACCGGGACGAACAAAGCCCCGCAACCTATCCAAGAATACAGGGGCGGGATTCCAGTCGAACCGCACGTCGAGAATTTTCTGAATTGCGTCAGGTCGCGTCAGGAACCCAATGCCCCTGTCGAAGTGGGCCACGCCGCCGTAACGGGACCGCACCTGGCGAATCTGGCGATGTGGCGTAAACGGCGCGTGGTGTTGAGTGAAGATGGCGCGACGACGGCAAATATCTGACAGAGTAATGCATTCATCTCAGTTCCTGTGCGGCATAATATTGACGAAAGGCGATTCAATCGAACTATTGGACTAAATGTGCGACCGTTATGCCGCTTCTTGTGGTCGCATCGTTTTCGGAATCCGAAGAGGACTATATGGATATTTCCGCTGATGCTTACATGAATGAGCCGGTGCGATACCCTGCGCTCCAGGTCATAGACTTGAAAGAGGAAGGCGCAAAGTTCGCTGACCCATACCGTAACGTGGTCATTAACCGCGTAAACGGTAGCTGCCTGAGGCTCGCGGTTTTCGACGGGGAATATCTTTGGCACTATCACCCCAAGTCGGATGAACTGTTCATCGTTGTGGAAGGCTGCCTGGCCATCGATTTGGAGAGTGGGAGGGAGATTCGCCTACACCCATGGGAGAGTGTGACTATCCCGGCCATGACTGTCCACCGCACGCGCGCCATCGGCCGGACCGTAAACTTGTGTTTTGAAGAGTTAAGCGCGGAGACCATTTTTGTAGAACGGGCGGAGGACACCGGTTGCGCTGGCGCGGGCGGCCCTTGAGGCTTAGGCGCCACGCCGCTGCAAAATTCACGTGAAAAGAAAAAGTCGGTCGGGAACGAGCTTCAAGATCTGGTGATGTTCATTGTCACCTACCAGCTGATCGTCCGCCGCGCCATGTTGAAACTGAAGAAGCCGAGGCCGGGATAGACTCGGCGTTTTATAAATCGGTGGTCCTGCTCGAGGATATTATTGAGGTATTTAGATTGTCGCAGTTGAGTCCGGTTGGGGAGAGTTCCTTCTTCCTTCAATTTCTCGACCGCTAGCGGATAGGCTGGATTCTTATCGACGTTGATCACTCACGGAGATAGGTGCGATGCGGCCTTGAGCATCTTGCGGAAGAAGTGTTCGTGACGCCACCCCCCTTATATATCAATCCCATAGGCATTCATCAAAATTGCGGGAGTTCCATAAACTGGCAGTCGCCATTTCTTAAACCCAACAGTCTGAAGAGTAAATTTAATAGTCAGCCGACAAATCCATCTTCGGATGCGAACCGTAGTAAATTGTTGAGCGGCGCTTTATCCCCCCTAAACTGACTTCCCAAAATCACACACAACAGGATAATACTAAGGATTAACAACCTAAATAGTAGCTGTCTTGGCACGCATGCTCCCACTTAACCAGTGATAATCCAGCCAGGGCGTAGTGTTCTGGACTGGATTGATTAACCGTAATTACTCACGTACTTAAGGCTTAAAGGAGTGTGAGAACTGGCGCTCTAATCAAATCTGAAAGCGCATGGAAGATCGCTTTGCCTAAATGCTTGGCGGCGGCGATGACGGTTTGAAGGTTGGCTTTCAATGACTGCAGTGGGATTTATGCGCACCCGCAAGAAAATCTCCACAAGCTACCAGCTCTCAGCAGTTTGCGGGGAGCAGTCGAAAGACTTGTTCAAACTTGTGTATTAACCTGTGTGGCGGCGACGCATCGTTGCTGAGGTGGGATACGTGTCTCATTCACACATTCATAAAACGTTACTTGCTATCAGAATGACTAAGAAAACTGGAGAGAAAATGACGATAAAAAAATTATCTACAGGAACGTTCATTACGCTAGCGCTTGCTACTTCATTGACTTTCGGCCTTATGAGCATTCAATCTGCCAAGGCCAAAACCAACCTTAACGCAATAACTGCATCTGTGCCATCGGCTGCGAGCCTCAGCGCACAGATATCAGGGGTTACTACCTACTTCCTCGGCGCTGGGAACAACACTCTTTATGTCCTCAGGCCGGGCTCGGAAGTTGCTAACAGGGTAGGCGTCATAGGCCCTGTAAATGGAATTGTAAGGGAGGGAGATTTCCGTACCGCTACCAACCAGCTTTATGTTGTGACGAATACGGGCAATTTCTATACTGTTAACCTGGCCAATGCCCAGGCTACCCGGGTGTCCACACTCTCACCGAATAATAACACCTCCCAGATGTTGGACATCAATCCAATGGCAGATGCATTTCGGTGGATAGGAACCAATGACCTGAACTACGCTATCACCAAGGGCCCAAACGGCGTCTTCAACACCGTAGCGGTTCAAACACCGGTGGCTTATATTCAGGGTGATCCGAACGCGGGCGCGAATCCAAACATCGTGGGCGGCGCCTACGACAACAACCAGAACGGCCTGGCCACGACCACTTTTTATTTCGTTGATTCCGCCACCAACCAGTTCGGAACGATCAATGACAGGACCGCCACCGGGAGCTCGAATACCGGTGGGGGCCGGTTGCAAACGGTTGGCGCGCTCTTCGACCAGAATGGGCGTGTCAACATAACTCCGAACTCTGGGTTCGACATCGCGACCTTTCCTCAACTCGGCAACCTCAATATAGGATTGTTGGTAACTGACGGCAAGGTGACCACAATATTCACCACACAGATCCCCAAAACCATACCGGTAGGTTCTGGTGTTAATCTAGGCGGCTTCAGCCAACGTCTGGTCGGGAGCGATGGTCAAACACGATTCTCAGATGTCATGATTCCGATACAACAATAACGAATATACTCGAACGGCGGCATTCCGCGAGCAATAACGGTTTGCCGCCGCTTCAACCGTCTCTCTCGACCAGAGAGAGCTTTCAGCCTACGTTTGGCGTTCAACGGCCGATTTCCGCCGCGCTTCCGCCTTGTCGCTTTTCGCTGAAGCGATCTTTTCACTCTTCCATAATGCTGTCGTGTTCGTTCGACATCATCTCCCTGATGCATCTCGCCGTCACTATCAACCGCTAGATTTACCACGCCGAAATCCACTCCGATGAAATCGGTCGAGGGCGCAGGCGCGATATCAGTAATCTTAACGGTCACAAGTAAAAACCACTTGCCGTCCTTTCGCCTTACCAGATCGCATTGGCCGTTTTTTCCATTGAATCGTTCGGACTGGTACTTGCCCATGATAACCGGAACGATTGTCCGGCCTTCGAGAGTAAGTAAGGAAACACGGTCAACTCCCTTGAAGGCCATCAATCGCTGGTCATAAGGGATGCTGGCGTATTTCCTGAAGCGGGGGCGTATGGATTTGTCTCGGCTGTATGCTTCGCAGACCTGGGCGATGCAACGGATGGCCATCTGGGCCGAGATTCCGAAGCCATCGCGTAGTTGGTTGTAGTAGAGTTGTTGAAGTTCAACAGCAAGAAAGCGCATCGGACGGCCACACGCTTCGCGTTCACTTTACTTCTCATCATTTTCTTTGGCATTGACGCGATTGATGGAAACCCTGGTGTTTGGAGTGAGCGCAACCGACCCGTTGACGTACGTCACGATTGTGTCGCTGCTGACATTGGTCGCTCGGTTGGCCGCGCTCGTTCCGGCGCGGCGCGCGACCAAAGTTGATCCGCTGGCGGCCCTTCGGCGCGACTGACGTCGCGTTGCACATTTCAACCGTTGCGCTTCGCGCTGAATTAAGGCGTGGCTTAACCGCTCAGCTACTCAATCACGCAATGGTGGTTTTGGCAAATTGATCTGGGATCTCCCGAGCTTTTGGCGCAAGATGCGCGGCGGCAGTCAGCGATTCATCGTGAACCTTCGGCGAGCAAAATCCATGGGGCGTTCTCTCGAACGCGACGAACGGGGCGCGGCCCGACGTTCTCGTGCGCGACCTAGCCATGCCGTGGGAAGACGGTTACACTGCGTTGCTCCGACTGCGTGACCTTGAAGCGGCGCGCGGCGTCGCGGCGTCCAGGGCGCTATTCCGGCGATTGCGCTGACGGCGCTGGCGAGTGACGAGGACCGGCTGCGCGCGCTAAGCGCGGGTTTGCAATTCCACCTCGCCAAGCCGGATGATCCGGTTGAGTTGACGATCGTGATTGCCAACCTGGCGGGCATGTGGCTGTGAGAGGATAACATCGTCGAAAGGGATTGAGCGTTGTGGCTACCGTAGAACAACCGAAAAAAGAGGCGTTGACCAGGTCGGACGGTTTGGTGGAGATGAGCTGGGACCCGATCACCCGAATCATCGGGAGCCTAGGCGTCTATACCAAGATCGATTTTAAGAACAAAGAGGTCGCCGAGTGTCACACCACCTCTTCGATATTCCGCGGCTACAGCGTCTTCATGAGGAACAAAGACCCGCGTGACGCGCACTTCATTACTAGTCGCATCTGCGGCATCTGTGGCGACAATCACGCGACCTGCGCCGTCTACGCTCAGAACATGGCCTTCGGAGTGATACCGCCCGCCCTGGGCGAGTGGATCATCAACCTCGGCGAGGCCGCCGAATACATGTTCGACCATAACATCTATCAGGATAATTTGGCCGGCGTGGACTTTTGCGAGCGGATGGTTAAGGAGACCAACCCTGGCGTGTTGGATAAAGCCGAGAAGACGGAAGCCCCGGGCGGCGGAGTCCACGGCTATCGCACGATCGCCGACATCATGCGCGCGCTCAACCCATTCAGTGGGGAGTTTTATCGCGAGGCCCTGCAAATGAGCCGGCTGACTCGCGAAATGTTCTGTTTGATGGAAGGCCGCCACGCGCACCCTTCGACCCTCTATCCGGGCGGTGTGGGAACCGTGCCCAGCCATCAGGTCTTCACCGATTATCTGGTCCGGCTGATGAAGTACGTCGAGTTCCTGAAGAGAGTCGTTCCCCTCCATGATGACCTCTTCAATTTTTTCTACGAAGCCTTACCCGGATATGAGAAGGTCGGCGCCCGGCGCATCCTGCTCGGCTGTTGGGGGTCGTGGAACAACCCTGAAGTATGTGACTACACCTATCAGAACATGTCCGCGTGGGGCCGGGCGATGTATGTCACGCCGAGCGTGATTGTAGACGGCGAAATAGTCACTAACGATCTGGTCAAGATAAATTTGGGCATTCGCATTCTGCTCGGCAGCTCTTTTTACGAGGGATGGGACGACGCGGAAAAATTTGTCGAGAGAGACCCGCTTGGCAATCCGGTCGATCAACTCCACCCCTGGAATCAGACCACCATTCCCAAGCCTCAAAAGCGCGATTTCACGAATAAGTACACCTGGGTCATGTCTCCACGCTGGCGCGACGAACGGACCGGCGAACATCTGGCGCTGGACAGCGGCGGCGGGCCGCTCGCACGCCTCTGGGCGACGGCGCTCAATGGTTTGGTTGACATAGGCTACGTCAAGGCCACCGGTCATAGCGTGAAGCTCAACCTGCCGAAAACGGCCACGATGCCGGAGGCCGAGTTTGAATGGAAGATCCCGAGGTGGAGCAACGCCATTGAGCGTAACCGCGCCCGGACTTATTTCCAGGCGTATGCGGCGGCGGCGGCCCTATATTTTGTCGAGCGGGCGCTCGCCGAAGTACGCGCCGGCAGGACCAGGACCTGGACGGAATTCTCAGTACCTCAGGAAGCGATCGGCTGCGGCTTCCACGAGGCGGTACGGGGCCTGCTCTCTCATCACATGGTCATCCGCGACGGAAAAATCGCCAATTATCATCCGTATCCGCCGACCCCGTGGAACGCCAGCCCGCGTGACGTCTACGGCACGCCGGGCCCCTATGAAGACGCGGTGCAAGGCACGCCCATCTTCGAAGAAAACGGGCCCGACAAGTTCAAGGGGATTGACATCATGCGCGTGGTGCGAAGCTTCGACCCCTGCATGCCTTGCGGAGTGCATATGTATCTGGGGGCCGGCAAGACGCTGGAGACGCGCCACTCACCAATGTTCGGACTGGTCGGGAAATAGCGGATGAACCTCAGACACGTGGAAAGAATCATCAATTCCCTGCTCTACGAAGGATACATTCTTTATCCATACCGGGCGTCGGCGATTAAGAACCGGCGGCGATGGAACTTTGGAGTAGTCTATCCGCAGGATTACAGCCTCGCGCAAGGGGCTAAAATCAGCTGAAACTTATGCTGACAAAAGTGTCTATTTGTGATCAAATGTCTATGAGGACGACGCGGGACTAATAATATGCGGACAGTCAGGCGCGAAAGCCTCAAACTGAATCAGTCCAAATTCGATGCTCTTGAGCGCATCGCTCGCGCTTTTGCCTCCGACAAACAAGCCCACCTTGATTTTTATCAACACCATTTGAACTTTTCCGAGGCGCATAGTTATCGGCTTCGCCGGAACGAATTGAAGACTACTGATCATCATGCCTCGACCCCTTTGCCTGTTCATGCTTCTGATCTGGCCGTCAAAGAAGCCTTTGAGACTGAAGTAAAATATTGGGCGGCGATCATCTCTGAGATTCATCCCCGAATCGCCTCGCGTCAATGGATTGACGAACAGAAGCATTACGCTTATTGGCTGTTGAATGATGAGCATCGCTTTTCGCTTTTGATTCTCGATCGGGCGCCAATTAACGAAAAGATCAGCCTGGCGGTTGGGGAACGGAAACAGGTTCAAAATTATCTTCGTCGTCGCGCAAGACCGATCATGAAGGCGCGTCCGAGAGTCAAAATCGCTCGGAGCTTTGCGCTTGATAACACGCTCTATGCGGTAGTCCGGACGCTCAATGGTCAAGGACTGGCGATTTCGTCTTTAGAAAAAGGGAAACGAATTTTCATCCCACTCAAAGGCGAAGGAGAGATCGGCGGGAATATTCGCATTGTTCTGGTTCCCGAATCGAGAAAAGTTGAGGCGCATGTCAGTTCGGAGGTCAAGGTTCGAGTTAACGCCTCGGAAAAAGTCATCGCCGCCGACGCGGGCCTGACAGAAGTGTTCGTTGATGATGAGGGTAATCATTACGGCAAAGAGCTGGG
>DASTMP010000231.1:0-23260 GCA_035714085.1 Blastocatellia bacterium
ACAAAACTGATTATTACAAAATAGATGCGGCGCAGCAGGAGTGATTCAGTGATAATACTCGTTTCTGACTTGTCGCTGGTAGAGACGATAGTAGCGCCCCTTCTGTTCCAGCAATCGCTGATGCGTTCCATGTTCGAGGACACGGTTGTTTTTCAGGACGAGGATCTGGTCGAATTTTTCCATCGCCGTGAAGTTGTGGGCGATGACAATGGTGGTTTTGCCTTGCTGCAATCGTTCCATCGCGTCGTGAATGAGCGCGGCGGATTCGGCGTCCACGGCTGATGTGGGCTCGTCGAGGATCAGGGCAGAGGGGCGTTTGATGATCGCTCGCGCCAGGCAGACGCGCTGACGCTGGCCGCCCGAAAGCGTCGCGCCGCGCTCGCCGATGATCGTGTCGTAACCTTCAGGCAGCGAGACTATGAAATCGTGCGCGTGCGCCTGCCGCGCGGCCTCGACGACTTCTTCCTGTGAGGCTTCGGGCTTACCATAAGCGATGTTTTCGCGGATCGAAGCGCCGAAGAGGATCGAGTCCTGCAGCACGATGCCGATTTCGCGGCGCAAACTTTCTCGGCCGTAGCGTCTGATGTCCACGCCGTCGATCCTGATTTCGCCCGAACGCGGGTCGTAGAAGCGCAGCAACAAACTGGCGATGGTCGATTTGCCGGAGCCGGATGGGCCGACCAGCGCCACGCGCTGTCCCGGAGCGATGGTGAATGAAATGTCGTCGAGAACCTTCCTCCCGTTCCCGTAATCGAACGAGACGCGATCGAAGACGATCTCGCCTTTGAGTCGCGGCGCCTCGACCGCCAAATCGTCGTCGCGCCCTTCAGGCTCCGTCTCGAAAATCTCCTGGATGCGCCGCATGCTCACCATCGCGCGCGAATATCGCGTCGAGAGCTTGGCCAGATTGCGCAGCGGTTTGTACATGTCGTTCAGATAGGCCGTGAAGATCAGCACGTCGCCGGGGGTCATCTCGCCTCTGAGCGCCAGCAGCGCGCCGAAGAGCACAGTCACCCACAACCCGGCGGCCTTGATCAATTCGAGCGAGCGCATCGCCATGGCCGCCAGTCGCTCGGCCTCGATCCCCTGCTCAAGCGTGATGGCGCTCTCCGCGTCGAACCGTTCCTGCTCATAACTTTCGCGCCCGTAGGCCTTGACCAGCGGAACTGAAGTCAGGACCTCGCTGAGCCGGGCGGCGATTGCCCCCTCGCGCTCGCGCTGCTTTCTGGCCGTGACTTTGAGCCTCTGATAGATGGAAGCGAGCGAATAGAAGAGGATCGGAAGCGTCGCCATCGCGACCAGGCTGAGCTTCCAATTGAGCAGGAACATGATCACGAACATCCCGACGACCGTCAGCAACTGAGAAGACGCCGTCATCACCGATTCGGCGAACGTGTCTTTCAGGACTTCTGTCTCGGTCGTGACTCTGTTGAGCAACTCGCCAGACCGCGCCCGGTTGTGAAAATAGAGCGACAGCCCCTGCAAGTGCGAGAAAAGTTCGCGACGCAGGATGTGAACCATCTGATGACCCACGCTCGAGGTCTGATAGAGCTGGAAGTAATCGAAGAGACTCCTGCCGCCCGCGATCAGAACTATGCTCAGTGAGACGACAATAACGGCGGCCGTCCTGCCTTGCGCCATCAAACCGCCCAACCATGCGAGCGAAGGCGGAAGCGGTTTGCCCAACAGGATGTAATCGAAGATGATTTTCAATGGCCATGGCGAGAGCAGTTCCGTCAGCGTGAAGCCGAATATGCACAAAAGCGCCGTCGCGAGGCTGCGGCGCATCTCCCACAGATGCGCGCCGACGATTTCACGAACGTTAGGCGACTGCTGTTTCGTCATATGCCGTAAAACCGCCATTGCTCAAACCTTCGACGCCTCATAGCTCAACTGCAACAGGCTTTGAAATGTGTGGAAACGAACGGCCGGATGGGCCGCGAGCGAATCTATTAAAGAGCCCAGAAAAGAGAAGGCATGCTCGTCCATCACCTTGTGGTGCAACGCCACCCCAATCGGCTTTTGTCGCGACAATTGGGAGATCAGATCGTCGATGACCTCATCGGGCGTTTTCAAGCGCGCGCCGTCATTCCAGTGATATAGGTCGAGCGTGATCGAAATCTCCTCGAACCGGTAACCCGTCACAACGGATCTTCCCAGTTTCGCCGAAAGAGCGCGAAAGCCAAGATGATCGATGGCGCGGCGAGTATCTTCAGTGCAGCGGTTCCAGGGGGGAATGAAAACCGGAAACCAATTCGGCCCAAACGCCTCAGTCATTCGCGCCTGCCCCTGCGCGATGTCAGCCAACTGTTCGGCGTATGTCCGGCTGGGGCCGAACTCGCATTTCCGGCCCTCACGTTCGTGGTTGAGATGTAGCCAGCCGTGCTGATTCAATTCGAGCAGCGCTGGCGCCGCGCCGGTGGACTGCGCCAAAAGTTCCACGCACGCCGCCGTCAGCCGTCCCGGAATCACCCCGAGATTTATCGGCGTATTCCGTTCCATGAAGAGTCTCAACAGCCGCCGCAGTGGCGCTTCATCCTCGTCCACATCGTCATTGCGAAAGAAGAGGCGAAGCGGCGCGACTTGCTGCCCGCGCAGCGCCAACGCTGATTTCAGTCGCGCGATAGAAGAATTCATTGATCGTTTATCTCTCCGGAAAATAGACAGGATTTACAGGATTTTTCAAGATTCAGCCCAATTCACAAAATCCTGAACAGTCCTGTAAATCCTGTCTGTCTTTATTGCTCCAGCGCGTCGTTCACTGCGACCCGAACGACTCCCCTGACAGCAAGGCCGTTAACAATTCCGCCGTCCGTGGCGCGCCTTGCAGATCGAGAGCGACAGAAGGCGCTCGCGCCGGCAGACTGAGACAGCGGGTGATCTCCGCCGCCAGGTAATCGGGTTCGAGTCGCGCCGGGTCGAGCATGCTGACGTAGCCCAATTGTTCCAGCTTGCGCGCGCGCAGCATTTGTTCGCCATTCTCGTGCTCGGTGAACGGCCAGACCAGCGCCCGAACACCCGCCGACAAGATATCCATGCACGTGTTGTATCCCGCCATGCTGATCGAAAGGTCGGCCTGTCGGAGCAAAGTCAGAAACTGCGTCGTGTGGCGTTGGAGGATTATGTGGGAACGGCCCGCGACTCGCTCTTGCAGGCTTTGGAACTGATCGACCGGCATGTGCGGGCCGGCGAGGATGCGCAACCGGCGGTGTCCAGCCAGACGCGTCTCCGCATCCAACACGCAGGCGATCAATTCGCTCCCAACTCGTCCGGCGCCTACGCTCACCAATAATGTGGGACAGGCGGAAGTTTGTTCCGGCTTTGGACAAACTTCTGCCTGTCCCACATAGCCGGTGTAGCGGATCGCGCAATTGAGACAGGCCACGCTACCGAAAGTCTCTTCCAGCCGCTGCAAGCGCGGGTCGGCGTGAATCAACAGCAAGTCGAAATATTGATTCATCAACGCGCAAACCTCAGCCTCGTAGCGCGCCTGATCGGGCCTCCGCACCAGAATGTCGCGCAGGCTGCAAACTATCTTAACGTCAGGCCGTGTGGCGCGCGCGCGGTCCAGCAAAGGCAGCAGTTCGAAATTGAATTTCCATCTGCCGAAAGGAAACAGTTCGATCAGCAAAACGTCCGGCGCGAAACGATCGAAAGCCGCGAGCAGCGATTCTTTTCTGCGCGCCTGTATTTCCGGAAGGCTGCGATGATTATCGACAACGTACAAGCGCTCAAATCTGGCGTCCGATCTGAGCGCTGGCAGGTAGACCGCGTCCACCCACATGGGCAGATCGAAGTCCGGCACAAACTCGCCGCCGTAAACGAAGCGCACATCAAAATCGCGCAGCGCGAAGAGTATTTGGCGGCTTCGGATGAAATGTCCGATCCCAAGCAAAGACTGGCAATAAAACAACACTCGCTTTTTCATACAGGAAGTTTGTCGCCGCTCAAGCAGTCAAGAAATAACCGACGTAGCGCCAAAATGTTTGATTCCGCATCGAACAGCCGGCAGACTTTCTCTCGCGCCGCGGCGCCAAGCTCTCGTCTCAAGACAGGCGCGTCCAATAACTGAGCAACAGCGTCGGCCAAAGCGCGCGCGTCTTTTTGCGGCGTCAGCAAACCGTTCACGCCATGCTCGATCAATTCGGGGATGCCTGAGATGCGCGTGGAGACCACGGGCAGCCCCGAAGCCATCGCCTCGACGAGCACGTTGGGAATGCCGTCACGGTCATTATTATCGGCGATTTGACAGGGCAGAACGAAGAGCGTGGCCTGCCGATATACGGCGCCCAGCTCTTCCTGAGTGACGGCGGGACGCAACGCGACAATGTCTTCCAACCCCAACTCGTGAATCAACGAAGCGACCTGCTGCGCGCAAGGCCCAGGGCCGCCGATGATTTGACACCGAAACCGATAGCCCCGGTCTTTCAACATTCGGCAAGCCTCGATCAGAACGGGGAAGCCCTTTTTTTCGACCAAACGGCCCGCCGAAAGCAGCAGGGGCGTCGCAGGCTCTTCCGCCGCATCGGCGCGCGGGGCGAATCGCCGCGTGTCCAGGCCGTGATATATGTTGTAAATCGGCGTCTCTTTCATTCCCAATGAGGCCAGATGCTCCTGATTCGCCCTAACGCAAGTCACAGCGAATTTCGCGCGGCGCAGCTTGGTTTGCAGTAGGTCTCCGGGATTCAACTCGCGCACGTAAACATCTTTGGCGTGCGCAGTGAAACTGAATGGCAGGCCGCAAAGCCGGCTGACGAACATTGCCACAGTAGTCGCCGAATGGCAGAAATGGGCGTGCAGGTGGCGAATCGTACCCGTCGCCAGGACGCGATGCGCAATGGCGCCCGCCAGTAAAAACTCTTTGACAAAACCCGTCTCCGGCCGCAACGGAGCCTGGCGGTGTTTGAAAGCGAGCCGCAGGGCCGCCAGTAAAGTACGCGAATAATTGACGGGGCGAGCTTTAATCAATCGCCAATGGCTACTGAAAAACTTCGGCGCGTTCCGGCGCAGCCAGGCGAGAAAATGCGCTTCATTGAGCGGGGTGACTTGCGGCAAATAGTCGACGGGCGCGATTATCGCATCCACCACGGCGTGACGCTGAGGGTCGCGCAGGTCAAGGATGGAAAATAGTCTCAGCTTCAATCCAAGTTTTTCGAGCAGATAAATTTCGTTCGCAATAAACGTTTCGGACATCCGCGGATAGCTCTTCAAAACGTAGCCGATCTCGCCTCCGGCCAGATTGCGCGATCCGCCTTCAAGTTGAATCATAGCGCCTATATTAACAAGTCCTTCTGCCGAAGGCAGCGCGGAGAGCGTTGAACTCTCCCTCTCGCCAATCTTTCTCATAATCCTCAAAGGCGTCGAGCAGATAGACTAGCTTTCCGAAATCATAGCCGAGCCGCCGCATTGCATCCACTACATCCGGCGCCTCCGGCCTGCCGACTGCGCGCGCGCCGTGAGCAAAAAAACATCGCCGTGGCCACGGCGGTCGGAGAAGCCAATCGCCGCACGCCGCCGTCGGATTGCGGCGCGGCGAAATCGGGTTGGCTTCGCGTTCATCCTGCCTATCCTGCAAGCGGCGCAGTTCAATTCAATCGCCGCAGCAACGATCGCTTTATACGCGGCCTCCTAGCCTACCGATCAGTAAAAGTGTATTTTATTGATACCGCGCGATCCTGCGCGCCTGAAGCCGACCGAGAGGATAGCTGAGGATAGCTTATGATATGGAAAACGATTCTCATTCTGTCACTGAGCTTCACTGCGTTTGATTCGCAATCGCCGCAGTTAAAAATGGCTGGCGCCAGTCAGGCCGATGCGCTTCCCCGGGAGTTGACCGAGACCGAGACGCAGAAGATACTCGGAGAGGATAGCCCCAAGCCGCGTGTCGATGCTACGCTCAAAATCTCCGACATGCGCCTCGCCTCCGCGCTCAAATTCGTCGAAGAGAGCCAGTACAAATCGGCGGCGCAGGATGTCGATGTCTACGCGGCGCTGATCGTTTACGCCGACGCCTACACGCGCAAACTCCCTGCCTCGCAGACCAAGGATCGCAACAACTGTCTGAAAAAGATCGAACAGGCCATCTTCAAACAAACGCGCACGGTCGACGCAATGATGCGCCAATTCCCGGTCGATTATCGCGAGGGAGTGGGACCGAAGATCGATGGGGTTAAACAGATTCGCCTGCGCGCCGTCAACGACTTGCTAGGCGGCGGGAGTATGATCAAGACGTCTGAGTAGTGGATAGTGGATAGTGGATAGTGGATAGTGGATAGTGGTAGCTCAAAACTGCCCACTGCCCACTATCCACTGCCCACCACCCTATTGCTTATCAGGCGGAGTGGCGCGCAGTTGTTCGAGCGATTGTTCTGTCTGTTGTCTGATGTTTTCATTCTTCTCTGTTTTAAGCAGATTCTCCAGCGGCCCGATCGCGCGTCGATCACGCAGGGCGCCGAGGGCTACGACCACCGCCATTCTGACGCTGTCGCCGGGGTTGTTATTGAGCAGCGCGAGCAGAGGTTCGACCGCGCGTTTATCTCCCAGATCGCCGAGCGACATCGCCGCGTCAGCCCGCACCATATGATGCTCATCGGCGAGCGCTTTGATGAGCGGGTCCAGCGCGCTTGCGCATCGCGCATCGCCAATCGCGGCGACTGCGCTGTCACGGTCTTCCGCCGAGGCGGATTTCAGCAACTGGATGAGCGCCTCGCAGGCCTTATCGCCGCCAATCGTCCCCAAAGCGATGATCGCGCTACGCCGATCCCTGAGGCTGTGGCTTTGCAGCATTCCGGTGAGAGGCTCGACGCCTTTCGCCGATCCGGTCTGTCCGAGCGCCAGCGCGGCGGCGCTGCGCACATCCTGGTTGTCATCACCGAGCGCGGAGATCAACAGATCGACGGCGGCCTGATCATTCAATTGGCCGAGCGCTTCGGCCGCCGAGCGCCTGACGGCGGCGTCCTTATCTTTGATTTGCGCGGTAAGCTTTGCCAGGTCGGGCTTCTCCTGCGCGCCCTGAGGATTGAGGATTGAGGATCGAGGATCGAGGATCGAGGCAAAGAGAGCGCACTGGAGGACGACCAGCGCGACAGAGAACAGCTTCGGGTTTAACTGACCGAGTGGCATATGCGATGAACTCCTCCCCGGAAAATCAACCACGAAGAAACGAAGATGATCGAGTAGAAAATCGAGGATCGAAGATTGTATCAAATATCGCTGTTCTATCTTCGATCCTCGATCCTCAATCCTCGATCTTCATGGTTAATTGCCACGACCTTTCTTCTGCGCGGCGGTCGGCAACTGTCCTTTCTCGTTGCGCGCGTAATAGCCGCGACGCGTGCGCGCGATCAATTTGCGACCGCCAACGTTATTAACTCCTACCTGAACCGTGCGGAACGTGCCGTCGCGCTTTTCGTTGCTCGGGTAATAGCTGACGACGTATTGCGTGCGCAGGTCCTTGGCGATTTGAGCGGCGATGGCCGGAATCTCGCTGATGTCTTTCGGGTAATAGGCGTGCCCGCCGGAATCGTCGGCGATTCGCGAGAGCAGATCCTTGGCCTTCTTCGCGGGCGATTTTCCGAAGAGACTCTTCTCCTCCATCTCTTCGTCAATAAAACCGACCAGATACACTTGAACCTCGTCCTCCTTGATCGCCTCCATTACTTCCTTTTCTTTGACCGAACTGTTCTTCTCCAAGCCGTCTGTAATGACGACCAGGGCTTTACGGCGGCGCTTGCCCTTTTCCTGCGCGTAATCGGCGGTGGCGATAATCGCATCCAACAGCGCGGTGCCGCCGCTCGTGAAGAGTTCACCTATTGCGTCTTCGAGTTCGCGCCTATCGGCGGTGAAATCCTGTATCAATTCTGGCTCGGCCTTGAACGAAGAGACGAATGCTTCGTCGTCAGGCCGCATCTGCTTGACCAATGACACAGCGGAGTCCGAAACCGTCTGGAGTTTCGACCGCATGCTTCCCGAAGTGTCAATCACCAACCCGAAACTGACGGGGACTTCTTCGCGGTTGAGGCTTTCTATCGTCTGTTTGACCTTGTCTTCGTAGACGCTGAAATCCTCTTTCTTGAGACTCATCACCGGCATGTTGTTCTGATCGATCACCGACACGTCGAGTTGCACCAGGTCCGTGTCAATGATGATTCTCCCCTCTTGATCCAAGATTTGCTCGTCGGCCTGCGCGCCCTGACGCCTTTCGCCTTTCTTATCCCTGGCGTCCTTCTGCTGCGGGGCCTGTTTCGGTTCCGGGGGGCGTGGCGGGTCCTGCGCGCCGGCGCTGCGGATCGCAAATGGACTCGACAGCGAGATAATCAACGCCAGCGAAAAGACGCGAATAATGGTTTGGTTCGACATAGCGATTTCACTCCCAACAAAAATACTTTTTTACCGCGGTCAAATTGGCCTGGAGGAGCGCGACAATTATACATCTTCAATCGCCGTCAAGCGCAAAAGCTGAATGAAATCTTTCGGTTTTTTTCGCCCGGCGCCGCGGCGCGTTATCGGTTTTACGAAGCCGATTTTATTAGGTAAAGTGATTAATGCGCGGCGCGGCGCCGCGCGCTTTCACAACCAATCAACATATGAAAATCGCTACCTGGAACGTCAATTCAATAGCTGTCCGGACGCCACAGGCGCTCGATTGGATCGAGGCCAATCGCCCCGACGCGATATGCCTGCAGGAAACGAAATGCATCGACGCGAAATTCCCATTCGACGCGTTTCGCGAGATCGGCTACACGGCCGAGGTTTTCGGGCAGCCCACGTACAACGGCGTCGCGATCCTCTCCCCACACCCCATGACCGAAGCGCAACGCGGATTGCCGGATGACGCGCCTGAAGCGCAAAAACGACTGATCGCCGCCACGATCAATGGCGTCAGAATCGTTAACGTCTACATCCCGAACGGCTCCGAGGTCGGATCGGAGAAGTATCGGTTCAAACTCGAATGGCTGGGACGCCTGCGCAAATTCTTCGACGAGAATTGCGACCAGCGGCAGCCGATAGTCCTGTGCGGCGATTTCAACGTCGCGCCCGAAGACCGCGATATTCACGACCCGGTCTTGTGGGCCGGAAAGGTATTATGCAGCCAGCCGGAGCGCGACGCGCTGCAGAGCGTCCGCGACTGGGGCTTGATCGACGTTTTCCGCCAGCATCACGCGGACGGCGGATTATATTCCTGGTGGGATTATCGCGCGGGCGCGTTTCCGCGCAATCACGGATTGAGGATCGATCATCTATGGGCGACCGCGCCACTGGCCGCCAAATGCATCGACGCCTGGATCGACAAAGCGCAGCGCGCGCTCCCACGCGCGTCGGATCACGTCCCTGTTGTCGCCGAGTTCGTCGTCTGAATAGGAGGAAATATGGCAGAGGCCGAATGCGCGTGCGCAAACTTTGAACTTCTGGAAGGCTCAGCTGTCAGGATTTACGTCGCGCTGTATTTGGAAGAGACCGGCGTGGACGAAAAGGCCGGTAAGACCTATTATGTTTGCAAACACTGTGGCAGGCCCTGGACGCAAGAGACCATCGGAGGCAAGCCCACGCTCACGCGGATGGAGACCGAGTTCAACGTTTAAGAGGCGCAAAATTAATGTCGCTGCAAACAAGGCAAAACCCCAACACCGGCGCGCTTGAAGTTCTCGTGGATGACCAATGGACTCCGTTTGAAGATTATCGCAAGCGGCAGATTGACGAAGCGTACCGGAACTCGATCAAGTTTCTTCGCGACCGACTCGGCGAGGACGAAGCCCGAAAGCTGGAAGAACCATCCAACGGGAGCGAAGACTGATCCCATTAATGAAAAAGCTGCCGCGATTGCCACCGCGGGCTCTGGCCCTTCTGCTTGCGCTCGTGGCGCCCGCTTCATTAGCGCAGGAAATACCGAAAAACGACATTCGACTAACCGAAATCCGACACCTGGATCTGACTTATGACTTCGCCGGATATCGCAGCAAGGAAGAATGGCTTGATCGCGCGGCTCGTTTAAAGAAACAAATTCTGGTCAGCGCAGGACTATGGCCGGCTCCGGCGAAAACGCCGATCAAGGCCACGATCTTCGGCAAGGTCGATCGAGGCGATCACACTATCGAGAAGGTCTACTTCGAGAGCTATCCGGGGTTCTACGTCACTGGCAATCTTTATCGCCCGAAGAACGTGTCCGGCAAAATCCCCGCCGTGCTCTGCACGCACGGGCATTGGACATACGGCAGACTGGAAAATCAGCAACTGAACTCCGTGCCGGCGCGCGCAGTCAGTTTCGCCAGGCAAGGTTACGTCGCATTCAGTTACGACATGGTCGGTTATAACGACAGCGCGGCCATCAGCCATCGTTTCGCCGCCGGGCATCGTGAAAACATCGTCGACCGCGAGTCGTTGTGGAGCGTCAACCTGCTGGGGTTGCAATTATGGGACAGCATCCGCTCGATTGACTTCCTGTTGACGCTTCCCGAAGTCGATCCGGAACGCATCGCCTGCACTGGGGAATCCGGCGGCGGCACGCAGACATTCCTGCTGACGGCCGTCGATGACCGCGTCAAGTTGTCGGCGCCAGTGAACATGGTTTCATTCTTGATGCAGGGCGGCAGCCTCTGCGAGAACGCGCCAAATCTGCGGATCGACACTAACAATGTAGAGATCGCAAGCTTGATGGCGCCGCGTCCGATGATGCTCGTATCAGCCACGGGCGATTGGACCAAAAACATGATGACCTCAGAATACCCGGCGGTCCGCGGCGTCTACAAACTCTTCGACGCCGAAGATAAACTGACGGCGGTTCAGATGGACGCGCCGCACAATTACAACCAACCCAGCCGCGAAGCGGTCTACGGCTGGTTCGCCCACTGGTTCCTGGGAAAAGCCGAAACAACTCCGATCAAAGAGCGCGGCGTTTCGGTCCCTTCAATCAACGATCTGCTCGTCTTTGTCGGACGGCCCAGGCCGGAGAACGAACTCAACGAGTCTCAATTGACCGAGAGCCTGATCGAGGCGAGGAAGAGACAGCTCGACGAGGGGCGCCCTCATGACGCGGCCGGCCTCGAACGCTTCCGCGAGCGGTTCGGCGAGGCGTTCAGATATTCGCTGATGGACGAATTCCCCGCGTCGAAAGACATCATCGCGGGCGAGGCGCAAACGACAAAACTCGATCGAGCGACAAAAGAAGATTTAGTCATTTCGCGCCGAGGAAAATCGGACAGAGTCTCCGTTACTTTGTATAGCCCACTTGCTGAACAATCGGCCAATTCGACCGTTCTGCTTGTCGCTTCGGATGGCGCGGCGACAAACGACCTGATCGAAGCGCTCAACAAAGCCGGTCACGACGTGGCGGTTGTCCGCTGCTTCCCCGGCGGTCGCCAGATTCCCGAAAAGATCAAGTTCTTCAGCACCTACAACCGGACTGACGCGGCCAACCGGGCGCAGGACATTTTGACGGCGATCTCTTATTTGAAAGGCCGGAATCCCAACGCAGGTCTGAACGTTATCGGGGTGGGAGAGGCGGGACTGTGGGCTCTGCTGGCAAGGGGAATCGCGCCCGCAATTGACAGAATGGTGATCGACGCCGCGCATTTCGACTCGTCGAGCGACGAGGCTTTTATAAAAAGCGTGGCGATTCCAGGCATCCGCCGCGCCGGCGATTTTACGACCGCGGCCACGATCGCGCCACTCACGCGGCTGTTGATTCACAACACCGGATACAAATTCAACGCCGGAAAGATCAAAGCTGTTTATAAAGCTTTCGGGAAAGGTCGGGACTTCAAATCACAATCCGCGAAGCTCAGCGACGCCAAAATCATCGCCTGGCTTTCGTCAAAATAACTAAGGAACAAGAATGCCGCAAAATCAAAATCAGAATCTGTCCTCAAACTCGCAAACCCTGGTCATCGACGCCGAAGAGTTCGCGTTTGAAACCGTGGAGCAACACAACGGCGTGGCCACGGTGGTGAAATTCAAACTCGACAACCCCGACGTGAGATTGGGAGATGTGTTGCTGGTCCTTTCGGGCGCGGAGATTCACTTCCACGGCTTCATCGGCGGTATTGTAGACGGCTACGCCACAGCGGCGGACCGCACCGGTTCAATGTTACTGGCCGGAGTTCACTGAGGCCGGCGCACGACATTTTTATGTAAAGAGATTACGCAGGATGGGTCGCCAGCTTGGGTCTGACAGGACATCTGTATTATCGCTGATCATATCAATCCCGCCGATGAGGCGACGGGTTGCAGCCTGTTGGACTTCAGGATCGGCGATCCGGCTGCACAACGCCTCCGCGAAACCATGCAGCGCGATTACCTTGAATGGCCGGCCAAAAAAACCTTTCACCGTCGCTGGAAGCGATTCGGTGATTTCGAGTGCGTTATGCATGGCGGCCACTAGTTGGTAAGCTTCAGTCAGCCACTCTTCGCGTTCGGCCCAGTCCCTGGCGAATTGAGCTCGATGCAGGCTCGGAGAGAGCGCTTTCGCGCAGGCCAGACGCGCGAAATCCATGCCGAACCATTTCGGGTAGGGCGCATATTGCCGCTCAATGAGAAAACATAGTCGCATGAGGTCGCGAACCAAACGTGAGCTGATGAGCGCTGATCCGAGTTCGTCGCCTACCAGGCCGGCGCGCCCCATCAGATGCTCTTCTTGTCCAATCCGATTCCACCCGCAGGCCATGAGATAAAGCCAGACGTCGTGTGGGTAGTACTTGAATCGGTCTCGCACCGCCTGCAGCCCAAGCTCGTCGTGGAAGACGGCGCCAGCAATAATCGTCCGAAGTTTCTGCTCAGGGAAGGTAAGCCAGTCTGGCGGTTCGATCGCCCGGTCGAGATCAAATCCGAGATAATCGAGAATGAAGCCGCGAATAGTATGGATTTCGACGCGATGATTGACCGGGCCGCTCTCGACCTCTTGCAAGAGCTGGACGTGGTTGTCGTGCGGGTCGGGCTCCGAGTAGTTGGTCGAGTAGCCACAGAACCTCACCGGGAGTTTTCTCCGCAGCGATTCAGTGATTGCGCCCGCGTAAAGGTCATAATCACACTCGCGGAGAAACAACATCGCCCTTGGCCCCCAGTGGTGATCAGTCGACATTTCGGTGTCAAAACCGAGCACTTCCGACCCAGTCCCGATGAGCGCCGCCGAGTATGGCGCGCCAGAAAAATCGGATTCAAGAATCGGCCTGACGGCTTCTTGATAAAATTTTCCGGCCAGTTCAAGGCCCGGAATAAAGCCCATTTGGTTAATTAAATAATCTGCTCGATGACTTGCCCGCCAAAATCGGTCAGCCGTTCGTTTCGGCCGTTGTGTAAATAGGTCAGCCTCATCTGATCGAGTCCGAGCAGATGCAGGATCGTCGCGTGAAAATCTCGCGGGTGATAGCGTTCGCCGATGGTCTTGTACCCGATCTCATCGGTATGGCCGATGGCCTGGCCTCCTTTGACGCCGCCGCCCGCCATCCACATCGTGAAGGCGGTGGGATTATGATCGCGCCCCTTGCCGTTTTCGGAAACCGGCGTACGCCCAAATTCAGTTCCCCAAACGACCAGTGTCGAATCCAACATCCCGCGCCCTTTCAAATCCTTCAATAATCCGGCGACGGGTTTGTCAGTCCATCGGCACATCTGCTCGTGATTTGCGACCACGTTGTCGTGCGCGTCCCACTGCACGCTGACCGGGCCGCCGCCTGAAAAGAGCAGAACAAATCGCACGCCGCGCTCGACAAGGCGTCGCGCAAGCAGACACCGCCCGCCGAATTCGGCCGTCTGCGGGGCGTCAAGTCCGTATAGTTTCTTCGTCTCCTCGCTCTCTTTGCTTACGTCCACGGCCTCGGGGGCATGCTGTTGCATGCGAAACGCAAGCTCGTACGAAGAGACGCGAGCGGCCAACTCCGTGTCATCTTCTTTCATGGACATTTCGTTCATTTGCCGCATGAAATCGAGCATCCGCCGTTGTTGATCGCCGCCGATCTCTTTCTGCGGGGCGAGGTGAAGGATCGGCGTCGCTCCGCTTCGCAGGACCGTCCCCTGATGAACCGCCGGAAGAAAGCTCGCTCCCCACATCGGCGCGCCGCCCTCCGGCAATCCTTCAGGCTGCGTCATCACGCAATAGGCTGGCAGATTTTCGCTCTCGCTGCCGAGTCCGTAAGTCACCCAACTGCCCAACGACGGATGCGACGGCAGCACGCGCCCGCACATAATCTGATACATCGCGGGCGCGTGGACGAAGCTCTCTGTGTAACACGACCTGATGAACGCGATGTCGTCAACGCATGTGGCAAGATGCGGAAACAGATCGGAGACTTCAATGCCCGACTGGCCATACTTCTTGAATTTCCACGCGCTGCCCATCAGCGGCGTGCCCGACTTGATGAATTGGCTCTTGATCTCGCCGAACGACGTCGGCAGTTGTTGGCCGTGAAGCCTGTCGAGCGTAGGCTTCGGATCGAAGGTTTCCATCTGACTCGGCCCTCCGACCATATACAGGAAGATCACGGCTTTGGCCTTCGGCGTGAAATGCGGCTGCTTTGGCGCGAGCGGGTTGAAGAGTCTTCGATCTTTCCCGCCGTCCAACGCTTTCGCGTCGCGCGCGAGCAGATACGATAACGCAAGCGAGCCAAATCCGTTGGCCGCGCGGGAGAGGAAATCGCGGCGGGTGGCCGCTGTCGGGATGTGCGAAAGGTGATTTTTCATGATCTCCCGAGTCACTTTGCGGAAGCGATTGACGCCCGCGCCAAGGCTGATGAAACGCCGCTGTACTTATCCAGAATCAGAATGTCCAGCGTCTGACCGGCCAACCCATTCAGTTTATCCGACGACAAATTCAGGGCGCTGGCTCCGTTTGTGTACGCTCCGGCCTCAATGTAACTGACCACCTTATCCCTGTTGAGGAAAATCACACTATAGTAGGCGCTCGGATTAAACCTGCCGTCGAACGTAAAAAACATTTCGGTATTCACAGTTTTCAGCGCTCGCAGGAACGTTTCACATTCCTGCTCTTCGGACGAGGATTGAAAGATGACGCACGAACGAAGTGTGGCCAACAACCTGTTTGTATAAGCCTGGAAGACGCGAACCTCGACGATGTAGCGCCCCGTGGGACTTGCGTCGCCGAAGTGGAAAGAGTCATCGAGCGCGATCATTTGGAACGCCTTTAAGCTCTCCAATATAGGGCTTGCCTGCCTTTCGATCTTCTTCTCGACTCGTTTCTTCGTGACCTTGCCGTCATCGTCCTTCTCTTCGATGGTTACGTTGAAGCGATAAGAGACCTGCGTATAGAAGCGCTCGTTGATCAATTCGAGTGGCAGAAGTTCGACTTTGAGCTGATCGCCAGATTGAAAATTATTGCCGTTCGTCCTGACGGCCACATTGCCGTTTGCCCATTGCGCTTTCGCTTCCTCTGAGAATACAAGCGCGAATAGAACCATTGCGAATAAAATCATGAATCGTTTGGTCATACCGCCTCCTCTCAATTCAGATAAATAAACTCGTTCAAGTTCATCGTGGCCAAGCACAAATCAACCCAGGCCGCAGCCGTCGCTTCATCCATGCTCTTTGGGCCCTTCGGCGAATTTTGCAGCTTCGACACGGCTTCTCCGCGCCCGATTCGGTCACGAATGAGCGCGGCCTGTCCTTTCAGGAAGTTTTGCGTCAACCGTAACTCGTCCAATCGTGGCTTGCGCGCGAGCGTCAGTTCATAGAGCCTCGAAATCATGGTGTGTTCATCCGCGCCGGACTCTTTGAACAACCGGTCAGCTAGCGCGCGGCTCTGTTGCAGCATAAATTCGCTGTTCATCAAGGTCAGCGATTGCAGCGCGTGAACGCTGACCTGACGCGCTCCGCACACGGCCATGAGGTCGGGCGCGTCGAAGGCCACCAGCAGCGGCAGCCGCACATTACGTTTGCGGATCAGGTAGAGACTGCGGCGCGCATGCTGTCGCGGGTCGGGATGGACGGGCCACAAATTGTCCGGTTCGTATTCCGTGAAGATCGTGTCATAGACTTCCGGTTCCAGCGGGACTCTGATTGACGGCCCGCCCAACTGTTCGTTCAGACTGCCGTTGACGGCCAGGACCGAGTCGCGTATCGCCTCGGCGTCCAGTCGCTGGCGATTCATACGCCACAAGAATTTGTTATCGGGATCGATCTTAGCTTTCGCATCAGCTTCTCCCGAAGAGGGCGCCGACGATTGCTGGTAAGCGTTCGACAAAACAATCATCTCGCTTATCCGCTTCAAGCTCCAGCCTTGTGATTGCGGAATATTCGCCCCGTCGCCCCGTCGCCCCGTCGCCCCGTCGCCAGAATTCCCTGTCGGGTTCATAAACTCGACCGCCAGCCAATCGAGCAGTTCCGGGTGCGTGGGCTGTTGGCCGTTGCGGCCGAAATCGTTCGGTGTGGCGACGATGCCGCGCCCGAAGTGGTAATGCCACAGCCGGTTCACCATAACTCGCGCGATCAACGGATTGTCCGGTTGTGTGAGCCATCGCGCGAGCGCCAGTCTGCGCCCTGTCGATTTGAACTCGCCGATATGAAGCGGCCTGATCTCAGCTTCAAGCGGCGCGTCTTTGGGCGACATCACACTAGGAAATCGCGGGCGAACTTCATCGCCGAGCCGATGCGGATCGCCGCCTTTCAGGATGTTCATCTGCGGAATCGGATTGAGCGTGTCGGCGACGGCCAGGGCCTTTGGCAAAGGATCGGGAGCATACAGTTCGATGTCGTGCATCTGGCGGCGAAGCGCGGCGCGTTTTTCGCGGTCTTCCGGCGAAATCGATGCGACCAGCTCATTCCATTTGATCTCCAGCATGTTCTGCGCCGCTTTGGCCAGGCGATTCTCTTCATCGCTGCGCAGTTTCTCGTCTTTGGCTAAAGCGTCGGCGAACTGCGGTTCGAGCTTAGCGCGCTTCGCCGCCGTCAATTTCTCCCTGTACGGTTTTTCAATCGCCGCAATCTGATCGAGGATCGGCTTGAGTCTTTCCTTATGCGCTTTAATAGCCGCGCCGTATGCCTGTTCCTGCTCTTTCGTGGGACGTTTGAAGTCGTAGTTGTCCGACGCCGCGAAGAAAGACTGTAAGCGATAGAAATCGGCCTGGGGGATCGGATCGAATTTGTGATCATGGCATCGCGCGCAGCCGACGGTCAGCCCCATAATTCCATTGCCCACGCCGAACATCACTTCGGTCAGCCACTCCTGGCGATTGACGGCCAGGTCCTGATTCCCCGCCACCACGTGTTGAGGCCCTGCGCGCAGGAATCCGGTCGCGACGCGCATCTCGAAGCTGTTCGGGTCGATTTCGTCGCCGGCGATCTGCTCGGTGATGAACCGGTCGTACGGCTTGTCGTCGTTCAGCGATTTCACGACGTAATCGCGGTAGCGCCACGCCTGCTCGCGTTCGGCGTCAAGCTCGAACCCGTTCGTTTCGCCGAACCGGACGACGTCGAGCCAGCGCTGCGCCCAACGTTCGCCATAGCGCGGGCTGGCGAGCAACCGCTTCACGACTTTGCGGTAAGCGTCCGGCGATTTGTCGGCGAGGAACGCGTTGATCTCTTCAGGCGTCGGCGGCAGCCCGGTCAGGTCGAACGTCACGCGGCGAATCAGCGTTCGTTTGTCGGCCCGAGGAGACGGCTGAAGGCCTTTCTCCTCAAGCTTCGCGAGGATGAACGCGTCAATCGGCGTGCGAGCCCAGGATTGATTTTTGACCTTTGGAATTTGCGGGCGCGAAGGTTTGCGAAACGCCCAATAATTTCTCTCTTCGTCCGTAATAGGTCTTGAAGCGGCGTAAGTCTTCTCCTTATCTCCCTGTCCCTCTGTCTCCTTGTCTTCCCATATTGCGCCTTTATCTATCCACTGCTTCAGCAGCCCGATCTGATATTCGGAAAGCTCCTCGCCCATCGGCATTCGCGGCTTCTCCTCGCCGGCGACGAAGCGATAGAGCAGGCTTTCGTCGGCGTCGCCCGGCTTGATCGACGCGCCGCGCGAGCCTCCCTTCAACAACCCTTCGCGCGTCCGCAAGTCAAGTCCCGACTTCTTGTCCTCGCCGTGACACGCGACGCAGCGGGCTCGCAATATGGCGATCGCCTGCCGCGCGAGCCGATGCTCATTCTCTTGCTCAGCGGCGCGAGAAGAGTATCCGGCCAAAACAGACAGGCACGCGAATATGCAGATAAGTTTGATCCGCCGATTGCGTTTCATTGCGGCAGCCTGATGCGCTTTATTGTGTCCTAGAAATCTCGAACCGACCTTCACGAAATATGAAAACAGGCAGCGGCGCCTATTTGCGCGGGAATGCTAATTGGGTTTCGGCGCCAGATCAAGCTCTCTCAAGGCCGGCGCGTCAACTCGCGGCAAGCTCTTCTTCCAGCAACTGCCGTTCGTACAAATCGGCATAGGCTCCGCCGATCCGCATCAACTCTTCGTGCGAGCCGCGCTCAACAATTCTGCCGTGGTCGAGCACGCAGATCAGATCGGCGTCCTTCACCGTCGATATCCTGTGCGCGACGATCAGCGTCGTGCGCGAGCGCATCACGTCGCGCAGGCCCGAGAGAATCTTCTCTTCGGTGTAAGTGTCCACGGCCGAGAGCGCGTCGTCCAGGATCAGTATCCTCGGCTCACGGATGAGTGCGCGCGCAATCGCCGCGCGCTGCTTCTGTCCGCCTGAGAGCGTGATGCCGCGTTCTCCCAGGATGGTCAGATATTTCTGCGGGAACCCGTTCACGTCGTCGGCCAGTCCGGCCACTTCGGCGGCTCGTTCGATCTTCCTCTCAAGATCGCCCCGGCCGTTGTGTATTCCAAAGGCTATGTTTTCGGCCAGCGTCTCGCTGAACAGGAATGTCTCTTGAGGAACGTAGCCGATGTTTTCGCGCAATCGCTTCAACGGGATCTCCCTGATCGGCTTGTCGTCAATCAGAACCATTCCCGGCTCGGCGTCCAACAGTCGTGGAATCAGATTCATCAGCGTCGATTTGCCCGCGCCGGTCCGCCCGATGAACGCCACCGTCCGCCCGGGCTCGATTACCAGATTTATGTCCCGCAAAACCGGCGACTCCCCGGGCGAATAGCGAAACGTAAAATCACGAAACTCGATCTTACCGCGAATCTCCTCGCCCTCTCGCCCATCGCGTGAGTCGCCCCGCGGCGCCTCCGGCGCGTCCGCAATCGCGGGCTCGATCCGCATGATCTCATGCATTCGCTTCAGGCTCGCAGCGCCGCGCTGTACGAGGTTCGTCACATAACCCATTGCGATCAGGGGCCAGATCAGTTGCTCCAGATAGAGATTGAAAGCGGTGAATTCGCCAATGCTCATGTGTCTCTGAGAGGTTTCGTACCCGCCGATCAGCAGGATCGCCACGAATCCCAATCCGATGAAAAATTGCATCAGGGGACGGAAGACAGCGGACAGTTTCACCAGGTTCATGTTGCGGTCAACGTATTGATGGTTGAGCCGCGCGAACTCACTCTTCTCCGCCTCCTCCTGCGCGAACGCGCGGACGACGCGCACACCGGTCAGGTTCTCCTGCGCCCTCGCGGTGATGTCCGAAAAGAAGGCCTGAATCCTTTCGAACCGCACATGAATCTGGTGGCCGAAATATTTCACCGTCAGCGTCACGAACGGCATCGTCAGCAGCATAATCAAGGTCAGCCTGCCGCTGATCTGAAACATCAGAGGCAGGATGATCAGCACGCGGAAGAGCGTCTGTTCGCTGTACATGATCGCGGGGCCAACGATCTGGCGAACCGCGCCGAGGTCGTTGGTCGCGCGCGCCATCAGATCGCCGGTGCGGCGCCGCTGGAAAAATTGGAGCGGGAGTCTCTGCAAATGGCCGTAAAAATCCTGCCGCAGGTCGTATTCAATGTAGCGCGACATGTTGATCAACACGCGCCGCTGGAAGAACAGAAAGACGCCGCTCAGAAGCTGCGAGCCGATAATCAGCGCGGCATACTTCATCAGCCCGCCAGTCCTGGCGCCGGGCGCGCTCAGGTAATCAATCGCTACGCCTGTGTAGCGCGGCGTGATGACGCCAAGCGTGACCGAGACGAGCACGAAGAGCGTGCCGATGACCAGTCGCCAGCCGTATTTTTTCAGATAGAAGAAGAGCCAAGCGCCGCCCGTCGCGAAATTCGACGCCGGCCCTGGCGCGGAAGCGGATGTGTTACTGTCGTTCAAGACCTGACCTCTAATGTGACCTCAATGAACGCGCCACTAACCCTATCCCCGCCGCAAGCAGGCCGAGCATGATAATCGTATTCGTCAGACTTGTCGGGCTGAAGTAAATCTGCAGATTCGCGATGACGCCAGCGAGTATGACTATCGCGCCGCCGAACGTCAGTATCCATCCGAACACCGAACGCCCGTCGAAAAACAACAGGCCGATGCCGAGCAGCAGAGGAATCAGCGACACTCCGAAGGCGTTGTATCCCCACAACGTCCACAACCCGCTCGTCACGGTCACGCGGCTCAGAAACAGGTAGCCTCCGCCGATCACCAGTCCGAGGCCGAAAACGAACTGGCCGACGCCTCCCGGCGTGCCGCCCGCCCCACGAATTTTATCTTTTTCGTACATTTGTTATTGTCTCCAGGGCGCATTCTACTTTGCGTGGAATGGCCATCTCAAGAAAGAATCGTTTCATGTCATGATCGACGGAATGTCCCACGATCAACTTTTCGACCAATTGGCGGACGAGGCCTCCAACTGCGTCATCTGCGAGCGGATGCGGGAGCGCAAGGCCGTGTTGAGCCGGCTGAACGGCGCGCTCGCGCCGCGAGTAATGTTCATCGCCGAAGCTCCCGGCCGCAACGGCGCCGACCGGACGCGAATCCCGTTTCATGGCGATACGTCGGGCAGGAATTTCGAATCGCTTCTCGCCTCGATCAAATTGGCGCGCGACGAAATATTCATCACCAACACCGTCCTCTGCAGCCCGCGCAAACCATCCGGCGCGAACGACAAACCCAGCAGGTCGGAGATTCGCAACTGCTCCGATTTCCTCCGGCGCCAGATCGAATTGATCAATCCGATGGTCATCGCCACGCTCGGCGCGGTCGCGCTCGACGCGTTGAAATTGATCGAAACCCACGATTATCAACTCCGCGACGCGGCGGCGAAAATCCTGCGATGGAACGGGCGACTGCTCGTGCCACTCTACCACCCCAGCCCACAGGTCATTATCACCGTGCGAACGCTCGATGAGCAGAAACGCGATTTCCGCTCGATTCTGAAGGCTATGAAGCGGTCAACCGCCAAATAGAATCTTCCCACCCTGGGCGCCCATCGCTTCCAGCATGCAGGTTCCGATCACTCTCCAAATGGCTCCTCTCCGGCGCGCCGTAAACGATGCATACTCAACTTGCTTCCGATCAATAGGTCTTTAGCCGAGACTGCACGCTGGAAGCGATGGGCGCCCAGGGAAGCATGAAACTTTCGCCACAAAAATTCCCTTTCAACGTTTAATCAGCCAGCCGAGTAGATGTTTTCGAGCGCGCAATTAGCGCCACAGGCTAAACGCCAATCCTGGAGTCGAAAGTAAGAATGGAAATCGCGTTGATGGCTGAAAAAATCGAGGGCCACGACGAGAGCCGCGACCGCGAGGGCGCCGCCGCAGCCACGGCTCGTCTAATAATCCGCGCGAAAGCCGGCGACAAGACGGCCTTCGATCAGATTATCATCAACCATCAACGCAAGGTCATCTCGCTGGCGTGGCGGCTGCTGGGCAACCGGGAAGACGCGCGTGACGCCGCGCAGGAGACGTTCCTGCGCGTCTACAAATCCTTCTGCAGGTTCGACCCGGCGCAGGATTTTAACGGCTGGCTTTACCGAATAGCCGTCAACGTCTGCCGCGACCTGGCCCGAAAACGCAGATGCAATCATTATTCGCTCGAAGCCGAGGTCGAATCTGGCGGCATCGCGGAGCCGGCCAGCCCCCATAACACTGAATCGGCGGCGATGCTCGCGCAGGAACACGCGATCCTGCTGCGCGCGCTCGCCGCGCTGCCCGAAAAAGAGCGAGCCGCAATCGTCCTGCGCGACCTGGAAGGATTTGAGACGGAAGAGGTGGCGAGAATTTTAGGCTCAAGCCCAACCACCGTCAGGTCGCAAATCAGCGCGGCGCGAGTGAAGATCAAGGCGTTCAGAGAACGATTTCTGAAACGCGGTAAAAGGTAGTTTTAAAAAGTGAGGCCCTGACTATGCGATGCACACACGCTGAAAAACTAATTCCGCTTTTCGTGGGCGGCGATCTGCCGGCGCGGGAAGCAGACTCACTACGACGACACCTGGAATCCTGCGCGAACTGCCGGCGGCTCGCCTCCGAATTTGAAGAGAGCCGCGACTGGCTGCGCAGATTCGCAGCGCCGCAATTCGACGAGGCGACGCTGGACGGCGTGCGCGATTCGGTGTTGAGGGATATCGGGAGAATTGAATATCGCGCGCGATGGTTTCAATGGATTGTTCCGGGCTGGAACCTGCGATTCGTTTTTGTCACATCTTTGGCGTTGCTGCTGTTCGGGGCCTTGTTCAGCCTGGCGATCAATCACCGCCAACCGCTGCCCGATCTCGAATCCAAACGATCCGGTGAGCGGAAAGGCGGCGGAAACCGAGTGGAGTTACCGCCTGGCAAGACGCCGGATGACCGAGTAAACAATGATAAACAGATAGCAAGCGGTAAAACTGTCCGGCGCAAATTTGGGCGCAAAACGATCAAGCCCGGGCCGGACGAATCGCCGCAAACTGAAGTGGGAATGATTGATCCTGATCTGACCGCTCAGAACATAGGCGAAACTGAGCCGGCTATCGATCAATCAGCCGGCCTTGATCCGGCGAACACTGTTCCGGACTCGACCAGAAATATGCTGCGAATCGAGATTCAAACCGCCGATCCGAATATTCGCATCATCTGGTTTGCGCCGAAATCAGACGCGGCGCCACGTAAATGAACATCAGACAGGAGACGACAATGCTAACTTATACGGTCAAGCTGATTGCGATTTTTACTTGTGCGATTTTGCTTTCCCCAACAGCTCTTGCGCAACAAAACCCGCCACCGAATAAACAGACTGAACAGAGCTTCGTGGATTTTTCAGGCTTCAAGGGAAAAATATTTGACATCAAGAACCGAGAGCCGCGGGATTTGGTCCAAATACTTCAACCGTTAGGCAGCGGCTTCAAGGGAGCAATCATGCAGCCTAACAGCGAATATAGGACCATCACCGTTCGGGACTTCCCAGAAAATATCGCTACTATCGAAGAGGCGATCAAACGTCTTGATGTCCCGCTGCCGCCTAAACCT
>DASTMP010000232.1:0-6630 GCA_035714085.1 Blastocatellia bacterium
CTTAAGGCCAAGCAGGCGGCAGTCTGAGATCAAACTGCGCGGCGCCGCCAATTGAAAATCAATTGAGACAGCCGCCATTTGGCGGTTTTAGGAAAAGTTTGCCCCCCGCCGCCGGAGGCGGCGGGGGGCTTCTGAGGAGAACAGCCTAACCATTAAGCGGGCGGGAACGCTTTTTGCCTTTTTGGCGCTGGCGGCGCTAAGGAGGGAAAGAATGAGCGGTTTCACGTCAGATCTTCGAGAGTATCTTTCGGCGGGATCATTGATGGCGTATCCGGTCGCTTTCGGCGCCGGCCTGCTGATCAGTTTCACGCCTTGCGTCTATCCGATAATTCCGATCCAACTAGGTTTCATCGGCGGGCAGACGGCTTCGTCGCAGGCCTGCGGGCGGCGCGCCACTTGGCGAGGCTTCACACTCTCGGTTCTGTTCGTCATCGGCATGGCGATTGTGTACGCCGCGCTCGGAGCCTTCGCTTCCCTGACCGGCGCGCTGTTCGGAAGCTGGGCTTCCAGTCCGTGGACTTACACCATGGTCGGCAATGTCATCCTGTTGATGGCGCTTTCGATGCTGGATGTATTTCGGCTCCCGTCGCCGCGGTTTCTGACGAAATGGAATCCTCGGCGCAAAGGCAGAGGTTACGTCTCGGCGCTGCTGATCGGCGCGTCGTCAGGGCTGGTTGTCGGCCCCTGCACGGCGCCTGCGCTGGGCGCCGCGCTGGCCTATGTCGGCGCGCAGGGCAATCTTCTCTTTGGTACGACTGTCTTGTTTGTGTTCGCTATCGGGATGGGCGCGCTGATGATCGCGCTCGGCGCATTCGGCGGCGCGCTCACCAGCCTGCCGCGCTCCGGCGAATGGATGGTGAAAGTTAAAAAGGGGTTCGGTTTCGCCATGATCCTGATCGCTCAATATCTGTTCGTCCAGGCGGGACAACGGTTCATTTGAAAGATTCAAAACCAGACTTGTCTTGGAGGTAACCAGAAAATGATCAGTAAATGTTGGAAAACAACTCTGGCAACCGCTCTGTCGCTGGCGTTGGTGGCTATCCTGAGTAATTGCTCAGCCAACAAACAATACGTGGAAAACGTGGAAACGCAGACGGTGGCGGTAGGAATAGGAAACGCATCCGGGAGCGCCGGAACCCAGGCGGGGAATCCCGCGCCAGATTTTCAATTGATGAAAATCGATGGCGCTCCGGTTTCCCTCGCCGATCTGCGCGGCCACCCCGCGGTCATCGTGTTCTGGTCCGCGTGGTGTTCCGTTTGTAGAGAAGAAGCCCCACGCATCAACGCTCTGACGGCTGAGTACGGAGGCAAGGGCGTGCGCGTTCTGGGAATCAATGTCAAAGACAGCCTCGCCGGCGCCGAGAGCGGCGTCAGAGAGTTCGGCATCAAATATCCAGTCGCGCGCGACCCTGACGCCGGTGTCGCGCGGGCTTACGGTGTGAGGGGCACGCCGACGGTCATCTTCCTGGATCGGAAAGGCGTCGTGCGCTACTTCGGCAATGAACTGCCGGATGATTATGCGCAGCGACTCGACGAACTGCTGGCGGAAAAGATTTAAACGTGAGACGAATTGTCAGGGACAATCTCCCAACCCGCCCATTTTGTCACAAGGGATTACCATTTTGAGCTTCTCAAGGTGGCTGATTACCGGGCCCGCACATTCAAGATTACGCTCTTTCGAGGGCCCGCTCTCTTCATTTTCGATAGTCACGCCTCTAGACCTCTTGGCGGGTTTTTCCTCTCCATCGTAATCGTCGTAGATTGAATACTTGTACCCGCCGCTTTTAAAACTCACATACGTACGGTCCACCTGAGCGCGAAAGTAGTGAAGATATAGAAACTGAGCCAGGCTGTTTTTCTGCGCCTTGGGAAACGTCAACTCAACTGCGTCGGGTGGGCCGAAGCGATATTTTAAGTAACCCGTATCCTTGCTCAGTCGTTCGGAACCACACAACGATAGGATTTTGGTAGAGCCTTTGATCTTACAACTGAAAATAACCGCCTCGGAAGCGCTGCAGTGGGAAGGTGTTTGCACGGTTGAGGCGGGGACAACCGCGCAAAAGATGATGACCAACATCAAGGCTATGGTTTTCATATCAGGTTTCTCCTCAATAAGCCACATAGTAACGAATATATTCGCTGCCATTATGTGGCGCGCTTTCAACGTTTCATGACGTTGAAAATCTTGTGATATCGAAAAAGATGAGATGGACGGCTCTTGGGAGGCCAGGTCAGGCCATCTCGCGCTTGCGCGCCTGTGACTGCACGGCGGTGATCGCGACGGCATCGACGATGTCTTCCGCCTTGCAACCGCGCGAGAGGTCATTCGCGGGCCTGTCCAGCCCTTGTAGGATGGGTCCGATAGCTGTGGCGCCCGCCAGACGTTCGGTCAGCTTGTAGCCGATGTTGCCGGCGTTGATGTCCGGGAAGATCAGGACGTTCGCGCGTCCCGCGACCGCGGAGCCTTTGGCTTTCGACGCCGCGACGTGAGGAATCAGCGCCGCGTCGATTTGCAATTCGCCGTCAACTTCCAACTCCGGCGCGCGCGCACGAACAGTCTTTGTCGCCTCGACGATCTTGTCCGCCATCGGGTGTTCGGCGGAGCCTTTGGTCGAGAATGACAGCATCGCCACACGCGGCTCGGCTTCGAGCAGAGCGCGGAAGGTCTCGGCGGACGCGATGGCGATCTCGGCGAGCTGCGCGGGGGTCGGATTGATTACCACCGCCGGGTCGGCGAAGATCATCGCGCCGTCAACCCCGAATTCCCTGTTCGGCGCGACCATCACCATGACCGACGAAAGGACGTTGAACCCCCGCTTCAGCCCGAGCATGAGCAGCGCCGAACGAACCGTGTGAGCGGTAGTGTTGGTCGCGCCCGCCACTGAACCGTCGGCGCGCCCCTGTCGCACCATGAGGTTGCCGAAATAGAGCGGGTCGAGAATCTGCTTCGCGGCTTCTTCCATCGTGACGCCCTTCGCGCGACGCAGCTCATATAGCTCCCGCGCGTATCGTTCGAGGTCGGGCGATCTGCGATGATCGAGGATCGGAATGTTGGTCAGCGAGACGCCGAGAGCCCCCGCGCGACTGCGAATCTTCTCCTCATCGCCGAGCACGGTGATTCTCGCCAAACGCTCTTCGGCTATTTTCGATGCGGCGACTATCGTCCGGTCATCTTCGCCTTCGGGTAGAACGATGTGTTGGAGCTGAGTCGCCGCGCGGACTCTCAGCTTTTTCAAGATGTCCATAGATCGATGATCGAAGATGAAGAATGAAGGTTGAAGATCGCTATGCGGGTGATGACCCGATCCTCGATCTTCAATCCTCTACCTTCATTCCCCCATTGACTGCCGCTGTGTCCGCCGCGACGCGACGCTTCCTAAAGAATCTCCACAAAAAGATGATCGCCGCGGCGCCGAAGACCACTGTAGCGACCTTGCCGTAGAGCGTCAGGTATTGAGCCGCGACGCGCCAGTTGTCAGCGAAAACCATGCCAAGGTAAAGGAGGATGGAATTCCAAACCGCCGCGCTCACCGCCGAGAGCAGTGTCGTGGCCAAAAGGTTCATTTTGGACATTCCGGCGAAGAATGAAACGAACGCGCGCGTGCCCGCCAAAAAACGGTTCGCGACGATCACGCCGTAACCGAAACGATTGAACAGGCGCTCGACCTGGTGAACGGCGTTGACTGGCAGAAAGCGGCGACCTCGCCCCGAAACAAAATGCTGCTCGAAGTAACGCCCTAAAACGTATGCCGTCATAAACCCCAAGACGCTGCCCAATGTCGCCACGGCCAGCGCGGGCGCAAACCCGATCACGCCAATGCCGATCAATGTTCCGGAAAACACTAGCGCCGCGTCGCTCGGCGACGGCGGGAAGATGTTTTCGATATATGCGATGAGAAACATCAGCGCCAGCACGCCGACAGGCGGCAGAGTCTGAAGCCACGAAATTGCCTGTTCCATAAGATCCATACGCCGAATCGCCAGGCGCTCACCCTTCCAGATCCTTCTTTCTGTTCGTTTTTAATTCTTCGATCAGATCGGAGATCAGATCATCAACGCCCAAGCCCGCGAAATCGCTGTCGGCGGTGTCCCAGAATTCCTGCAAAGACCGCGCCCCGCCTTTTTCATATTCGCGCGATTGGACCAGCAGATCGAGCTTGTCCGCGGCCTTAACCAACCTCGATTCGATGCTCGTGCGATGTTCGTAATCGAACCAGAGTTCGAGATAAGACTCGCTCAAGTCCCCCAGTTCGGTGAAGATCTCTTTGGCGATGGCCTCGTCAGCCGCCTTGATCGAAGCCTTGTCGAAATAGCGCTTGATCGTGCTGGGCAGATCGCCCGTGCGCGTTTCCGTCAGGTCGTGCAAAAGGGCCATTCTGAGCAGCCGTTCGACGTTAACCTCGACGCCGCGCGCGCGCGCGCGGTCGGCTAACAGCATTGCGATCACCGCGACGCCGAACGAATGCGCGGCGACCGATTCCACGTCGCGCACGCCCCGCAACAACCATCCGATACGCGGCGTCGATTTCAGCCGCATCAACTCAGCGAGAAAATTTATCAAACCACTTGCTTCCGGCAAAGATACCTCTCTTTAGAAAATCTACGGGATCGGATCAAAATCTAACCGCGCATCCCGGCTTTCCTCAATATCGGGCTACGCTAACGGTTTTGACGCGATGCGTCAACCGTGTGCTATATTTAGCGTTCATCATTCACCTTATGCGTTATCCGATTTCATTCAAAATCGAAGGTCGCGAACTCTCGCCGCCGCTCATTCTCTCGCCGATGGCGGGCGTCACCGATTCGCCTTTTCGCAGGGTCGCAAAAAAATGCGGCGGACTGGGTTTAATCGTCACCGAATTCATCAGCGTCGAAGGTCTGACGCGAGGCAACCTGCGCTCGCATGAGATGATGCGCTTCAAGCCGGAAGAGCGCCCCATAGCGATCCAGATCTTCGGCTACGACGAAGTGAGAATGCGGTGGGCCGCCGAGATCGCCGAAGAGGCAGGCGCCGATTTCGTCGACATCAATTGCGGGTGTCCGGCGAAGAAGGTGGTTAACGGTGGCGGCGGATCGAACCTGTTGCGCGACCTGCCTCAGCTCAAAAAAATCCTGACCGAGGTCAAACGCGCGATCCGCATCCCGATGACTGTGAAGATCCGCGCGGGCTGGGACGACAAATCGATCAACTGCGTCGAGGTCGCGAAGCTCATCGAAGATTGCGGCGGCGCGATGGTCACGCTGCACGGGCGCACGCGCGTTCAAGGTTACAAAGGTTGGGCTGATTGGGACCTGGTGCGCGAGATCAAACGCCACGTCTCGATCCCAGTTTCGGGCAGCGGCGACATCCTCAGGCCCGAGGACGCGATGCGGCGGTTCGACGAGACCGACTGCGACGCCGTCCACATCGGGCGCGGCGCGATCGCCAATCCCTACATCTTCCGCCAGACCTGGGAGACAATGAACGGATTCGAACGGTATCGCCCCGCGCCACAAGAGATGCATGATTTGCTGCTGGAATTCCGCGACAATCTGCGCGAACACATGCTCGAAAGAGGCGTGATCGGAAGGATGAAGATGCTCTCGGCGCAATTCCTGCGCGGGCTGCCGGGCGGCGCTCACATCCGCACAGCCGTCCTGCGCTCGCAATCGGTGGAGGAGATGGAGCCGCTCTTCGAGGAGTATTTCGCGCTCGCCGAAATCTACGGAATTGACGCGGAGTTGCAGAGCGCGCCTGACGAACAGGCTGAATTGGTCGAATGTGGAGTATAGCTCACCGAAATCTTTCCTTCCGCAGTCGGATAGACCGGTTGACAGACTGCAAACCGGCCAGTACGATACGCCTTCCTTTTTGGCCAGGTAGCTCAGTTGGTAGAGCAACGGACTGAAAATCCGTGTGTCGGCGGTTCGATTCCGTCCCTGGCCATCAACCTTTTCAATCACTTACAAGTGTAATCTCTCAGCCTAAAAGCCAATGTTCCGTTTATTGTTCCGTTAACCCTTCAAAAAGCATGATCCTGACGCTTGCCGCGTCACGGATTCCGCCGCTCATTCCATCGGCTTCCCTCTCCCATCACTTCGCCGCCTTCTTCGTTGCCTTCTTCGCGCCGGTCTTCTTCTCGCCACGCTTCCGGCCGGGCAACGGCCGTTCCATGTCTGTCGCTGACTCTGGTATCTGCCAAACCTTCATCCCAGGCACAGGCTCTATAAGCTCCGCGCCTGGGACAATCTCATTCTTGAGCCACCTGATTACAGTCGCGTAGTCAACATTCATCGCTTCGGCGAATGCCACTGCGGTCATCATTCGTTCCTTTCCCATATGGCATATTGAAATACGCCTATTGCAAATTGTCAACGCGGTGTGGGCGCTTGCCTTACCGGGCAGCATATTGCCATATGCTGAAATTATTTGCAAATGGGTATTGCTATATACATTAGGGTATTGTATATTCTTTTTGCTATTGGACATCACGCAAGGACACCTTATGACTTTCGATTCCGCAAAATTCGCCGCCGTAGTTGCCGCCGCCAAGGAAAAAACCGCCAACAGCCCCGCCTGGCTCAAGGCCATTGATAAAGCCGCCGCCGCCATGGTCGCTGGCGAACTGATTGTGACGTTGCTGATTGACG
>DASTMP010000233.1:0-4394 GCA_035714085.1 Blastocatellia bacterium
TGTGGGCCACGTTCCGCCTAACAGGCTCAGTCCGAGCCTCAGGATTTCTAAAGCAGACGCATGATCACGAGGAACCGACAATCCGCAACTCTCACAGTGATGCCATCTTTGGCTCAGTGTCTTCGGATTCGGCGCTCCGCATACGCACCGCTGCGACGTCCCGCGAGGGTCTACTTTCACCAGCCCACGACCGCCGGGTAGCAGGGATACAGCGATGTCTCCCTGCTACCCGGCGGCCGTGTGGTGATCAAGGTGAATCCATCCTACACGTCGCAGGATTGCTCACGATGCGGCCATCGAAACAGTATCACTCTGGCGACGCGGATCTATCGTTGCTCGCGGTGCGAGCTGGTCATACATCGGGACCGCAATGGCGCGAAGCGAATTGAACGGAAGTGGCGGGCAGCCCCTTCGGGGAGCGGGGGAGATGTCTCCCGCGAAGAACCGAGAACCTGCCGGGCGACAGACCCGGAATCCTCCGCCATAACGCAGTAGCGTTTGGCGGCGGGAGGATGTCAAATGCAGAAGCTAGCAGAGGTTTGTATCAAACGTCCAGTCTTTGCAACGATGATCATCCTGGCGCTCGTTGTGGTCGGGGCGTCGAGTTATTTCAAACTCGGCGTTGACCGATTCCCGGCGATTGATGTCCCAAGTGTGACGTTGCTCGCCACTTTACCCGGGGCTTCTCCCGAGGAGGCCGAATCCACGCTCGCCCAGCCTCTCGAAGAGGCCGTCAACACTGTCGAAGGCGTCGAGGTAATACGCTCAGTGTCGAGTCAAGGACTGGCCTTCGTCATAGCGAACTTTGGCCTCGACCGCGACATCGACGGCGCGGCGCAGGACGTACGCGACCGCGTGCAGGGCGCGATGCGGCTATTCCCGCCCGGAACTGACCCTCCGATAGTTCGGAAAGTTGACAGCGAGCGGCAGGGGATCATGACGATCGCGCTCTCGTCGTACCGCTCGGTCCGTGAATTGACCGAGTTAGCTGATAAAGTGGTTAAAAAGCAGCTTGAGCGGTCGAGCGGCGTGGGCGAGATTTCGATCGTCGGCGGCATGACTCGCTCGATTAACGTCTGGGTCGACGCCGATCGGCTCGCGGCCTACGGTATTCCGATCACCGACGTGCGCGCCGCCATCGTGCGCCAGAATGCCGACGTGCCCGGCGGCGCCGTGGATAGCGGGCGGCGCGAATTGACGCTGCGGACGATGGGACGGATCAACGATCCGTCCTCTTTCAATGACCTGGTCATCAAGACCGTCGGCGGCGCTCCGGTCCGCATCCGCGACATCGGCTTCACCGAAGACGGCGCGAAAGAGCAGGGGTCGCTTTCACGACTGACCGATCTCACCGCGGCGGGCGACGACCCGCAGAAGCGCGCGCAGATCCCTGGCATCCCGTCAGTGACCATCGAGGTGCGCCGCCAGACGGGCGCTAACACTATGGCGGTCATCGAGGACGTCAAAAGGAACATGACGCGCGTCCAGGCGCAATTGCCCCCCGACGTCGGGCTTGAGGTCGTCAGGGATCAATCGCGCTACATCACAAACGCCCTCCATGAGATCAACGTCCACCTGATCCTGGGCAGCATCCTGGCCTGTCTGGTTGTGCTGCTGTTCATGCGCTCATGGCGTTCGACGATCATCGCCGGCATCGCGATCCCGACATCGGTCATTTCGACTTTCGGGATGATGAAGGCGCTCGATTTCACGCTCAACAGCGTGACCATGCTGGCGCTGGTCCTGATGGTGGGCGTGGTCATCGACGACGCCATCGTCGTCCTGGAGAACATCTTCCGGTTCATCGAAGAGAAGAAGATGAGCCCCATGCAAGCCGCCAAGGAGGCCACTAAGGAGATCGGACTGGCGGTACTCGCGTCGACGCTCTCCCTGGTGGTCATCTTCCTGCCGATCTCGTTCATGTCCTCGATCTCGGGGCGGTTCCTCTATCAGTTCGGGATCACGGCGGCAGTGGCTATCATGGTCTCGCTCCTGGTCTCATTCACGCTGGCCCCGACGATGAGCGCTCGGCTGATTCGCGTGGACGACGCGCATCAACACGGGGACAAGGCGGCGTCGCGCCGCGGCTTTTACAGTTATATTGACCGCGCTTATACCTGGATGCTCAAGTTTGTCATGCGGCATCGTTTTCTGGTTTGGGCCTGCGCGCTTCTGGTGACGTTTTCGTCCGTTCCACTTTACGGCCTGGTCAAGCAGGATTTCATTCCCAGCAACATTGACGAGGCGGAGTTCAGCGTCAACCTTTCGGCGCCCGAAGGGACGAGCCTGTCCTCGATGAACGAGGCTTTGGAGGCGGTCGAAGCCGAATTGAAGCAGATGCCGGAAGTGCGAGTGATGTTGGGCCAAGCCGGCGGCTCATTTCTGGGGGCGGTTAACAGCGCCGAAATTTACGTCCGCATCCCGCCGCACGAAGAGCGCACGGTCAACCTGACCAAGTTCTGGAAAGGGTTGACGCGCGGCGATCCGCTGGCCGTCTTCCGAGGCAACTATTCGGCGCGCGACGTACAACAGAAAGTGCGCCAACGCCTGCGCAAATTCACCCATCTGCGGCTGGCGGTCCGCCCTCCCCAGACTATCAATCTCGGCGGGGCAGGGTTCACCGACATCGAATTCGTATTACGCGGCTCCGATCTGACTACACTGGCCAAATACGCCAATCAACTGCGCGAACGCGCCCCGGAACTCGGATTGCTCGACGCCGACGTGACGCTTAAGCTCGACAAGCCTGAACTGCGCGTTAACATCGATCGCGCGCGCGCCGCCGACCTCGGCGTCGATGCGACCGACATCGCCACGGCGCTCGGAATCATGGTCGGCGGGGACGAACGCGTTTCGCGCTTCCACGACGAGCAGATGAACGAGGATTACGACGTGCAGGTCCGCTTGAAGCAGGGCCATCGCAACGACGCCGAAACGATCTCGAGGTTGTTCGTGCCCTCGTCGCGCGGCGGCCTTGTGAATCTGGAAAACCTGGTCAAGCTCGAACCGTCGAACACGTCGTCGAGAATTGACCGGCTCGACCGACAGCGGCAGGTCAGCCTGCGCGCCAACATCGCGCCTGGACACGCCCTCACCGACCGCCTCGATGCGCTGCGCGACGAGGCGGTGAGGATGAACATGCCGCCCGGTTACAACACCGCCGTCTGGGGCCGGGCGCGTGAATTGGAGCGCACATTCAAAGAATTCGTCATCGCCTTCCTGCTCTCTATCGCGTTCATGTACATGATATTGGCCTCCCAGTTCGAGAGCGTCATTCATCCGATCACGATTCTACTCAGTCTTCCACTGGCTGTGCCGTTCGCGCTCATCTCGCTTTGGGCGATGAATGACACGCTCAACCTCTATTCGGCGCTCGGTATCCTGGTGCTATTCGGCGTGGTCAAGAAGAATTCGATCTTGCAGATTGATCATATGAACAGATTGCGCGCGCGAGGCATGTCGCGATACGACGCGATCATCCAGGCCAACCGCGACCGGCTGCGCCCGATTTTGATGACAACGCTGGCGCTGGTCGCGGGCATGCTGCCGCTGGCGCTCGGCACGGGACCCGGAGCCGAGGAACGCCGGACGATCGCCATCGTGGTCATCGGTGGGCAGTCCCTATCTCTATTATTGACGCTGCTCGTAACCCCGGTGGCCTATTCGATCTTCGATGACATCGGCGCGTGGTTTCGACGACAGGGGCCCGCTAGACGTCCTGCCCGGCCTACTTATCAGATCGAACCGGTCAAGGCTTCTGATCTCGTCCCGGCCGCCTATAAGATTCCTGAGATCAGCGCCCCGCACTCAGAGGCCAGCGATTGATTTTGTCGCAAGCAATCATCAGACCTCTTTCCCAAATTTCGCCCAAATTAGAGATGAGATGAGTTCTACAGTGTGGTCAAGCCGTGACCTGCGGCATAGTCTTCCTATCGAAGGCAAAACGATCTGGAGGACTAACGCCATCAAAAAGAAACACGCCACGACTCAAAAACATTATCGAAAACCGCGAAAGAATACTCCATTCATAACCTGAGTTTGGATGGAGATGGATTTCGGATCATGGGCATTAGCCCATGATTAACTGTATTGAGAAGGCGCATAGTGATAGTTCAAAAGGCTTTCAAATACAGGTTCTTCCCAACTGACGGGCTGGCCGCACGGCTCACCAGAACCTTCGGTTGCGCCCGCTATGTTTATAATCGGGCGCTGAAGTTTCGCTCTACGGCCTGGTGTCAGGAAAAGAAATCACTTCTGGCATTTCTCCTGGAACTTGACCGTCAGGCGCCAGCGATTGACTACAAATTGTCGATTCTCTCTGTATAAAGCGGGCCTGGCGGAATTCGGGCGAATCGTTGCAGTGGCGCTTTATCTGCTGCTTCCATTTGGTGATC
>DASTMP010000234.1:0-29940 GCA_035714085.1 Blastocatellia bacterium
TCACGTACATTTGCTGTCAAAGCTGCGCCCGGATAAGGCGTTGTCGGACGTATTGCGTGATCTCAAAGCCAACGCGAGCGGATGGATGCACAACGTGTTTCCTGACCTGAAGGATTTTTCCTGGCAACGCGGTTACGGAGCATTCACGGTTAGTCAATCGAACGTTGAGAAAGTACGCGATTACATTGCGCGCCAGAAAGAGCATCATCGGAAAAAATCTTTCCGAGATGAGTTCATAGAATTTTTGGAAGCGAACGGTGTTGAATTCAACGAAAAAGTATCTGTAATGACGCGCTGTCGCCCGCGTTCGCGGGCTCGATGATCTTCGATACGGCATTTCCTGGGGTTCCGCGCTAACGCGCTCCACCCCAGGCTTTATTCCGTCGCCTGCTCCGCAGGCTGAGAATGTGAACATCCATTTCGCGCAAAAATTTGTGTAATGACAGGACGTTGAAAGGCTTGCCTACATTCATTCTGCCGCTACGCAGCAGGTCACACCCAGGCGTTAAGCGCCCAAGCTGAATGTCAATAAGTATGTTAAATCAGAATTTTCTCCACCAGCTCGCCATGCACGTCGGTCAAACGGAAATGGCGTCCCTGAAATTTGTACGTCAGCCGTTTGTGATCGATGCCCAACAAATGAAGCATCGTCGCCTGCAGGTCAAATATGCTGACCGGGTCTGAGACGATGTTATGGCTGTAATCGTCGGTCTCGCCGAGCGCAACGCCCTTCTTGACGCCGCCGCCGGCGATCCACATCGCGAAATTGCGCGGGTGATGATCGCGACCATAATTGGCCTCGGTGAGCTTGCCCTGGCAATAGACCGTGCGCCCGAATTCCCCGCCCCAGACGACCAGCGTGTCGTCGAGCAAACCACGTTGTTTCAAATCCTGAACGAGCGCCGCGGTCGGCTGATCCGTGCCCCGGCATTGGAGCGCCAGGTCGCGCGGCAGGTCGCCGTGCTGATCCCAGCCGCGGTGATAAAGCTGAATGAAGCGAACGCCGCGCTCAGCCAGGCGGCGCGCGAGCAGGCAGTTGGCGGCGTATGTGCCGGGTTTGCGCGATTCGGGGCCGTACATCTCGAAGACGCTGTCCGGCTCTTTTGACAAGTCCATCAGATCGGGCACTGAAGTTTGCATTCGATAGGCCATCTCGTATTGCGCGATGCGCGTATCGATTTCAGGGTCGCCGTAGCTCTCCGATTTCATTTTGTCGAGTTTCACGACCGCGTCGAGCATCTCCCGGCGCGTCGTCTTGCTCACGCCGGGCGGATCGTCAAGATAAAGCACCGGCGTCGCGCCGCCGCGCAACCTCACGCCCTGATAAGACGACGGCAGGAAGCCGCTCGACCAGAGGCGCGAAAAGAGCGGCTGGTCGGTGTTGAGCGCATGGGCTGTCGAGAGCAGCACGATGAACGCGGGCAGATTCTGATTCTCGCTGCCCAGGCCGTAGCTCACCCACGAGCCAATGCTAGGACGGCCCGGCTGTTGGAATCCTGTTTGGATGAAGGTGATCGCGGGGTCGTGATTGATCGCGTCGGTGTTCATCGACTTGATGACCGCGATCTCGTCGGCGATCTTCGCGGTGTGCGGCAGCAGTTCGCTCACCCAGGTTCCCGCCTGTCCGCACTGTTCGAATTTGAAGAGCGATTTGACGCAGGGGAACGCGCTCTGGCCGGAAGTCATTCCGGTGATGCGCTGGCCGCGGCGGACCGAATCGGGCAACTCAGTCCCGTGCAGCTTTTCGAGAGTGGGTTTGTAATCGAAGGTCTCGATCTGCGAGGGACCGCCCGATTGGTGCAGGAAGATCACGCGCTTCACCTTGGGCGCGTAATGCGGCAATCCGACCAGACCGCCGGTCTTCGGATCGCGGCTCGCCTCGTTCTCGACGAATGAGAATCCTTCCTGTTTGAATAGCGAAGCCAATGCGGCGACGCCGATCCCCTTGGCGCCGAGTCCGAAGAGCTGCCGCCGCGTCAGATACAGATCAAATTCATGTTTCAGGCCCATCTTTTTCTCCTTTCTCCGAAGCTACACGAAGGATCACGAAATTTATTCTTTCGTGATCGTCTCATCCAGATTCAAAATCGCGCTCGCCACCATCGTCCACGCCGCCATCTCCGATTGGTCGATTTTATCATCAACAACCGACTCGCCGACGTGTAACAGTTCGCTCGCCGCCTTCTTCTCCTTGCGGTAATCGATCAATTGTCGCGACAACAGGTCGCGCAGAACTTTCGTCTCCTGCGCGGACGGCTTGCGCGCGAGCGCCAAACGAAAAACATAGGCGATTCGGCGGTTCACATCCTTGCCGCCATCGCGCAGAGTCTTCCCGGCCATCGCGCGCGCCGCTTCGATGTAGGTCGGGTCGTTGAGCGTGACAAGGGCCTGCAGCGGCGTGTTGGTCACCGCGCGACGCGCGACGCATTTCTCGCGATCGGGCGCGTCGAACGTGGCCATCGATGCAGGAGGCACGGTGCGCTTCCAGCCAGTGTACATCGAGCGGCGGTATAAATCCTTGCCGTGGCTTTGAACGTACGCCTGCATCGAAAAGCCGTCGCCGAAGGCCATCTCTTCCCACAGACCGGGCGGTTGATACGGAAAGACGCTGCGTCCGCCAATCTCGTCATTGAGCAATCCGCTCACAGCCAGCGCGTTGTCGCGCACAGTCTCGGCCGGCAGACGGAAACGCGGGCCGCGCGCCAGCAAGCGGTTTTCGGGATCTTTCTCGCGCAATTCTGGCGTGACCCGCGACGATTGGCGATATGTGGCCGAGGTCACGATCAGCTTCTGCATCGCTTTCACGTCCCAACCGGTACGGATGAATTCCGTCGCCAGCCAATCGAGCAATTCCGGATGGACGGGCGGTTCGCCCTGCGAGCCGAAATCTTCGACGGTTTTGACGATGCCGTGGCCGAAATACATCTGCCAGAAACGATTGACTGCGACGCGCGAGGTCAACGGATGATTCGGATCGACCAGCCATTTCGCCAGCGTCAGACGATTGACCTTCTCGTCTTTCGGCAAAGGCGGAAGGATTGCTGGAACTCCCGGCGTGACCTTCTCGGTTTTGTTGCGGTAGTCGCCGCGCCCGAGGATGAATGTATCGCGCGGTTTGCCGAGTTCCATCATGACCATCGTACTGAGGGTCGCCTTGTCCAGGGCCTGTTTCCGCTTCCTGACATCCTTCAGCTCCTCGTATTGCCGCCGCATCTTTTCGGGCGCGATCTCGGTCAGGAAATATTCCCGCAGCCGGTCCGCTTCCTCTTTCGTCCGTTTGCCGTTGACGCCGGAAAGGGTCTCGCGGACCGGATAGTGTATGGCCAGGTCTTCGACCTCGCGATCGTCGAGAACGCGGGAATAGAAGCGCATGTCATCGAGGCCACCGCTATATGCCCTCCCGGTCTCTTTGTTCCCGATGATCAATTCGGCGCCGGTTTTGATCGAGCCGTTAAGCGCGTCCTTCACGACCTCTACATCGGCGAGCTTGCCGTTCAGGAAGACCTTCAATCCGGCGGCCTTTCCCGATCCGTCGTAAGTGAAGGCCAGATGCTTCCATTCGCCGTCGTTGAACGATTCTTTCGTGCGAACGACGATCGCGTTGTCGGGCCAGTTCGAGATCAGTCTGATGGTCAGAGGCGCCGCCCATCGTTGGATGCCTATCAGATGCGACTTCTCAAAAATCAATTCGTACCCGCGCCGCGTCTTTTCGTCTTCGATCTTCTGGAAGGCGAAATCGCCGATCTTGCCTATTCCGGGGCGCATCCAGAGCGCGAAGGCGGATTGATCGCCGGCGTCGAACGCTCCAACATCGCCGAAGCTCAACATAGTCTGGCCGTCCAATGAAACCGCGCGGCCGACCATACCGCCGCCGAACGTGGGATCGCCGTTCAACGCGCGCCCGTGCCGATAATTTCCCGACGAATCGCTCAAGCTGCCGTCCAATGTGTAATGCGCCGTGATCCCTTTGATAGGCGCGACGGCCATGCGTCCGGACAGTGTCTTCTCCCACTCCTTCTGCAATGGCGCGACGTTCTTGTCCGAGAGCGCGTCGGTCAAATCCTGAATCGCATCGGTCAACCGCCGCTGCTCGGCTTTCTGTTCGTCAGTCGGCAATGAGAGCACAGGCATGGCGTTGCCCGTTTGCCCGTCCAATCCGGATTCAGGCACGTTGTTGAAGAAGGCGTAGAATTGATAGAACTCCTTCTGCGAGATCGGGTCGTATTTGTGCGAGTGGCAGCGCGCGCAGCCCATCGTCAGCCCCAACCAAGTAGTGGTGGTCGTCTCGACGCGGTCAATGACATATTCGTTAAGGTACTCTTCGGGAATCGCTCCGCCCTCGAAATTGATCATGTGGTTGCGATTGAACCCGGTGGCGATCTTCTGATCCTGAGTGGCCTCGGGAAGCAGATCGCCCGCGAGCTGTTCGATCGTGAACTGGTCGAAGCGTTTGTTTTCGTTGAATGCGCGGATCACCCAGTCGCGCCACGGCCACATATCGCGGTGACTGTCGATGTGGTAGCCGTGCGTGTCGGCGTAGCGCGCCAGGTCGAGCCAGACCATCGCCATCCGCTCTCCGTAATGCGGCGACGCGAGAAGCTTGTCAACGACCTTCTCGTAAGCGTCAGCCGATTTGTCGGCGAGGAAAGCGTCGACGTCGGCGGACGTCGGCGGCAGCCCGGTCAGGTCGAGATAAACGCGACGGAGCAACGTCGTCTTGTCGGCCTCAGGCTGTGGTTTCAGACCCTCTTTCTCCAACCGAGCGAGGATGAACGAATCAACGGGCGTCCGAACCCAGGCGGCGTTCGTGACCTTGGGAATTTCGGGCCGCCTCGGCGGGATGAACGCCCAATGCTCGTCCCACCGCGCGCCCTCGTCAATCCAGCGTTTGATCGTCTCGATCTGTTTTTCGGTCAGTTTGTGCTCCGACGCCGGGGGCGGCATCACCATGTCCTGATCCTTCGACGAGACGCGTTGATAGAGCCTGGATTTCGACGCATCGCCCGGCATGATCACGCCCGGTTTGGCGAACGCGCCCTCCTTCGTGTCGAAACGCAGCTTCGCCTTACGCTGATTTTCGTCCGGCCCGTGACAGGCGAAGCAGTTGTCCGACAGGATCGGACGCACCTCGCGGTCGAAATCAACAGACGGTTTCTGACCGCCGGCTGAAACCGCCGACTGAAAAAGGCTCAAACAGATTGAACCCACGACAACACAGAGAACGATGAATTGAACCTTCCGCTTCACGGCCATTCCTCCAGAAACACTCGCAGAAGTTCCGGCGCCAGCCCGGCGTCAAATTGGCGTTGTTCAAAACTGATCCGTCAGTTTTGATAGAAATCGCGATTTAACTATATTGGTTCGACCAACTGAAGAATATACGCCGAGCCCGGCATAATCGCCAGACTCAACACGCGGATGTTCCGTTCGATCTGTCGGTCGATTTTGTAGATTACAAGAAACCGTGGTCGCCAATGGCTGTAAGAGGATCGAGGATCGAGGATCGAAGGTCGAGAATCGCTTCTCTCGTGATAAGGCTATCTTCAATTCTCTATCCTCGATCCTCGACTTTCCTCGTGGTTGATTTTCGGCTAAAAGGAATAGATGACAATGAAAAAAACCGCTCGATTGACGCTAATCGCTCTTGCTATCTCTTTGGCGAATCAGATTAGCGCCGCCCCGAGTCTGATCGGGAACTCGGTAAGACAGGACGAGCGCGTTAATGAGAGAACGAAAGCTCCGGGCTGGGACTTTGATCTGCTCGACGCCGCCGGGCGAACACACACGGCGCGGGAATGGAAAGCGGCGCGAGCGGTGACGCTTTTCTTTATCGGCGCCGGTTGTCCCATCTCCAACCGCTATGCGCCGGAGATCAATCGCCTCGTCGCCGCTTACTCGGCGCAGGGCGTCGCCTTCTACGGCGTGTATTCCGACCCGGATATCGGCCCGGCGGTCGCGCGCCGGCAGGTGCAGGATTACGGTTTCGGCTTTCCGGTGTTGCTCGACCCGGCTCAGACCCTGGCCAGCCGGACGGGCGTCACGCTGACTCCGACCGCGGTGATTCTGTCGCCCGCGGGCGAATTGCTCTATCGCGGGCGCATAGACAATCGCTACCTCGACTTCGGGAAATATCGCGACGCCGGCGTCAAGCCCGATCTGCGGCTCGCGCTTGACGCGGTGGTCGCGGGCAAACCAATCACAGAGAAGTATACGAAACCCATCGGATGCGCGTTGCCGCCCCCGGGCCAGCAATCGACGAGCCGTCATACGCGGTGATTAACACGGGAGATCCATTTATGAAGAGAAAATTGTTTCCGGCGATCGCCATCCTGCTCGTCGCCGGTTTCCGGCTTGGTTGGCCGGAGAGTCCGCGGGCGGGCGGCGGCGCAACGGCTGAAGTTCATTACGCGCCGAAGGCGCCGGGAGCTCTGACATTCGGCAAAGACATAGCGCCGATCATCTTCGACAACTGCGCCTCTTGCCACCGGCCGGGGGCGGTCGCGCCGTTTTCGCTGCTCAGTTATCAGGACGTCAAGAAGCGCGCGAAGCAGGTCGCGTATATTACGGAGAAGCGGATTATGCCTCCCTGGAAAGCCGATCAGGGCGATTACGAATTCAAGGACGCGCGGCGATTGACCGGCGAACAGATTGAAATGATCAGGAAATGGGTCGAAGCAGGCGCGCCAGAAGGTGATCCGAAAGATACCCCCTTGCCACCCGCATTCAACGATGGTTGGCGTCTCGGCAAGCCCGATTTGATAGTGAAGATGAGCGAGGGGTATTCAGTGCCAGCAGACGGGCCGGACATTTATCGCAATTTCGCGCTGCCGCTCGACCTCGCCGAAGACAAATGGGTCAAGGCGATTGAGTTTCGGCCCAGCGCCCGCTCCGTCGTCCATCATAGCCTCTTCTTTTACGACGCGACGGGCAGCGCGCGCAAACAGGATGAGGAAGACCCGCAGCCCGGTTATAGCGGAGGAATGGGCGGACTTGCCCGCGGCGCTCTCAATCTTGGGAGTCTATGGCGCGCGGCCGCCGGTCAATCAGCGCCCGTCGGCAGCCTGGGCGGATGGGCCGTCGGCGCGCAGGCGCGCTTCCTGCCCGAAGGGCTGGCCCGGTATCTCCCCAAGGGCGCAGACCTGATTCTCTCGACGCACTTCCATCCTTCCGGCAAGCCCGAAAAAGAGGTTTCCACGGTCGGCGTCTACTTCGCCGATCAGGCTCCTACCAAAAAATTCGCGGGCATCCAATTGCCCCCGTTGTTCGGCGTCTTCAAAGGGATTGACATTCCGGCCGGCGCGAAAGAATACGCCATCGAAGACTCATATACGCTGCCCGTAGATTTAAGGGCCTTCGGCGTGAGCGCGCACGCGCATTATCTGGCTAAAGAGATGAAGCTGACCGCGCGACTGCCCGGAGGCCAGACCAGGACGTTGTTGTGGATCAGCGATTGGGATTTCGCCTGGCAGGATCAGTACCAATTCAAGGAATTCGTCTTTTTGCCGAAGGGCGCGCGCCTCGACGTGAAGATCACCTATGACAATTCCGCCGACAACCCTCGCAATCCGGCAAGCCCGCCGAAACGCGTCCGCTGGGGCGAAGGCTCGAACGACGAGATGGGCAGCATGAGCCTGATGGTCGTCGCGGCGAACGAAGCCGATATGCCTGAATTACAACGGGACTATCGCGAACATGTGCGGTCGTCGTTTATGAGCAGAGCGGGCTCGCCATCCGTTCTGAAGCGCCAAGGTCAATGATTTGAAACCGCCGTAACAGGAGTAGCCACCGCAGCGCGCCGCAGCGCACAGAGTTATCACACTCGGTGATCTGCGACGCCTGCGGTGGCTGAAAAACCGCCGTAATCGGCGCGGGCGATTCATTTGGCTTTCGTGAACTTCACCGAGCGCACATTCCCGTTCCCGTCCAGCGTCGCGACAAGGTTTAGTCCGGTTTGCAGTCTGCCGTAATCAAGAACCTTCTCTTTGCCCACTGTGCGTTTCTTGTACTTATTGCCGAAGGTGTTTTCGAGATCGACCACTGACCAGTTGACCAGCATCTCGACGCCGGTCAACAGATGTTCTGGTCTGGTAAATGTCATCGCCAGGCCGATGTAAGGGGTCAGGTAGTTGATCCTGTACTCTTCGGCGTCGTCAGTTTCTTTGCTTTTGATCACCGCGGTGGTGACCGTCAATTGGGCGACTTCACTCGCGTTGATGAGGTTGATGCCTTCGACCAGGCGGTAGAAGAGCTTCAGCGCCTCGTCTGGTCGCGCGTACATAGGATCTGTCTGCGCGCGCCCCCGTTTGCCGCGCATGGCGCCGCTCAACTGCCCGTCAAGCTGTTCGGCGCCTTCCACCGATTCGGCGAGGCTCGTGCGAGGCTCCGCGGCCACCTTCGATTTGGCGAGCGGCCGCAGGTCGGCGAGGGTCTTCGACGGCTGATCGCCGATCATCCCCCGCGCGTAATTGATCGGCACGGCGAAATTAATGTTCTGACCGCTTTTTGAAAGGTAGGTGATGATGCCGATGACTTCGCCGCTGGAATTGAAGAGCGCGCCGCCGCTGCTCCCCTGGCTGATCGGCGCGGTGATCTGAAAGACGCGGTGAGTGTCAAAGCGGCGGACCCCGCTGAGAACGCCGGTCGAAATCGAATTGACCAGGCCCTCGGGGCTGCTGATAGCGACTACCGCCTCGCCGATTTCAGACTTGTCCGAATCACCGAGCGTGACCACCGGCATCTTGTAGCCTTTGACCTTGACGATGGCGATGTCCTTGGCGTCGTCCACGTCAATCAGGTCCGAGGTCTTGTACGCGTCTCCTCCGGGCAGCTTGACGCGCAGGCTGGCTGCGCCCTGCACGACATGCAGATTGGTGACGACCGCCCCCTTCGGAGTGACGATGAACCCGCTGCCCTGCCCCGTCACGCTGCCGCGTTCGTCCAGCGCCTCGATGATCACAACGGCCTTTGATTGCTCGCGCGCGATCTCTCTCGGCGATTTCAGCCCCTGATTTTGGGCGAAGACCGAGACCGGGATAAAAAGCGCAAGGAGAGTGGTTCTGATTGTGATTCGCATCTCTTGTCCGGAAACTCCTCTGTGATCTATTCGTGGTTGCCGTGATTATAACCTATCCGAAGAGATTTCAATTCCGCCGACAAGCCGTCTCGATCAAGGATTCATGAAAACAAACGGCCTGCCACTCTGAACTCAGAATGGCAGGCCGTAGCGCTACCGTGCGTGATGAATTCCTGCCACTCATCGCTAAGCGCGACCCACCGATCCAGCCTTACCGAGGCTGGATCAGGCGCGCTTTGCTTCGTTGGGATGTTTGAACATCATGTCGGAGACTCGAATATCAGTAGTAGAACTTCAAGCCGAATTGGATGATGCGCGCATCCGCCGCGGCTGTCGCCTGCCCGAAGGTCGAGGCGGTCAGGCTTGTTGAGAGCGTGGTGAAGTTGGTGTGATTGAAAATATTGAACGCCTCGGCGCGGAACTGGAAACTCATCGTCTCACGCACCTTGATGTTTTTAAAGAGTGAGACGTCCCAACGCTGCAAGCCTGGACCGGTCACGACGCCGCGTCCCGAATTGCCGGGGCGATTAACTCCAGTGGGTATGTTGGCGAAGGCGCTCGTATTAAACCACTTCGCGGCGGTATGCGGCGCGTTCGAATTGGGATCGCCCACCAGATCGGGGCGCCCGCCTGCGGCCGACGGCCCAAGGAATCCTAAGCCTCCCGGATCGTTGCTCGAACGTGATACAGTGAAGGGCAAGCCCGTCTCGGCCACCGTGATGCCGGACAATTCCCATCCGCCGAGCAGATGTCCCGCCGCGCCTCGTTGATCACGAAAGAAGGGTAGTTCGTAAACGTAATTGATCGTCAGGACGTGCCGCCTATCGAGTTGCGCCCGCCCATATTCGGCGCTGATGTCGTATGGGTTCATCGGCGCCGTCGAGCGGTCGGTCTGGCTATCGGTCAGATTCTTCGCCCACGTGTAGGCGACGTTGATTTGCGAATTGCCTGTCAGCCGTTGCTGCAGGTAGACCTGCAGGCTGTGGTAGTTTGAGTTGAAGCGGTTCTGCACGACGTTAATGGCGCGGTAACCGGGGAACGGACGAATCTGATCGAGAATCAACTCGCTCAACGCGCTCGTGAAGACCTGGCCCGGACGCTGGCACGGCACACGCGCGCCGCTCGAATTGACGCAGGTCGAATTAAGCGCCACACCCGGTTGAATCAGATCGATATCGACGATGCCAGGCAGGCGAGTCCCTTTCGAGCCGTAGTAGCCGACATCGAGCAGCGTTTTCCGCGTCAATTGCTGCTGCACGTCGAGCGACCAGTCCTGCGTGTAGGGCGTATTGTACGGAACACCGATGCCATTGAGCGCAAGCGTGCTGTTGTCAAGCTGCACCGCGCCGCCCGCCGGATTATCCAATCGCGTGCCGCTGATCGTAACAGAGCCGGCGAATGGCGGGTTATTGTAGGCGGCGTCCTGATAGAAAGCATAAGTGGAAAGGTCGTAATAGACGCCGTAGCCCGCGCGCACCGAAGTTGTACCCTTCTTGAATGGGTCCCATGCGACGCCGATGCGCGGCGCGATATCATTATTGTCCTGGTTCGTTACGTTGTCGCCGTAGGGCGAGTTCTGCCCGTTGACGATAATCCCGTTGAGCGGATCGCCCGTGCCCGGAACGCGATTGCCGCCACCATCGACGCGGAACGCTTTGCTCGGATCGAAGAGGCTCGGGACGAAATTGGTGAAGAAGTGATTCGTGTCATACGGGCGGCGAAAGAGCGAGTAGCGCAGACCGTAATAGAGCGTCAGATTTGAGCGCGCTCGCCATTCGTCCTGTCCATAAAACTCATGCACGCGTTGGCGCAAATCAACGGTCAAATCCTTGCTGTTTTGCGAGAACGAGTCCACCGCGCCGAGCAGGAAATTGGCCCATTCCTGATTGATGTCATCGCCGGCGAATGAGAACGTGCCCTGGTTGCCGTCCGCCTGATTCTCGTGCTTGCGCAAGAAACCGAAGGTCGCGCCGAACTTCAGCGTGTGACTGCCGGCGATTTTCGACAGATTGGCGAAAGCGCTCTGGTTGCTCGAAAAGTTGTCGTAAGGCCCGAAAGTCGAAGTGCCGTTCAGGTTGTTGAACGAGAGCGTCGGAATGCGCCCGAGCGTGTTCTGGAACGGCAGCGGCACGTTCACCGTCGAATTGCTCAGGAGCAGCGCGCCGAACGGTTGGCTCTGGATCGCGCCCCAGGTGTAAGAGTAGCCGCCCTCAAGGATGGTCTTCGGCGTGATGGAGTAGGTGAAACGCGCGACGTGACTGCGTCCGGGCGAGTCAGTCTTGGTGGTCGAAACGCCTGGCAGTTGCGAACCGCTGGAGAAGAGCGCGTTCGGCTCGATGGTCGGGATCGTATCATATTCAAGCCGGTAGGAGACGGAGAACTTATCGCTGAAATTATGATCGATCTTCAGCAACTCCTGCCGGAACTTAAAGACGTTGCGCTGCGGCGAAGTGATCGTCCCATCCGCTCCCGGTTCGGGCAGTCCGGCGTAAATGTCGTTGATGTAGGCTTGCGCCACCGGATTGATGTTTGTGATCTGACGCCCCATATTGACGCAGTTGTTCTGCGCATCCACCGCCACGCAGACGTCTACTGGAAAGACGCCATGCTTGAGCGCGTTACTCGGCACGGTGGGACGAAAAACACTGTAGTTGATCGTGCTGCGCCACTCCATCGAATAGAAGAAGAAAGTCTTTTTCTTCTCTTCATTGTAAGCCAGCCGCCCAAAGGCCTTCTTCGGAAGATAGAGCGGGCCGCCGAGTGTGAAGCCGTAATCGTTGTAGCGCAGCGGCGGGCGCGCGGCTTTGGCGCGGTTGAGGAAGAAGTTGTTGGCGTTGAGTTTGTCGTTGCGCAGAAACTCGAACACGTCGCCATGAAATTGACTCGCGCCTGATTTGGTGATGACGTTCACCTGGCCGCCGGCGGCTCGCCCTTCCTCCGCCGCATAGAGGCTGCGCAGAACCTTGAATTCCTCGATGGCGTCCACGCTCGGATAGAGCTGGATGGTCAGGTTCGACCCGCGATCGGTGATGTCGGCGCCGTCCACGCGCCAGTTGTTGGCGCTGCTGCGCGAACCGTTGACCGAGATTGAAACTGTGTTGACAGCGCCATTGGGGCGCGTCGTACCGACGTAAAGCTGGTCGGGCAGGTTGGTCGAGACGCCAGGCATGAGCGTGACGAGTTGGCCGAAGTGGCGGCTGTTGAGCGCCAACTCACGCACCTGCGTGCCGGAAATCAGCGTGCCGGCAACGACGCTCTGTGTCTCGACCTGCAGCGGGTTAGATTCGACCGTCACCACTTCTGAGACGGCGCCTACCTCCAAAATCACGTCCACCGAGCGCCGCTGATTCAGATCCAACTTTACGCTGCGCTCGACTCGCTTCTTGAACCCCGCCGCCTCGACCTCGATGTCATAGACTCCCGCCTGGAGCAGAGGCGCGGAAAATTGCCCCTCCCCGTTGGCGGTCACTACACGAATGACCGCCTTCTTTTCCGCGTCGATGATCGTCACTTTAGCGCCCGCTACCGTAGCGCCATTCGAATCGCGCACAGTGCCCAGAAGACTGCCTGTCACCTCCTGGGCATTCGCGATCAAAGTCAGGAGCGCCAATAGAACTGGCGCCGCAATTTGTATTCGGTATTTGGATATCAAGGGTTTCATAATTGCTCCTTCACAGTTTCGTATTCTGTTTTCCTATTCGTCGATGGGATCGGTCGTGACTGAGATCGGATTCTCTCAATCTTTGACAATCGATGTATGAAACCCAGCAAAGCTTTTGAGGCCTAACTTAATATCTACAGATTATCAAGTCTTCCGAATGACCGCAAGATTTTTTCTCATTTAATATCTGAGTGGACCGGCATTTTCGGGAAAGAAACTGTCAGGTGGGAAATCTTCGCGACGCGAAGATAATGATCTATATCCGCCAGAATTTGGCCTCAGGTGGGACGGAGCCTTTCAGCAAAGGTTCGCCGCCGAGCGTTTCAGGGTTATCAAGCGCTTCGAGTAATCCCCCCCTATTGCTTCATCCCCATTCCCGAGGCGTCCTTCAAGCCATTGCGCACTTTCTCGAGATAATCTCCTTGAGGATTGACGTCCGAAACTTTGATTGTACTGTCGTAAGAAAACAAAATGAAGCCTTGCGCGCCCAGATCGCGCGCCACTCGAATCTTCTCGACGGCGCTCTCCGGCGTTTGTTTGTAGGCGCCGATGCCGCCCCAGACGCGCTTCCCCGAAGCGAGGTTCATCGCGCTGAGCAACTGTTTGCGGAAAGTGTCGGTGTCAGGCGTGTAAGCCATCGGGCAGACGACGTCGAGCCATCCCATTCGCACCCACTTTTTCCAATCCTGGAAACGCGAGCGCTCGGCGTCCGCTTCGTTGGCGAAGACAGCCGCCGAGATGATCACGTTCGGCTTGACGCTTTTGACGCCTCTGTAGATTCGCGCGACCAGTTCGGTCACCTGGTCGCGCTGGAACTCGGCGTAGGCCGCCGGGAACCTCCTTACGTAAAAGAGCGGATCTTTCCGGACCTGCGCCGCGAGCGCCAGGCGGTCACTGCGCGACAGAGTTTTATCGATCTCCTGGCGGAAGCGATTTATGGAAACGCGGTTGTAATCATACTGAGGGTTCGGATAGCGCACGTAATCGAAATGTAGCCCATCGACTTCGTAACGTCTGGCGATATCCATCCAGATGTCGAAGAGGTTGTCCTTGACTTCCGGGTGCGCGGGCGAGACGAACAGCCCCTCGAGTTCGTGGTGATTGATGCGCGAGAATTCGATGATGCGGTCGAGGTATGCGCCCCCGTTAGGCGTAGTGTCATAAAGCTCGGCGGCGAGTCCGCGCGGAACCATTATCCATTCGGGATGTTTGTAGATCGAGTGGTCTCTCGATACAGGCAGCGAATCGAGGTCCGCGACCAGATAGATGTTGATCCAGGCATGGACTTTGATCCCGTTGCGATGCGCCTCGTCAATCGTCATGGCCAGCGGGTCGAACCCGGCCGGCTGCCGGGTGAGCGCCTCGGCGCGAGGCTCGATGCTCGAATCGTAATAGGCGTCGCCGCGGCCGCGCACCTGAACTATCAGGTCTGTAAAACCGTTCTCCTTAGCCCGTTGCACGAGCTCGCGAACGGACTCGGGCGTTTCCATCGTCGTTCGCACGACCCACAACGCCCGCGTTTCGCGTGTCTCAGGCTGCGGCGTCAGACTGGGCGTCGCGGAAACTGGCGCATTCTGCGAAGACGATCGGGCGCCTGGCGCGTCGGTCTGTTGCAAAGGCAGCATCGCGCACAACGACGCCAACACAAAGAAACAGATGATTGCGATAACTCGTTTCATTTAGTTAGTGGTTGGTGGTTGGCGCCAGGCGCCAACTCAATACAACAGATATTTACTTCTGATCGCCCGAAAAGAATCGAGTTCCGGCTCCCAGACCTGGCGCATAGCGCGAGCGTCCGAGCCTTGACGGAAGGCGTCGAAGACTTTCTGGTTGGCGAGCAGACGGTTGAACCTGTCTATCGAGAAATCTTTGGGGAAGAGTTTTCTCAACTGCGCGGCCATTTCGAGTCCGGCGCTGACCGGCTCGAAGAGATCGCGGTTAGTGACGACGATGTTGACGCCGCCGCATTCGGCGTCTTTGTGAACGCTCGATTTGGGGGTGAAGCGCACGGGGACGAAGCGGACGCCGGGCAATTTCGCGCTATTCAAAGCCTCGGCGAGTTTGCGGCCGTCAATCCACGGCGCGCCGATCACTTCAAACGGCGTGTCTGTTCCGCGCCCTACGGAGACGTTGGTTGGTTCGAGCAGACAGACGCCGGGATACAGCGTGGCTTCTGTCAAGTTGCGCATGTTCGGGGAGGGATTGATCCACAGAAGACCCGTCGAGTCGAACCATTGCGAGCGCCGCCAGTCCTCCACGCGCACGACGTGAAGATCGGCTTTGATGTTCCGCTCCTCGTTGAAGAGCTGCGCCAGTTCGCCGACGGTCATCCCGTGACGGATGGGGATCGGATGGTGGGCCGTGAAGGAGAGCTTATCGGGGTCGGCCAGCGGGCCTTCCACTACCTGGCCGTTGATGGGATTGACCCGGTCGAGCACGACGAAAGACTTCTTGTTCTTCGCCGCCGCCTCCAGCGCCAGCCCCAGTGTCGAGATGTAGGTGTAGAACCGCGCGCCCACATCCTGGATGTCGAAAACCAGCGTGTCAATCTCTTTGAGCGCTTCAGCCGTCGGCGCTTTCGCCTCGCCGTAGAGGCTGTAGATCGGCAGGCCAGTCTTTTCGTCGATCGAGTTCGAGATGTTCGGCTGATCGAGCGCGCCGCGAATGCCGTGTTCGGGCGAGAAGAGCGCCACAAGCTTCACGCCGGGAGCCTTGTGGAGCAGGTCGATCGTGCTGTTTCCATCGCGGTCGCGGCCTGTCTGGTTGGTGATCAGGCCGACGCGCTTATCTTTGAGCAAGGCGAATCCGTCGCGTTCGAGCACGTCAATTCCATTGAGTGAGTGCGACTGGGCGACTCGGCGACTCGGCGACTCGGCGACTGGAGGCCTTAAGGTCGCCCCGTCTCCCCCGCTCCCCGCAAAAGGCGGAGCGATGATCGAAGCGGCGACAACCGACGCTACTCGCCCGCGCAGCGAATTGACGTCCGCAGGTTTCTTCGGATCGAGCTTCGGATGGACGCGATTGCTCAGAAAAACGATGAAGGTTTCGCTCGATGGGTCGATCCACAATCCCGTGCCCGTAAATCCGGTGTGGCCGAAGCTGCCGATGGGAAATAGATCGCCGCGATTGGCGGAATAGCCAGTGAAGATGTCCCACCCGATGCCGCGCGCCGCGCCGTCAACCGCGTTTCCTCCAGTGGGCCGCGCCTCGGTCATTCGCGCCACCCCCATGGGACTCAATATCCTCGCCCCCTGAAACTCGCCCAGATTCAAGATCATCTGGCAATAGATCGCCAGGTCGTCCGCGGTCGAAAACAATCCGGCGTGCCCCGCGACTCCGCCGAGCAGGTAAGCCCGCGGGTCGTGAACCTCGCCGCGCGCCCACTTTTCGCCGCGTTTTTCCGTCGGGGCGATGCGTGATGCTAAACTCGCGTCGGGTTTGTAGCCAGTGTCTTTCATCCCGAGCGGGCGATAGATATTCTCGGCCGCGAATTGGTCGATGGGTTTGCCGCTCACCCGCTTTACCAATTCGGCCAGAACAATATAGTTGACGTCTGAGTAGATGAATTTCGATCCGGCTTCGGCCAGGGGGGTGAGCTTCCAGATGTTCCGCATCGCCTCCTCAGGACCCCGCTCGTAATCCTTGACGTCGTTATCGGGCATCAATCCCGACCGGTGAGTGAGCAGTTGTTCGACGGTGATGTTCTTCTTGCCCATCTCGCCGAATTCTGGGATATAACGCGAAACGGGGTCGCCGAGCCGAACCAGTCCGCGCTCGACCAGGATCATCATCGATGTCGCCGTGGCGACGACTTTGGTGAGCGAGGCGAGATCGAAGATCGTATCGATGGTCATCTGTTCGGGCGCCGGCTCTATCGCGCGATTGCCATACGCTCGCCGCCAGACGACCTTGCCCTTGCGGCCGACGATGACGACGGCGCCGGGCAACTGCTTCTTCGCGATTTCGGCATCGATGATCTCGTCCAAATGGGCGAGAGTGGCCGGCGACATCCCGACCGCCGACGGCCCTGATGTCTGATCGGATGGCGCCCCCGATGTCAGACCGGACGTCGACAGGGTCTTTTGCGCCGAATCTTGAACCGCCTGGGCCGTCCCGGCCCTGACTAGCGACAGAATTACCAGCGCGGTTGTGGTGAATCGAATGTAACTATTCCACATTCTCAAACGATTTAAAACGATTAAAAAGGGGCGGCTCTTCGAACTTTACTTGCAGATAAGTGTCGCGCTTGTCCCACGGCGGCGACAATTCAGGGCGAGGACCGCAGTTTTACACATACCAGCCCCAAAAGAAAACCCCAAAATCCCCAAAATTCAGATGGCGCCAACAAAAATTCCCACCCCCTCATGAGCGCGCGACTTGACTATCGGCGACGCGTGGCTACTATGAGGTAATCATGCGCGATTATTCGCAAAAAACGCGCTCCCTGACGTGGGCGTAATTTCACAACCGGCATGCCGAGACGGCGTGTGGGAGAGGAGCAAGTAGTGAAAAAAGGGCAAAAAAAAGTTTTGATCTTCGTCTTCGTGGCGCTCGCCGCGCTCGGCGGAATCGCCTTGGCGCCTTTCGCTTCGGCGCAGGATTCCCAGGCGCAGGTAAGGCTATCGAACGATTACCAGAAAGCGCTGGAGATCGTCCGCCAGAATTACGTAGTCGAACTAGATAATGACACCCTCACCAAAGCCGCCATCCAGGGAATGCTCAAGAGCCTCGATCCGCACTCGGATTACATGGATCGGAAGACTTTCCAGGAGTTCAACGAGAAGCAGCGCAGCGAGTATTTCGGAATCGGCGCGCAAATCGGCGTCCGCAATCGCGTCACCTACGTGATGGAGCCGTTCAAGGACAGCCCTGCGGCGCGCGCCGGCCTGCGTTACGGCGACCACATCGTCGCGGTCAACGACGAGGACACCAGTTCCTGGACTTCGGAACGCGTGCGCAACCTGCTGGTAGGCCCACGCGGGACAGAGGTCACAGTCTCGGTGAAACGGCCCGGAGTCGCCGAACCGATTACTACGACCATCACTCGCGACGCCATTTCGTACCCCTCGATCCCGAATTATTACATAGTCAAATCCGGCGTCGGATATATCGGCCTGACGCGCAACTTTCAGGCGACGACCAACGATGAGTTGACCAGGGCAATGGCGGATTTGCGCGAGAAAGGCGCCGAAACCTTCATCCTCGACCTGCGCGGCAACGGCGGCGGCTATCTCGACCAGGCTATTCGCGTGGCCGACAGGCTGTTGCAGCGAGGACAGACGATCGTCTCTGTGCGCGGGCGGCCGGGCCGAGGCTTCGATCAGGACGCGATCGCCGAGATGGGCGCGTCCGAGAATTTCCCGCTCGTGGTCTTGACCGACCGCCGGACCGCTTCCGCCTCCGAGATCGTGTCCGGAGCGATTCAGGATCACGACCGCGGATTGATCATCGGCGAATCCACCTTCGGCAAAGGCCTTGTTCAGCGCATCTTCCCAGTCCCGTCGAGCGGCGGCGCGTTGACATTGACCATCGCCCATTACTACACGCCGAGCGGGCGGCTGATTCAGCGCGATTACTCGAACGGATCGCTGTTTGAATACTACTCGCGCCGCAGCGGCGTCAGCGACGCGGAGCCGCCGAGGAATGCGTCCGATGAGAAGAAGACTGATCTCGGGCGCACGGTTTACGGCGGAGGCGGCATCGAGCCGGACATCAAGGTCCCGCCGGTGAACTTCCTCTCGCCGGATTTCTTCACTCCCACGCAGATCCGGCTATTTTCCGGCGTCTTCCTGTTCGTGCGCGAACTGGTCAACGGGCAAATCGCGGGGCATCCGGAGTTCAAGACCAACGGCATCGACTACGACCACAAACTGGCGCCGAACGAGTTTATGATCACCGACAACGTCTTGAACTCGTTCCGCGAATTCGCCACGAAGTTTTATAAAGACAATCCCGATTACGGCGTAACGCCGGCCATGATCGAAGATAACATTGTCTGGCTCCGGGCGCGGATACGCTACGAAGCTCTGACGGCGGCTTACGGCTCCGACAAGGCGGATCAAGGTCTGGCTGACCTTGACGTCCAATTGCAGCGGGCCGTGTCCGAGATGCCCAACGCCGCCGAATTGGCCCGGCGCTCGTGGCGTCAAAACACCGCGAATACCAAGCTCGGTCCGATCAACAGGCCTAACCAGAAATAATTTTCGGCTAAAGACTCGACAATCTAACAAAGGCGGCTGATCATGTCAGCCGCCTTTTCATTTGACAAAGTGGTTGGTGGTTGGTGGTTGGTTTAAATGCGCATTTCAACTGATACCAACCTCCGACCTCCAACCTCCACCGTGACTATGGAAATCATTGACACGCATCAACACCTCTGGGACCTCGATCAATTTCCCTACTCGTGGACGTCAAGCCAGCCCGCGCTCAACCGCAGCTTCAGACTCAGTGACTATTACGAGGCGACGCGCGACCTGAGGATCGCCGGATCGGTTCACGTCGAGGCCGACATTGACGAGGATTACATGCTCGAGGAGACGCTTCACGTTCTCTCATTGGCCAGGAACGACGACAATCCGATTGCGGGCGTCGTCGCGGCGGCCCGTCCTGAATACGACAGCTTCCGCGAATACGTAGACCGGATCGCGGGGCAGCGGTTGTTGAAAGGCGTGCGCCGCATACTCCATACCGAGCCGGACCATCTCTCGGCGGCGACCACTTTCGTCGAGAACGTCAAATCCCTCGAAGATTACGGCCTGACATTCGACGTCTGCGTCCTGGCGCGCCAATTGCCCCAGGCGATCTATCTCGTCAAACACTGCCCGAACGTCGACTTCATCCTCGACCATTGCGGCAACCCGAATCTGCGTTCTGACGCCGTAGAAGGAGAGTTCGACGAGTGGCGCGAATATTTGCGGGAGATCGCCGGCCTCCCGAACGTCGTCTGTAAGATTTCGGGCATAGTGGTCAATACTGATCTGACAGGCCCGGCGAGCCAGACGAACCCGGCGAGCCCAGCGATCCAGACGGGAGGGACCGCCGAGACCCTGCGGCCGGCGGTCGAGCATGTGATCGCCTGTTTCGGGTGGGATCGCGTGATGTTCGGCAGCGACTGGCCGGTCTGCTCTCTGGCGGCGAGTTTCAAGCAGTGGGTGGAAACCTTGTCGCTCTTGACCGAAGACGCCGGCGCCGAGAATCAGCGAAAATTGTTTTACGAGAACGCTGTGCGAGTTTATCGACTAGACCGAGGTTAATGTTCATTTGTGGCTGAATTCCTTTTCTCGAAATCTATCGCCGGCGCGGTCGTCGGCCCATCTACCCGCTCCCTCATTGGCTGGCTCGCGTTGACAATCTGGGTCGCAGGTCTCGAATCGCTGAAGAGTCTCGCGACGATCCCTCCGGCGACCGTATTCTGCTTCGCGCTGACGATCTCTTCCTTATCGCTGTGGCGCCTTTCGCAGAAATCGCTATCAAAGAGACGATCGGCGCGATACTGTGGCGCCCTCGTGGCGCTCGCCGGCCTGCTGACGCTTAGCCAGTATCTCGGCGCCTGGGACATTCCCATAACCCTGTGGTTCTTCCGCGATGAGGCGGGTTCGCCGCTGTATCTGACTCGGATGTCGTTCAATAACGCGCTCTGCTTCACATTCACCGGTTTCGCCCTGGTGTGGTTGCGGAGCGAGGCGGAACGCAAGGCCCGGATCGCGCAATTGCTCTCCCTCACTTCAGGCTTCGGCGCGATGACGACCATCATCGGCTCTTTATACGGCGCGCCCGACTCCATCGGGTTCTTCTCCTTCACCCGCGCCGCAACCTATTCCGCCATCACGATACTCGCTCTCAACGTGGTGGCGCTGGCGACGCAGGAGGGAGGCGGATTGATCGCGAGCTTCGTCAGCCGCGGGCCTGAAGGCATTCTCGCGCGGCGCCTGGCGCTCGGGGGCGGATTGACGCTGGTCGCGGTCGGATTCCTGACGGAGTGGGGCGAGCGGGCCTCGGTCGTGCAGCCTCAGGCCCAGAACGCGCTGTTGATTGTCAGTGGCATGGCCATCCTGGCGGCCCTCGTCTGGCAAGCCATGCGCGACATCTCGCGCCTCGACGTTACGCGGTCGCGGGCGGAAGCGGCGCTGCGCCGTTCGGAAGAACGCTACCGGGCCGTCTCCGAACTGACCTCCGATTACGTTTATGAATACGGCGTCGCGACAAACGGGCAGTTGACGCTGGAAGAAGTGACCGCCGCTTTTACCCGCATCACCGGATTCTCTCCCGAAGAATCCCGGGACCGAGGCGGATGGAAAAGTCACGTTTTCTCGGAAGACCAGCCCTTGGCGCAGCGGCGGTTGCAGCGCCTGCTCGCCGGGGAAGAAGACGTGAGCGAGTATCGGATCGTCACGCGCGACGGCGAGACGCGATGGCTGCGTGATTACGGGCGCGCGGTATGGGATGAAGCGGCGGGGCGCGTGACGCGGATTTACGGGGCGGTGGAAGACATCACGGATCGCAAGCTGGCTGAAGAGAGGTTGCGCGAGAGTGAGGCGCGCTACTCATACATCTTCGAGACCGCCGGAGTTTCCATCTGGGAGGAAGATGTCTCCCTCGTCAAGTCGGCGCTCGACGAGTTGCGCTCGCAAGGCGTGAGCGATTTCCGCGATTACTTCGCCCGGCGCCCCGAGTTCGCGCAGCAGGCCGTCGGAATGATAAAAGTCATAGACGTCAATGACGAGACGCTGCGAATGTTGCGCGCGCGCGACAAGGACGAACTTATCTCTTCATTTTGCCAAACCTTCACGCCGGAATCGATGGAGGTCTTCATCGACAACCTGGTCGCATTCGCCGAAGGCCGGCGCTCCTTCACCGCGGAGACCGTCTTCCAGACGCTCCGCGGAGACCGTCTGGACGCCATCATTACCATCAGCTATCCGCCGCCGGCCGAGAACATCGCCCATGCGCTGGTCAGCGTTACGGACATCACCGAGCGCAAGCGGGCCGAGATCGAACGCGAACGGCTTTACGAACAGGAGAGGGCCGCGCGCGCAGAAGCCGAGCGCATGCGCGCCGTGGCTGAAGCCGCCAACCGCTCCAAAGACGAATTTCTGACCATGATATCGCACGAATTGCGCTCGCCATTGAACATCGTCCTCGGCTACACGCGCCTGCTGCGTTCCAGCCCGAACGACGGCGAGTTCGTCGCGCAAGCCGCGAGCATCATCGAACGCAACGCGAAGGCGCAGCTCCAGATCGTCGAAGACCTGCTCGATTCGGCGCGCGTCATCACGGGCAGGTTGCGCCTCGAAGCGCAGCCGACCGACCTCACGCCCGTGATCGAAGCCGCGCTCGACGCTATACATCCGGCGGCGGAGTCGAAAGGAGTCGAGCTGATCGCCCATTTCGGCCCGCAGCCCGAAATTGTGCTGGGCGACGCGGATCGCCTGCAACAGATCGTCTGGAACCTGCTCTCCAACGCCGTCAAATTCACGCCGGAAGGCGGACGTGTCGAGTTACGGATGAAGAGCGACGCCGAGCGCATCCGCATCATCGTCAGCGACAACGGCGAGGGTATCGAGCCGGAATTTCTGCCTTACGTCTTCGACCGCTTCCGACAGGCTGACACTTCGGTGACGCGACGCTTCGGCGGCCTGGGGCTGGGACTGTCGATGGTCAAGCAATTGACCGAATTACACGGCGGGACGATCAGCGCCGCGAGCGAGGGCTCCGGACGCGGCGCGACTTTCGTAGTCACGCTGCCAGGATTGGCTATGCAGCCCGGCCCTGCGGCGCCGCCGCAACGCGGGACGCCTGCGAGGGACGAAGTGCGGACTGACAACGCCATCCCGCTCGACACGGCTCCGTCGTTGGACGGAGCGCTGATCTTGATTGTGGATGATCAGGAGGAGGCGCGCGCGCTGCTCAGGCTGGCCATCGAGGGATGCGGCGCTCAGGTGATGGCGGTATCGTCGGGAGTGGAGGCGCTGGCGGTCCTCTCAGACCCGCCGGGAGGCGTCCGCCCCGACGCCCTGATTCTCGATATCGCTATGCCGGAAGAAGACGGTTATGCGGTGCTTCAAAAAGTTAGAGAGCTGGAGGCTGAGATGGGCGTTCCTCAGTCGGAGCAGATACCGGCCATCGCCCTGACTGCTTTCGGACGTAGCGAGGATCGATTGCGCGCGCTCGCAGCCGGCTTTCGCATGCACGTCGCTAAACCGGTCGAACCTCTCGAACTGGCCATCGTCGTCTACAGCGTGATCGGCGCCCGCCCCAAATAGACGCCAAAATGTAGGGGCGGGTTTTCCCCGCCCCATGTTGTTTCAGAACCGTCTGCGACGCAGTATTTCGCGTCGACGCCAGTCGGCGTCCCGCCGTCTGTGCCGCCATTCGTCGCGATTCCGCCTATCTCTGAATCTGAACCTGTCGTTGCGGTCCCATCTGTCCCCGAATCTGGACCTCGGCCCGCGCCCGTCCCATCGGCCGTCGCGGGCGTCATGACCATTGATGAATTTTCCCGCCTTCTTGTCGTTGAAACGCCCGCGCCCATGCTGGGCGAAAGTCACGCCGGACAGCGCCATATTGACGACTATCGCCAGGGTTGTAATCAGCAGGGCGAACCGCTGAGTTCTCAATTTGAGCATAGAATTCTCCTTGTTTGAAATTCAATGGTTTGGGCAATTGTTTGAGGCGGGGCGGGAGAGGGTCCCCGACCATCATGGCAAATTCTTTATCATTGGGGAAAACCTCAGGCCGCAGTATCCATCTTCTCAACGGCTTTCATCTCGGCCAGGAGCTCGCGGCGAGTGAATTCGAGCTTCTCATTCATCGCGATCAGACGCATGTCCACTATCCCTTCGAACCTTGTGAAGTCCGTCGAGAGCGACTCCTCAGCGCGGCGGATTTCGGCGGAATTGGCCCGGGTCTCCGCGGCGAATTTCTCCTCGACACGCCTGATCTCGGCGACGATCGCGTCATTCACGCGCCTGAGTTCGGCGGCGACCACCTGTACTTCTGCGGAAGACGCGTGCAGTTCGGCGGCGAGTTTATCTTCAATGCGCTTGATCTCCGTGAGGAACTCGCGGCGCGTCAATTCAGATTCGCGGCGCGCCAGCTCCATGCCACGGCGCAGCGCTTCGATTTTGGCGTCCTGCGCGATGACCTGCGTGGTGAGATCCTTGATCTCGCCGCGCATCGTTTCGAGATGCGGCAAGAGGTGTTCCTCCAGAACTTGTTTGATTTGTTCGATCATGGCGGCAAATTGTTGTTCCGCTCTCAATCAATGTCAAGAGTCGAATCTACTCACGCGAATGCGGCTCTCTGTACAGCTCCCCCATCTGTCGGGTCGTGTGCTCGACAACGCTCGGCGCCGGCGACTTCGCGGCCTGGATGTAAACCGGTTGGGGTTGCGGCGGCGGCGAAACCTCAAACTGAGCCTTGTTGATCGTTTGGCTGACGGCGTCCCGATAGACGTTGATCAATCGCGCCAGTTGCCAGGTCATCAATCCCGCGACGGAGAAGATAAGCGCCAGGCATGCGATAAAAGCGATGATAATCAATTCTTTGGGATACCCACTCCAAGGGCCGCCCATCGAACCTAACATAATCAACGAGGCTATCAAGCCGATGAGGCTAAACCCGGCAATCGCCCAAACCATGCCGGAGACTCTGGCGCGCGGCAAGTGAACCTCGACCGTGTTGGCCGCCGGGTTCATATTCGCCCCGCACCTTTTGCAGAAGTTGGTTTTTTGCGCGCTTTCGGCGCCGCATGACGGACAGAACATAATTTCCTCCGAAAATCCCTGGGAGCGCCGCCCATCCTTGCCTGCGGGAAACTCCGCAAGGAGCGGCGCTCCCAGAGGCGCGTTTTCATTTTTTCTGGGCGTCACTCAGGTAAGCGCCGGCCATTTGCCGCGTCGTGTGCTCGATGACGCTCGGAGGCTCGACCGCCTGCCGAATCGGGTCGGCGGGCGCGGCGAGCGGCGCCTGGGGCTGAACTTCGATGAACGTCGGCTGCTCCGCCTGCCTTCGGGCCACCGTGATCACCCGCGACAACTGCCAGACGAGCAGAAGGGCGACCGCGCCGATCAAAGCGAAGCTGAGCAGGAGCGGAATAAACAGTTCGGGCCCGCGCACATTCGCGTAAAGCATCTTCATGTAGATTCCGTATATCTGATTCAGGCTGAATAAAACGAAAGCGGCGATCACTAAAAACATAGCTGAGATCTTCAGATTGGGGGATTGTGTCGCGGGCGCTTTGTCCGCGGCGGTCAGGCTGGCGCCGCAACGTTTGCAGTAGTTGGTCTTCTGTGTGTACTCGAATCCGCAGGTTGGGCAAAACATGTGGCCTCCGTTTTAACAGGTCATTTGTGTTTACCGGCCATTTGCCGCGTCGTGTGCTCGACGACGCTCGGAGGCTCTACGGCCTGCTGAATTTGGTCGGTCGGCGCGCCGAGTTGAGTTGGCGGGGATTCGCGGATGTAGTGTTTCTCCACAATCACGTTCCGCCCCCCTTTCTGGTAAGCCGTGATCATTCGCGCCAGCTGCCAGATCAGCAGCCCCGCAATCGCGCCGGTGAACATCATACCCATCATAAACGGGAGCATGAGTTCATCTCCGCGTAACCCTCTCTCCGACAGGATGTTGTACATTGAGAAAACTGTGATCATCCCAACAACGCCGAACGCCGCGACAGCGCAGAACATGGCTGCCAATTTCGGACGCTCCATTTTGGCCGAGCCAACGACGCCAGTCAGGCTCAGGCTTTCGCCGCAGCGTTTGCAATAGTTGGTTTTCTGCGTGTATTCAAAACCGCAAGAAGGGCAAAACATACGGCCTCCATTTCATCCGATCATTCAAAATAATTCGCCTACTTCGTCGCCTTCGGTTCGCCGTAAACGCCGGCCATCTGCCGAGTGGTGTGCTCGACGACGCTGGACGGCTCGACTATGCCTTGAACCGGGTCATTAGTCATTCCGAGACGTGGGACTTGCGCCTCCCTGATGATAACGCGCTCCTGCGCCGGAGCCTGATTCGATTTCTGCTGAGCAGTGATCAGGCGTGACAGTTGCCGGATTAAAAATCCTGCTATCCCGCCGACAAACAACAGGCCAAGCGCTAAGGAGAGAAACGCATCGGGGGGAGACACGTCGTGTCTGCTGAGCAATACGTGATAGGAAAGGAGATTCATGAACAAACCCACGATACCCAAAAACCCCACGACGACGAAGGGCATGCCAATGGCCTGAAATCGCTGTGGTTTGATTTCGACGCTCTGTGGCGCGGCGATCAACTCCTCGCCGCAGCGTTTGCAGTAATTGGTTTTCTGCGTGTATTCAAACCCACAAGAAGGGCAAAACATACATTTCCTCCGTCGGAAGTCTGGAATACTTTCCCGCTTCTACGCTGTTGGCGGGACGCGAGTTCGCTTGTTTATCGCCTTGCCGCGTTTTGGGCCACAGGTTTAATCTGCCCGGCGCCTTCTTTGATGTAGACGACCTGGCCCGCCGCCACGTCACTTAAAGTGTCAACCACGCCGCTCGGCCATCGCGCTTCGATCGTCCGCGCTTTCGTCGCCTTACCCAGACCGAAATGGACGCGCATGTCGTTCTGCGAATAGTAGCTGCCGCCGCTGCGAACCTCGCCGATCTGCGTCCTGCCATCGGCGTCAACCTTTATTCGCGCGCCTACGCCGTCGCGGTTTGACTTCACGCCGACGAGCTTGATCAAAATCCAGTTGTTATTCGTCGCCGAATCCGTCCGCAACAGGACCGGAAGATCATTGACCGTGTTGATCACGACGTCGACGTCGCCGTCGTTGTCGAAATCGCCGAACGCGGCGCCCCGGCTCGCCGTCGGCTCTAAAAGCGGTCCGCCGATCTTCTCGGCGATGTCTTTGAACGAGCCGTTGCGCTGGTTCTGATAGAGGACTTTGCGTTGAGGGTAGCCGGCCTCGGTGGTCAGCTTCTCGACTTCGGGGTAGACATGACCGTTGACCAGGAAGATGTCGAGCCAGCCGTCATTGTCGAAATCCACGAGCCCGCAACCCCAGCCCAGGAAGCGCGTGTTGACGCCGATCCCGGCGGTGAATGTCACGTCGTCGAAGCTCAGCAATCCCGACTTCACGCCCAGGTTGCGATAGAGCGTCGAGGTGTCGCCGGAGAAATTGGTCTTGAAGATGTCGAGCAGCCCGTCGCCGTCATAATCGCCGACGCCCACGCCCATTCCGGCTTGCGGCTTGCCGTCGCTGCTGTAAGCCGCGCCCGCCTCGACGCCGATGTCGGTGAACGTCCCGTCTTTGTTGTTGTGGTAGAGCGCCGCTGGCGCCGAGTCATTCGCGACATAAATGTCCGGCCACCCGTCGTTGTCGAAATCCGCCGCGACGACTCCGAGTCCGTACGTGCCGTAGGTCTTCAGAATGCCGGCCTTGTCCGAAACATCCGTGAAGGTCCCATCGCCGTTGTTGCGGTAGAGGATGTTCTTGCCGCCTTCCAGCCCCGGCGGGCCGCAGGCGACCATCACGCCTTTGTACAGACACGGCCCGGTCTCGGGCGTGGGCGCGGTCTTGAGGTCGAGGTCGATGTAATTGGCGACGAATAGGTCGAGGTCGCCGTCCTTGTCGTAATCGATGAACGCCGCGCCGCTTCCCCATCGGGCCGGCTTGTTCGATTGGCCCGCCACGCCGGCTTTCTCCGAAACGTCAGTGAATGTTCCGTTGCCATTGTTTTTGTAGAGCGCGTTCTTGCCGTAATACGAGATGAAGAGATCGTCGAAGCCGTCGTTATCGTAATCGCCGGCGCAGACCGCCTGCCCCCAGCCCGCGCGGGCGAGCCCCGATTGTTTAGTCACGTCGGTAAAGGTTCCGTCGCGATTGTTGTGGTAGAGGTGAGTTGTCGGCTCTTCCCCTTTCGGAAAGCCGCCGAGGCGCGTCCCGTTGACGAAGAAGAGGTCGAGCCAGCCGTCGTTGTCGTAATCGAACCAGGCGACTCCACAGCCCGTCGTTTCCAGCAGGTATTTGTTCTTGCGCTCGTCGCCGTAGATTGTCTTATGCGTGACCCCGGCGGCGCGCGCGACGTTCGTGAACTTCACGCGGTAACCGTCCTCACTGCTTACAATGGGCGCGCTTCCGGCGGCGGGTTTGCCGCCTTGCCCGGCCGCCCCCAGGCAGACCAGCGCGTATGATAAAATCGCAACCAGAAGTATTTGGCGCGTCGAATGTCGAGGAATTGAATTATTCATCATTCTTCGCATACCAATCTTCGTGCTGCGACCAGCCCCCGCAACTCAAACACGCCGTCCATCGCCATTGATGCCCACAGCCGGGACACAGCCCGCGCGTGTCAAACGTGTTCCATACCGCGCCGCAGCCGCCGAAGAAATATTCGGGATGCGCGCAGTCACCGCACGCCCAGGAACTCCCCGAGTCCGGCTGCCACTGGCACAACGGGCAGCGAATACGGCCCTGGTCAGGCTCATCGTCGTCCGTCTGGTCGATAGTATCGGTCGCGTCAGCCGGCGCGAGTCCCTTCTGGAAAAGCGTAAAGAATGCCGCGAGCGCCCAGTATCGCCGCAAAGATAGTTGTTTCAGTGGCGTCGCCTTGGGGTTCATACGGCCGCCCTGTGCAGCTTGACCTTGAGCGAATGGATTTCGCGGCGCACGTCTTTGAGCCGTTGGTGATCGTGCGCCGCCAGAGCCTCGTCACGTTGCTTTTTCAATTCCTTGAGCTGCGATTTTACCGCGGCGGTGTCGATCCCAGCGGCGTGATGATGAGTAAAGGTGTCAATGTCTAGAGCCTTGCAAATTGCGGTGACCAGATGCTCCTTGTTGAGTTGCGTGTGCCCTTTCACCGCATCGTGCTCGATGCCGGCGGCGATCTCACGCAGTTGAGCGACGGTCTTATGTCTCAATTCTTCGTAGGTGTGCTCAGCCATGGTTTGATTATCCTCTCTGATTTTCAATTGGCGCGTTTAGTTTAAATCAGAACGCCTGAGGATGGCACGGCGACGCGCGCGTAAACGAGCGGTTGACCAGGCAAAGCGCCGCCAGCTTACGCGCGCGTCGCTGTACAAATGACTGCGCGGATTATAGATGTCTGGATAGGGGGTTGCAATCAACAATTATTTGAGGGCTGTGCAAATAAGAACCTGTGCAATCAACACTTTGATTTGCGCAAACCTGGGTACGCATCGCTTCCAGCGTGCAGTCTCGGTTAGACGGCCCATTGATTCATGATTTACCTCCTGCCGAGACTGCACGCTGGAAGCGATGCGTACCCAGGGCGCCCTTCCCGATTTATGCAGAGACTTCAATTATCTCTGATCGAGCCTGTGGTGGGTGACATAGGAGACCTGCACCGGCACGCCGCCGTTCACCTTCACTCTCACCAGCACCTGGAAATTGCCCGGCAGTTTCCGCGATCCTCCAGCCGGGGCAGCCGGGGCAGCCGGGGCGGCCGGGGCGGCCGGCACGGTATTCAGATTTCTGACCAGGTCGCGGATGTAATCGGGCTTGGTGACGTATTCGACGGCGGCCTGGGTTCCGTGGGTCGTGATGCCGGCGAGGATCAGCATCCTTTTTTTGCCGTCGAGTCCCTGCAAGAGGCTTACCACCGCATAGTCTTCCGAAATCTGGCTGCGCGACGGGCCGTCCTGTTTGGCCAGATAACGCCGCTGCTCGCCGGGTTGCGGGTTGGCGTTGACGATGCCGAACGTGCTATTCCCGTTGTCGTCCGGCATGGGCTTGAAGATGAAGTCCTGCTTCTGAGGCAGATCGCGGAGGAAGAAGTTCTCTGCCGGCGAGCCGAGCACGACGATGTTTTCGGTCTTCAGGTCTTCCCAGGTCAGGAGCAGGCTGCGTTTGACGCGCGAGGCGTGCCCCAATCGGGCGAAGAAGTCGCCGAGGAAGTATGAGCCCATCACCTCGCCGATACCGGTGTAGAGTTCGGTCACCGGCTCTTTGCTCTTCTCGGTTTCGCTTTGCGGGATGCTAGGCGAGCCGAGACTGCTGCCTGGGGCGTCGAGCGGCTTGAACAATTTCATTCCCTTTTCCACCGTGCCTTGAAAGAGCGTGTTGCTGTAAACGACCAGTATCGGCTCCGAGGAGCGCAACAGATCGCCCCATAAAGGCTCGACGTCGCGGCGATCGAGCGCGTTGTTCTCGGCTCGCGCTCTACTCTCCACGGTCTCAGACATTTCAATCGCCCTGGCGCGATAGAGGAACGCGAGC
>DASTMP010000235.1:0-25581 GCA_035714085.1 Blastocatellia bacterium
AAGGCCAAGCAGGCGGCAGTCTGAGATCAAACTGCGCGGCGCCGCCAATTGAAAATCAATTGAGACAGCCGCCATTTGGCGGTTTTAGGAAAAGTTTGCCCCCCGCCGCCGGAGGCGGCGGGGGGCTTCTGAGGAGAATGATGAACTTGCGGAACAGTTTTCTCGGGCGATTAACTGAACGTCTTCCGCTTTCAGTCAGGCTCAGCCTTGGCGCTGCGCTGCATGACAGCTTTCTCCTGCGCCTGACCAAACGTCTTGCGAGCGAGTTGCGACGCCTGGATCCAGAGCGGGCCTCGCGACACGTGAATTTCATCCTTCGCTTCCGGCAGGCGGACGGCGGTTTCGCCGGTCGTGAGGGCGGCTCCGATCTCTACTACACGAGCTTCGCGGTGCGCGCGCTGGCTCTCCTGGACGCGCTGGATCACTCCCGCTGTCAGGACATCGCCACGTACTTGAGAAGCGCCGCCACCGCCAGGCGGGAATATAGCTTGATCGACCTGGTGAGTTGGCTCTATTCGGTGATTACAGTCCAGCTGATCGGGAACCTGGAGCCTTTTGCAGGCGATACAGAAAGTTTTGCCGATGAAGTAACCGCCTCGCTCGAAGCGTTCCGCCGCCCCGACGGCGGATACGCCAGAACCAGCGAAGGAGGCGTGGGCAGCACTTATCATACTTTTCTAGTGGCGCTCTGTTATGAATTGCTCGGAAGATCGTTGCCCGACGTGGCCGGCGTCGAGCGCTTCGTTCTGTCCAGGCGGCGAGACGACGGCGGTTTCGTTGAAATCAGGCAGATGAAACGAAGCGGCGCAAATCCGACCGCCGCGGCAGCCGCGCTGCTCAAACAATTCGGATCGATTGACGATCAGACAACGCTTGGGATTGAAACTTTTCTGACCAGTATAAGGGGCGATGAGGGAGGATTCCGGGCGAATACCCAGATTCCATTCTGCGATCTGTTATCAACCTTTACAGTAATGCTGACCGCGCACGAACTCGGCTTTGTGAAACAGATCGACACCAAAAATTGTCTCCAATTCGTAAATAAGCTCGAAGGCGCCGAAGGCGGATATAGAGGGGCGGCCTGGGATGGCGGAGCGGACCCTGAATACACATTCTATGGCCTGGGCGCCCTTGCGCTGCTTGGCATTGATCGTAGTTTCGGCTAACTACTTTGGTTTGCATTTGCGTGAGTGGGATAAGATGACATCCTTGTCATTACTCACATTTTTTACAGAATGTAAGGCGCGGATCTCAGCCCGCGGATGCGGGCGACAGCATAAAGCCTGAGGTGAAGCCGAAGGCAGCAACCCCAGGAATTCGGCCCATAAAACCACACCAGCCCGCGAACGCGGGCGACAGCCATTCAGAGACGAGTTCATAGAATTTTTGGCAGCGAATGGTATTGAATACAACGAAAAGTATCTGTGAGGATGCGCTGTCGCCCGCGTTCGCGGGCTTGATGGTTTTCGATGCGGCGTTCCTGGAGTTCCGCTAACGCTTCACCCCAGGCTTTATTCTGCCGCCTGCTCCGCAGGCTGAGAATGTGAATATCCACCTCGCGCAAACATGTGCGTAATGGCAAGGATGACAGCCTGTCCCACAACCGCAGGTAGCTTACGCAACTGTATCGGCAGCGTAACGATGCGTAGGCACGGGCCGACCCGGACGAAAGCTCTGCGTCTGGCGGAAATCGACCTGCGCCTCACGGACTTCTCCAGCCTTGAGAACCGCCTCTCGCACAAAGGTCTCGAGGATGGCAGGGTCGGTTGCGACTCTGGCGTTGACGATCAGGTCCGCTTCCCTGACCCGGCTGTGCGACGGGAGTGACAACTCCGGCTCGCTGTCGCGGCTGACAAGATTGGCCACGCCGAAAAACCCCTCCCACAACCCGATGACTTTCAAATGCGCAGTCTCGTATTTCTCCGCGCCTAGCCGCTCGCGAAGTGAGCGCACGACATCAAGAAGCAATTCATCCAGTTCAAATTCCCGGGAAGCTGACAGTTTCAAACTGCTATTGAGCCACCCCAATTCGGCCTCGCCTTCGGCGTAAATGTCGTAATCGAGGTCCAGAATCCGGCGGCCAAAGTTCCCTTCCTGGGCCAACAACTCTTCGAGCGCGTCGAACCCCTGCCCGGTCTTCGCGGAGATGCGTAAGATCGGGACATCCCCATTCACTTCCTTGACAAGCGCGGCCAGTTCGTCGGTTTCTTCGGGGGTTAGCTCATCGATCCGATTGAGCAGAATCGCGTCGGCCTCCTCGAGCTGTTTGCGAAAGATGTAGGCCGCTTTGGACGAAAAGCCGGCGTCCTCCTCATTGCGAAGAATGCGCAGGCCATGACTGGGTTTCAAGATCACCGAATAGGGTCCAGTTTGAAACCGGTCGGGATAAAGCTGCTTGATCGGCTGCACGACGGTCGCGACGAGGTCGGTGCAACTGCCCACAGGTTCGGCCAAAATCACGTCCGGCGTCTGGGATTGCTCCAGGCGGCCAATGGTCGAAAGCAAATCATCGAACTTACAGCAGAAACAGGCGCCCGGGACTTCTTCGACATCGAAGCCTCGCTGCCGCAGGGTGTGGGTGTCTACAAGATCCGTCGCCTGATCGTTAGTCACAATACCAACGCGAAGCCCCTTCTCGATATAACTGCCCGCCAAACGGCCGAGAGTCGTCGTCTTGCCAGCCCCTAAAAAACCTCCGACCATCAAAAAACGCATTTTGCTCATTAAATAGCTCCCTGATGTTAGTGAACCGGTTGAAAAGTGTAGCGTGAAAATTTTTAGTATGATGAGATACGCGCAGAGGTTTTACAAGGTTTCGATCGCGAGGATCTACAAAACGCATGTCTACATCAAACGACCCGACGCTGCCCGCGATTCTCGGCGGAATGCCTCTACGGCCTGAAGGGCCGCCCGCCTGGCCGCCCGCGTGGGAAGAAGTCTCGCTGGCGGTTAAACGGAGTCTGGACGAGGGCGGCTGGGGACTTTACCACGGACCCAACTCTCGTCTGCTGACGGAGCGACTCTCTTCCTATCACGACGTCGAATTTGTCGAGCTCTGTTGCAGCGGAACCTTCGCGATTGAACTGGCGCTGAGGGCGTTACAGATCGGGCCCGGCGCCGAAGTCATTCTGGCCGCCTATGATTTTATCGGGAATTTCAATGACGTTGTCGCCGTGGGCGCGCGACCAGTCCTGGTTGATCTTGATCCGGACAACTGGAATCTCAATCCGGAATTGATCGGCGAGGCGATCGGTCCGAACACCCGCGCCGTCCTGGTCTCACATCTTCATGGGGGCGTTGTCCCGATGAAACGAGTCGTCGAGATCGCTCGTGAACACGGCCTCCGGGTCATCGAAGACGCATGTCAAATGCCAGGCGCCCTGATCGATGGGCGGAAAGCCGGGACCTGGGGCGACGCCGGCGTGATCAGTTTCGGCGGCAGCAAACTTCTCAGCGCCGGGCGTGGAGGCGCGCTGCTGACCTCGTCTCCGGAAATCAGGCAGCGGGCCCAGGTCTATTGCAACCGCGGGAATCATGCCTATCCTCTTTCGGAGTTACAGGCGACTGTTCTTCTCCCGCAACTGGAGAGGCTAGACGACAGAAACCGAGAGCGCTCGAAGAGCGTCTCGAAATTGGCGGAAAGCTTGAAAGCCATTTCGGGCCTCCGCCTATTGGAAAACCGAGAGACGTCAGACTTCCCGGGTTATTACAAACTCGGGTTTCGATATGACCCCGTTGAATTCGACGGCCTTTCCCGTGAACTGTTCGTGCGGGCCGCACGCGCCGAAGGAATCGAATTCAACGCCGGATTCCGCGCCTTGCACCTGTGCCGCTCTTCTCGCCGGTTCCGTAAGGCGGGCGAATTGGCGGTCGCAACCATTGCCGACGCGAACATGCTGACGCTTCATCATCCGGCGCTCCTGGCTGGCGATGATGCGATTGATCAAGTCGCGCGCTCCGTAAAAAGAATCCGAGGCCGGGCGGATTCTATAAAGAACGCCCTGTCCTAAGCCTTTCTAGCCTGACACGCAGAGCGCTTCTCCGCTTGTTGACCAGAAAGATCGCCATAATACCGAGAACCTGACGCCGCTGGCGCGCAATTCGGGCCTTATCCATAGTCGACGGGGGGCGACTGGCGCCGATTCAGCGCCGCTCACGAGGACTCCAACTCGCCGGAACGCTTTTTTGCCGTCAAGAAAACGTGATAAATTGGTCCGTGGTCAGGCCATTGACCCAATCCGAAACGCCGAGAACGGCAGGAGGTAAAGTAATGTTCAAAACGATCAGGAAAGCCAGACTCTCTGATGAGATTGTCAAGCAGATCAAAGAAACCCTCTTCGCAGGTAAAATACAGGCGGGTGACCGGCTGCCGGCGGAGCGTGAACTGGCTGAGCAGTTCGAAACCAGTCGAGCCTCTGTTCGTGAAGCCCTGAGGACGCTGGAACAGGAAGGAGTGATTCACGTCCGAAAGGGGGTTGGCGGCGGCATCTTCATTGCCGATCTGGATCATCGCCCGGTGACGAATTCGTTTCAGACGCTGTTGCATCTCAAGAAGATTTCAATCAACGACATCGCCGAGGTGCGCCTGATTTTTGAGCCTGAGGCCGCCCGCCTGGCCGCCGAAAGAGTCACGGAAGAAGACCTCCAGGAGCTGGAAGAAGTCATTCGCCAGATGAGCGTGGCGGTGGAGGAACGGGAACCCCCAAATTCTTTCGATCTGAAATTTCATCAGATCATCGCGCGCGCGACCGGCAACCCAATCCTGGCGATGCTCGCTGAATCGATGCTCGGCGTGGCGTCGAAGGCGATCACCGAACTTCATCCGCCGGTGGACACGCTACGCCATGTCCTGGCCAGCCATCGCAAGGTCTTCGAAGCGATTCGGAAGCGTAACGGAAAGCTCGCCTATCGGACCATGCGCCAGCATATCGTCGATGTCCAGGCTCGTCTCGCCAAACAGGCCGACCGTCAAGAGCGCGCCGTTAAGGAGCGACGAAAGAATGGTCATCGATAAGGCGCGGACGCTTGACAGGCCATTGAAGCGTAGGTAAATTTCCGCCGATCAAGGTCAGACCTTTTAAACAGCAGACCTATCCTTATTCTTACTGAATCAAGCGAATGGCATTCCACAGGGAGCTGAGCATGGAACAAAGAGATTTACGAAGCTGGATCGCGTCCGTGGAGAAGCTGGGGGAATTGAAAATCATCAACGGCGCAGACTGGAACGTCGAGATCGGCGCGATCACTGAACTGGGCCATCATCGCGGCGAGCAGAGCAAGGCGTTGCTCTTCGACAACATCAAGGGCTACCCGGCAGGCTATCGTGTTCTCTCAAACAGCATGAACACGGTCAACCGCGTCGGCGCCACTCTGCACATGGAGGTCGGCCACAGCAGGCTCGATTTCATTCACGCGCTCAAACGCCGCATCAGTGACATCAGCTACATCAAGCCAGAAGTGGTCAAAACCGGCCCCGTGCTCGAGAATGTCTTCGAGGGAAAAGAGATAGACATGTGGAAATTCCCGACGCCGAAGTGGCACGAACTCGACGGCGGGCGTTACATAGGCACGGGTTCGATTGACATCACGCGCGACCCGGATGAGGGATGGGTCAACCTTGGAACCTACCGCGTGATGATTCACGATGAAGACACGCTCGGCTTCTACATCTCGCCCGGCAAGCAGGGCCGGATCATGCGCGAAAAGTATTTCAGCAGGGGCGAGCCGTGCAAGGTCGCAGTATCGTTCGGGCAGGACCCCTTGATCTACCTGGCCGGCGGGCTCGAAGTGCCGTACGGCGTGTGCGAATACGACTGGGTCGGCGGCATTCAAGGTTTCCCAGTCCAGGTCATCGAAGGCGAATTCACGGGACTGCCGATTCCGGCTCACGCCGAGATCGTCATTGAAGGCGAGGCGACTCCGAACGACATGCGCGATGAAGGGCCGTTCGGTGAATGGACGGGTTATTACGCGAGTTCGACCAGGCCGGAGCCGACGATCAAAGTCAAACGGATCTATCACCGCAACAATCCGATCATCCTCGGCGCGCCTCCGACTCGCCCGCCGTGCGAGTTCAATTACATGCGCTGCTTCACGCGTTCGGCCATGATCTGGCAGGAGCTCGAAGCGGCAGGCGTGCCAGATGTGCGCGGCGTGTGGTGTCACGAAGCGGGCGGCACTCGCCTGCTGACGATTGTTTCGATCAAGCAGCGTTATCCGGGCCACGCGCGCCAGGCCGGAATGGTCGCGGCCTACTGCCACGCGGGCGGCTATCTCGGACGTTACGTGATCGTCGTTGATGACGACATCGACGTGTCGAACACGAACGACGTGCTCTGGGCGCTGACCACGCGCTCGAATCCGTCGGAAGACATCGAGATCATCCGCCGTAGTTGGAGCGGACCGCTCGACCCGATTATTCCGAAGGACCAGAAAGGTCACAGCTCGCGCGCTGTGATTGACGCGTGCAGGCCCTACGAGTGGCTGAGCCAGTTTCCGCCAGTGGCGGAATCGAGCCCGGCTGTGCGTCGCGCGGCCGAAGAGAAATGGGGCAAGTTTTTGGACGAATAGAGAAGCATCGTCCCCGGGCAGGCGCCGCTTCCGGCGTAGGTGTTTGGTGAAAGGCGCATTGATCGAAAGCGCCCTGGGCTGGCATCGCATCCAGCGCGCATGGCTCCCCCATTCGGTCTATGTTCGAGGCAAAGCGCGCCGGAAGCGGCGCGTGCCCGGGGATTTTCAGGGGAATGGATGATCGAACAGTCACGGGCAGGTTTGGCAAGCGCGTCCGCTCCCACGGACGTCGAACGCGCGGACGCCGGCGCGCGGACGCCGACTTCGTGGCGAGTTTTCATGGGCCGCATCCTGTGCGTTGTCGTTCCCGTCGCGATCTGGTTTGCGCCGCTCGAGCTTGAGCCGACAGCCAAGCGCACACTGGCGATCACGTCGTTCATCATCATCGCCTGGATCACGGAAGCTCTCGATCATGCCCTGACCGGGTTGATCGGGTGCTATCTTTACTGGGCCCTGGGCGTCGTAAAATTCAACGTCGCGTTCAGCGGCTTCGCCAACGACACGCCCTGGTTTCTGTTCGGCGCCGTGTTGTTCGGCGCAATGGCTACGAAATCAGGCCTGGCGCGGCGGATCGCATTTCTGGTGATGTCGCGCGTGGGTAAAACCTATTCGCGCATATTGCTCGGACTGATTCTGTCAGATTTTCTGATGACGTTTCTGGTCCCGTCCGGAATCGCGCGCGTGGTGATTCTAGGCGCGGTGGCGCTGGGCCTGATGGAAGCCTTCGGCCTGGGCAAAGGCAGCAACGTCGGGCGGGGGATGTTTCTCATACTCACATACACGGCAGGCATCTTCGACAAGATGATTATCGCGGGCGCGGCTTCGATCACGGCGCGCGGCTTGATCGAAAAGGCCGGAGGGGTCCCGGTGCTTTGGAGCAAGTGGTTCATCAGCTATCTGCCGTGCGATTTGATCACGATCTTCGTCGCGTGGCGGTTGACGCTGTGGCTCTATCCGCCGGAGAAAGACGTGATGTCGGGTGGGGCTGATTATCTCAAAGAAGAGCTACAGAAGATGGGGCGCTGGAGCGCGCTCGAAAAGAAATCGGCGATCCTGATGCTCGTCGCCGTCTGCTTGTGGATGACCGATTACTTTCATCACATCTCGCCGGCCCTGATCGGCATCGGCGTCGGATTGTTCGCTTCCCTGCCCCGCGTCGGCGTGTTGGAGATCGAGGACCTCAAGCGCGTCAATTATCTGCCGATCTTCTTCGTCGCGGCGGCGGTGAGTATGGGCGAAGCGCTCAGCGCGACCAGGGCGCTCGACGTGCTGACCAACGTGATGCTCGCGTGGATGCAACCGCTCGTGACCAATGTTTTCAGCTCGACGCTCGCGCTCTACTGGACGGCGTTCATCTATCATATCTTTCTGGCAAGCGAGGTTTCGATGCTGGGAACCTCGATGCCGCTGCTGATGAACTTCGCGAATTCGCATGGGCTTGATCCGGTGGCGCTCGGCATGGTTTGGACGTTTGCGGCTGGCGGGAAGATTTTCGTATATCAATCAGCCGTGTTGATCGTCGGTTATTCGTACGGCTACTTCGACGCCCGCGACATGTTTCGGATGGGATTGTTGTTAACGTTGGTTGAATCGCTCATCTTGATTTTGTTAGTTCCGTTCTATTGGCCGTTGATCGGCATTTAAAGCGGCTTTCGGGTACGGTCAGTAAATCGCGAAATCGCCATTCTTCGCGCCGGAGGCGCTGGAGGAAATTAGCCGGTGGCGTCAGCCACCGGGAACGTCATAGCAAATGGTTTCCCGCCCCGGCAGGGTCGACGGACCAGTTGCTCAATATTATTGCGAATATACTATCCTGCGCCCCTGCCGGGGCGCGGACGTTTGGTTATCACAGTCCGGTGGCTGACGCCACCGGCTAATTTCCGCTGCCCCTTCGGGGCAGAAAGGCAATTTCGTGATTTACTGACCGTATAGTGCCGCAACCACGGGGGGCGCCTCCCTACACTCAACGGATAATCCGCGCTGGCGCGTCGCATCCGCGCTGATCCGCGGTGAATTCAAAGCAGAATGCGCTCGCGCAAAGGAGAACCGTCATGAAAGAGCTGTTTGATGAGTTAGTGACCGGCGCGGTCTCGCGCCGCCGGTTTATCGAACGCGCTTCGGCCGCCAGCCTGGCGTTGCTTGCTTCCTCGACTGACGCGTCAGCGCAGGGCAGGCAGATAGACAAGCAAGAGCCAAAAGGCGAACAAAAACCGGGCGAAAAGCTCAGCCCCGCGAACATCGGCGGCGGCGGGCGCGTCGAGCGTAATTTTTATCGCGACTGGATCAGAGAAAGCAAAGTGCCGATGGTTGAGGGCTACTCGATTTACGACGCGAAGAACCAGGAAGTGCGGCCCTGGCCTGAGATCGAAGGGCGCGGCCTGTACCTCAATTTCTCCGGCAACGTTCACATGGACGGGGTGATTCTGGAGATTCCCGAAGGCAAAGCATTGGCCCCCCGTCGCAATTTCTTCGAGCAACTTTATTACGTGCTCGGCGGGCGCGGCTCCACGGTCTTCGGCGAAGGCAAGCGGAAGAACAAGGTCGAATGGGCCGAAGGCAGTCTATTCGCCGCGCCGGTGAACGTCTATCATCGTCACTTCAATTCCGATCCTGGGCGCCCGGCGCGTTTGCTCGCCGTCACGACGTTTCCTTTTATGATGCAGGTGTTCGGCAGCCTGAAACTGATCAATAATCTCAACTTCGATTTCGCCGATCGCTATAACGATCAGCCAGATTACTTCACCAAGACCACGCGGGTGCGCAAGCGCTGGGACAAGACCAATTACGTGCGCGACATTCGTTCTTCCGAAGTGGTGCTGTGGGAAGAGCGCGGCGGAGGCAACGCGAGTATGTTTTGGGAGATGGCGGGCAACACAATACTCGAACCGCACATGTCCGAGTTCGAGGTCGGCTCATACAAACTCGGCCATCGTCATCCTTATGAAGCGATCATTCTTACGCTAAACGGTCGCGGCTTCTCGCTCGCAGGCAAGGACAGCCTCAAAGAGGCGGACAATCCGGTGAAGATTGATTGGAAGACGGGCTCTATCGTCTCGCCGCCATACTTCTGGTATCACCAGCACTTCAACAGCGGCGCGACCAAAGCTCGCTATTACGCGATCACCGAAGGCGATTTTCCGAAGCGGCTCGGCATCCCGCTCGAAGTCGAACAGATCGAAGCCGACAAGGAGGACCCGAGCGTCAAACGGCGCTTCGAGCAGGAACTGCGCAAGGCGGAACCAACGCCGCCGCCGTCAGGCCAACTGAAAAATGAAGAGGAGCATGCTCATTTGCGCGAACATGGCGTCGCCCATCACCATCACTCCGCTGATTAGGAACTACAAGGCTATGATCGAGGTTGAGAGGGAAAGGCTGGACAGTTATACGTGGCCCAGAGAAGGAAACTGCCGTGTGCCTTTCTGGGTGTATACCGATCCTGGGGTTTACAAGCTGGAACAGGAGCTGATTTTTCGCGGTTCGACCTGGAATTATGTCGGACTGGAGGCGGAGATTCCCAACCCCGGCGACTTCAAGACGACTTATATCGGCGACACATCGGTCATTGTCGTGCGCGATGAAGATCACTCGATCAACGCGCTTGTCAACAAATGCGGTCATCGCGGAGCCAGAGTCTGCCGCGCGGCCGCCGGCAATACGGCGGATTTCACCTGCCTCTACCACCAGTGGAATTACGACCTCAAGGGTTCCCTGCTCGGGGTGCCTTTCCAGCGCGGCGTGGTGGAAAGTGGGCGCAAGGTGGGCGGAATGCCGATGGATTTCCAGTTGTCCGAGCACGGCATGCGCCGACTCAAGGCGCATGTTCATAACGGGGTGATCTTCGCTTCCTTCAATCCGCGGATGACTCCCTTCAGAGAGTATCTCGGCGAAAAGATGCTCTATTACTTCGAGCGTGTTTTTGATGGACGCGAATTGCGCCTGCTCGGGCGCACGCGGCAGAAGATTGCGAGCAACTGGAAACTGATCTTTGAAAACATCAAGGACCCGTATCACGCGACGCTGCTGCATGTATTTCTGGTAACCTTCGGGTTGTTCCGCGCGGACCAGAAATCAAAGATCGAAATGGATGACACCGGCATGCACGCCGCGCTGGTGTCGCGTCGTGGCGAGCAGAAGTCTTCGGAAGGCACTGTGGATATGAGCAATTTCAAGGCGGATTATTCATTGCAGGACCCGTCGCTGCTGGCCAACCGGAGAGAATTCAAGGATGAAAACACTGTGGTCATGCAGACCATCTTCCCCAACCTGATCGTGCAGCAGCAGACCAATACTCTGGCCTTGCGGCAAATCGTGACGAAAGGGCCGGAACATTTCGAACTCGTCTGGGATTTCTTCGGATACGATGATGATGATGAAGTGATGATCGGTTACCGCCTGAAGCAGGCCAACCTGATGGGGCCTTCGGGGCTGGTTTCGATCGATGACGCCGAGGCGATGGAGATGGCCCAACGGGGCTGCGCGAGGCACGAGGACGAATCAGCGGTGATGGAGATGGGCGGCCGCGAATGGCGGGACGAGGATCATATGGTCACGGAAACCGCGATTCGCGGTTTTTATAACTACTATCGTCAGCTCATGGGCTTCAACTAATCCGAGGATCGAACGGTGAACCTGAGAGAATTGAGATTCGAGTTCGAAGAACTGCTGACCGATTATGTGGGGCGCCTCGACGAAGGCCGCCTGGAGGAGTGGCCGGAGTTCTTCTCCGAACGCGGGATATACAAACTCATCGGCCGCGAGAATGTCGAGCAAGGGCTCCCGCTAGCTACCATGTTCTGCGAAGGCAGGGCGATGATGGAGGATCGAGTCACCGCCATTCGCAAGGCGCTCTTCTATTCCCCTCGTTACCTGCGGCATCTGACCAGCAATCTCAAAATCGTTGGACAGGAAGGCGACGTCTGGATGGCGCAATCGAACTACGTCGTTTTCCAGACCCTTCAGGACGAGGAGACGAAAGTATTCAACGCGGGAAAGTACGTAGACAAAATCGTTCTTGAAGACGGCAAGTATAAGTTCAAGGAGAAGATTGTCGTCTACGACACGATCCAAATTCCCAGCCTGATTGTGATCCCCATTTGATCCCCGGGACATTATGTCATCATCTGAATTACATCGCGTCTGTCACGTCAGCGAGATCGCCGAAGGAACGGCGCGTGGCGTTGAGATCGGCGGTCGTCAGCTTGCGATCTACAATATCGGCGGGACGTTCTACGCCACTGATAACCGATGCACGCACGCCAGAGCATATCTTTCCGAAGGATTCATCGAAGGCGATACCATTGAATGCCCTCTGCACGGCGGCCGCTTTCACATCCCGACCGGCCAGCCTTTGTCGCCCCCGGTCAGGACGCCCGTCTGCCCTCATCCGGTTCAGGTGATAGACAATCAGGTTTACGTTCAGATCGCCGGGAATGAAAACGAACAGGAGCGATAGATGAGCAGCCTGATTCCGCGATTGGAGTATGAAGAACTTAGGCCCGACCTCGCCGAGATGTTAAGGCCGAGAGTGGAGCGCCTGGGTTATCTGGGCGAATTCTTCAAATGCGCGGGAGGTCAGCCACAGGCGCTGATGTCTTTCATGCAGTTCACCGAAGATCTCAAGCATGCGCTGCCAGACAGGCTGACTGAAGTCGTGTCGCTGACTGTGGCGACAATTTATGAAAACGCCTACGAGCGCGTCCAGCACGAGCGCCTGTCGCTCAAGCTCGGCTTTGGCGAAAACTGGGTCCGCGGCGTGATTTCACTTAAGGCGGACGGAAGCGGCGGGATGTCGGAACCAGAAATTCTGACGCAGAAGTTGACGCTGGCCGTGATCGAGCGTCGCGGTCATAATACCAATGTCGAGCTTGAAGCGGTGATCAAGGCCGTCGGAGCCGAACAGGCTATTGGCATACTGATGCTGATTGGCCGCTATATTACGCACGCGCTGATCGTCAACAGTTTGAGCCTGGCGCCGCCGGTTCCTTCACCTCTGGCAGAAAAATAGTTATGTCGGATCAATCGCCTTTGTGGATTTCCGAAGCGGATGTCGTCTCCCTGATGAGTCTGGGAGACGCGATCAATGCCCTGGAGAGAGGGCTGCTCGCAGAAGCGCGCGGCGATGCGCGGAACATGGTGAAGACGCACGTGACCTGGGGCAAAGGCTCGACGCTGCACGCCATCGGCGCAGTGTTTGCCGAGGACGGATTCGTCGGGACCAAGACCTGGGCGCACACGGAAGGTGGCGCAACGCCGCTGCTGATTCTCTTCGACAGCGGCGACGGCTCATTAAGGGCCGTCATTGAAGCCTTCGCGCTCGGCCAGATGCGAACGGGGGCGGCGACGGGAGTGGCGACTCGGCGGCTCGCCGCTGAGGGCGCCGATGAACTGGCGATCATCGGCGCCGGCAAGCAGGCCGCCGCGCAAATCGCAGCGGTCGTAGCTGTGCGTCCGATCAGGCGCATACGCGTCTTTGGCCGCAACGAAGAGCGCCGCGCAAGAGTTGTAGCATGGGCGAGGCGGGAATTCGGCGTTGAAGTTATCGCGGCAGACAGTATTGCTGAAGCGGTTGCGGACGCGCCGATCATTAACCTGGTGACCCGCGCCACGGAACCGATCCTGTTCGCCGGCATGGTCAGCAGAGGCGCGCACATCAACGCCGTCGGCGCCATCACGCCGGAGCGCGCGGAAATCGCCCGTGACACGCTGGAGCGGTGCGACCAGGTGGTCGTTGATACGATCCCTTCAGCTCAAAATCTTTCTCGCGAATTGATCGAGCGCTTCGGCGCCGCAGCCTCAGGCTGGGAGCAGGTCAAATCTCTGGCGAGCGTCGTCGCCGCCGGAAAGCCGCGCCCGGCAAACGATGATCTCACGTTGTTCAAGTCGATGGGCATGGGGATTTCAGACCTGGCGCTGGGAATCGACTTGTATCACAGGGCGGCGCAGCTCGGACTCGGGCGCGGATTTGAGCGTCCACAGGAGGTCGCGCCGCGGCTGCGATGATCAAACAGTGGAAAAAGAATGAAAATTAGCCACGAAGAAACGAAGAACACGAAGAAAGGTCTGAAGAATATCTTCGCGCTCTTCGTTTCTTCGTGGTTGATTCTCCACAGGAGCAATCATGATGGCGGAACAAGGCTACAAATTCATAGATCGCACGGGCGCGGCGAATCCTGATCGCCTGACATTGAGCAAAGAGAACCGTCAGAAATTCATGGCGCCGGTCGTCGTCAAGAAGGAGATGATTGACGCTGAGATCGAACGGCTCGCCGGCCTGCCATCTCCGGCCAATGGCCGCAGGATGTCGCTCGTGACACACCCTGAAACCGGAGTTGGCGACGGGTTGGCTCCGGGCATCGCGGTTTCCATCAATGTGCTCAAGCCTGGTGAAAAGACGGCGCCGATTCGACATAACTCGTTCCTCGTTGATTTCTGCATTCTAGGCGCCGGGCGCACGATCATTAACGGCCAACGCTTCGATTATCAGCAGTACGACGCATGGACAACGCCGCCATGGATGACGTATCAGCGATTCAATGACACGAACGAAATTCAGGCGTGGCTGAGTTACAGCAATTCCCCGTTGCTCGAAAAGCTCAGCGTTTATGTCGTGGATGAAAACCCGCCGCTCGAAATCGCCGAGGAGAAGGAGGCAGAGGCGCTCGATCCTTCGCGAGTCAGTCCTTACGGAACATTCCAACTGACCGAGCAGGGCGCGTGGCTGATGCCTTATGAGAAGCTGATCGATCCTGACCACGTCAAGATCAACCCTCTGCACTGGCCATGGAAACAGGTTCAGGCCGAGCTCAATAAGCTGCGCGCGCTCGGCAAGGAATACGTCGGCCGCCGGCTCTATCTGCTTTACGATCCGACGACGGGCCGCGTCAACGGCACTACGAACAGCTTCTTTGCGACAATCACCATTCGCCCGGCGAACATCGTGGATCGTCCGCATCGTCACGTTTCGGCGGCGATCAATTACTATTTCGCGGGCGGCGGCTACAGTATTGTCGAGGGTCAGCGCTACGATTGGTCAGCCGGCGATCTGATGCTTTCAGCGCCGGGATGGGCGATTCACAATCACGCCTCGAAGGATGAGGATGTTTACGAACTGACGATTCAAGATCAACCGATGCACCTGGCTCTGGGGTCGCTGCTCTGGCACGAAGACCTGAAGAAGGAAGTCAGGCTGCTTGGATTGAGTGATGGGTTTCTGACCAATCGCGCGGGGGTGGGCAGATGATCAAGCTCGAACACAAATTTCTACGCGGTTCGTATCCGCCCGTGATCACGCCATTTCGCAACGACAAAATCGATTACGACAAATTCGCGTCACTGCTCGAGCGGCAGGTGTCGGAAGGTTCGCATGGCGCACTGATCACCGGAACAACCGCGGAACCCAGCAGCCTCACGATTGACGAGCGTGATCAGTTGATCAGACTGGCCGTACAGACTGTCAACAAACGCATTCCCGTAGTCGCCGCGACCGGTTCACAGTCTTACGAAGAGACGCTCGATCTGACGCGCCGCGCGGAGAAGGCTGGAGTTGACGCGCTGCTGATCGTCACGCCTTATTACATCAAGCCACCTCAGGCGGGTCTGGTGGAATATTACACTGCGCTTGGAAAACGAACCGAATTGCCGGTGATGATCTATCACATTCCGGGACGCGCCGCCGTTTCCGTGACTTCGGCGACGGTGGCCAGGATCGCCGAGCGCCTTCCGAATCTGGTCGGCATCAAGCACGCGGTTAACGATCTGGAACTGGTCACGGATTTGCTGGCGAAAATCGGCCTGGATTTCCGTATCTTCTGCGGACTCGAAGCGCTCAGTCTGCCGATGATGGCCATTGGCGCAGCGGGGACAATGAACGCCGTCGGCAATCTCGCGCCGCGACGCGTCGCGGCGATGTGCGATGCGGTAGAGCGTGGCGATCTGACGGAAGCTCGTAAATTACACTTCGAGCTGTTCGAACTGAATCAATCAATCTTCCTCGACACCAACCCGATTCCTTTGAAGTATATGATGACGCGGCTCGGATTGCTCGAAACACCGGAAGTACGCCTGCCATTGGTTCCTCTCGACGCTGAACGTGGAAGGATTCTTGATGAAACGCTCCGGCGCGCGGGGCTGTTATAACTCGATCAATTCAGCGCGGTCATTCCAGTCGCCTCTCAATGAACGGTTGTAACCGGCGGTGATGTTGAGCGGCGCGCCAATATTGAACGACAGGATCGAGTTGATCTGCCAACCTTGCGCCAGCCGCTTCCGTATTCATGCAACCATGTCACATTGAAAGGGAGGTTTTTATCATGGACCTGTTCGGGCTGACCGCTGATCGAGTGATGGCGAGGATGCGCCAATATGAAAGAAGTGATTCAATCCCTTCGTTAGGTCGATCACTACTGATCGGTAGTTTCGGCTTCGGCTTCGCTAGCCTATGCGTCTTTGCCACAGTGGCCTTTGCCGAGCGGTGGATGTATCGGAACCTGGGCCTGAGCGGCGCTTATGTCGTGTGGACCGTCCTATTCATTCTTCTCGGAGGCGCAATGCTGAGCCCGCTGGTGATCGGCCCGGATCGATGGCGCCGGTTCCAGCTTCTGTTCGGAATGACATTTCTCGTTTACGCGGTTGGATGGGTTATTTCGTATTTCACACTACGGGGAGTTGCGGGAGAGTGGGCAGGTTCCCTGGTCGGCTCCATTCTGATGGCGTTTGTCATTGCCTCAGCATTCGGCGTCATAAAAACATTCTTCGCGCAGGCTGCCGCGCTGTTTATCGCCAATTCCGCGGGGTACTTTCTCGGCGGGGCGATCTTCTACTCAACCCCGGGAAAGATCGGGATGTTGCTGTGGGGAGTAATCTACGGGTTGTGTCTGGGAGCAGGTTTAGGATTGTCCTTATTTCTAGCTCAGACGCCGCTACGCAAACACCTCGATAATCTAAAGTCTCATTGAGTATTCGAAATCGCCACGCGTAATCATGGTTCTCCTACACCATACAAAATTCGATTACTTCGTCACGTCGATGTAGTACAGGTCGGTGGCGACTTCAAAATCCTCTTTCTTAAGTTCGGTTTTCAAGGTCTTCCATTCCGTCGAAGGTTGGATGACCTGCCAGTTAGCGCTTCGACCGACTTTCACCGGCATGGCGAAATCCTTGACGTCGGCCTTCCACCGGTAAGAGACGCCGCCTTCCTGAAATCGCAATTCGAGCGTCGGGAGCGCGGCGCGCCGGAGGTATTGGTCAAAGATCGGAGTCAGATTCTTGCCGGTCTGCTGATTGAAGAAGGCCACCAAATCCTCGGTCATGATGTTGTGATATTTGAACCGGTCATAGTATGCGCGAAGCAGCTTCCACCAGCGCGTATCGTCATCGATCACCGAGCGCAGCGTGTTCAGGAACAGCGCGCCTTTGAAATATTGATCTTGCGAAGGCGTTTGATTGACGCCGCGAGTGGTAATGATCGGCTGCTGGTTTTTGACTTTCGATTTGTATCCGTTGACATACTTGAGCGCGTCATTCTTGCCGAACATCGCTTCGACGTAGACGCATTCGGCGTAAGTCGCCCAGCCCTCGTGAATCCACATATCGGAGATGTCGCTGCCCGTAATGCTGTTGCCAAACCACTCGTGCGCGCTCTCGTGAATGATGATGAAGTCGAACTTCAAACTGACGCCGACGCCAGTCCAATCGCGTTCGAGGTATCCGTTTGCAAAGTGGTTGCCGTAGGTGACCGCGCTTTGATGCTCCATCCCGGAGTACGGGGCTTCGATCAGTTTGTAACCATCCCGTTTGAACGGGTACTCGCCGAAATACTTCTGAAACGCCTCTATCATCGGCTTGGCCTGCGCGAACTGGCGTCTGGCCTTCTCCAGATTTTCCGGCAGGCAGTAGAAATCCATCGTCAGATCGCCCAGCTTATCGCTGAAGTGTTCGTAATGCCCGATATTGAGAGAGACGCAGTAGTTATTGATGGGGTAACTGATGGCCCAGTCATAGCGCGTATAGCCGTCGCCGAGATCGGTTTTCCCTACAAGCCGCCCGTTGGAAACGTCGGTTAGCGCGCTGGGAATTGTGACGCGCAGGCGCATGTTCTCCACTTCGTCCTGCTGCTGATCTTTGTTCGGCCACCAGACGCTGGCGCCGACGCCCTGGCACGCGGTCGTGATCCAATGCCGCCCGGCCGGGTCTTTGCGAAAGCTGATGCCGCCAAAGCGCCCGGTCTCCTGCGGGGAACCGGAGTAATAGAACTCAATGGACTGCGCCGAATTTTTCTTGAGCGGCGCGGGAAAGTCCACGAAGACCGTTCCCAGTTCGCGCGTATATTTCAATTCGGTCGAACCGAGCAGGATTTTGTCGACGTTGAGGTTGGCGAACAGGTCGAGCTGAATGCGCGTGTCATCCTTCAGCATCTTGAAACGGATCGTATTCTTTCCGCTGATGAACTTCTTCTCCGGATCGACGCGAATGTCCAGGTCGTAAGAGAGCAGGTCGTTATTGGCCCGCCAGGGGCCGTACTCGCCCCGCAGGATGTCGGCCCGCGAAGGAGTTGATTGCTGTGATGGCGACTGGGCCGGCGCCAGGGCGGCCAGGGCTACCAGGAACAGACCGATCAGTTGAGACAAGAGTTTTAATCGCATTGAGTGATCTTTTCAGCAAATGACACGAGCCTCATTCTTTGTCCGGCGAACGTTTTCGCCTCCGATGGCGGCGCATGACGAGTATAATAGTATCTCATCAAGCATCTCGGCGATATTAGCCCCGTGTGATATATGACGGCGTCCGGGTGGGACGCGATTCAGAATTCCTGAGGTAGAAGGGATTCGCAAGCAATTCACGGAGACATGCCTTAATGAAAACGATGAAACGACGAGATTTTATACGATTCGGCATGCTGAGTGGCGTAGCCTTTGCGACCGGATGCAATCGTCATCCACAGTCGTCTGTATCCGGCGCCTCTAATCAAATCCCGGCGGCAGGCTCATTCGAACTGGATGAGAAAACCATCGCCGAGCTGCAGGAAGCGATGATGTCCGGCGGCCTGACCGCGCGAGCGATCGCTGAAAAATATTTAGCGCGCATCGCGGCCATCGATAAACAGGGGCCTCGTCTCAATTCGGTCATCGAACTCAATCCCGAAGCGCTGGCCATCGCCGATGCGCTCGACGCAGAGCGCAAAACCAAAGGCGCGCGCGGCCCCCTGCACGGGATTCCGGTCTTAATCAAGGACAACATTGACACTGCGGATCGAATGTCGACGACCGCCGGCTCACTGGCTCTCGAAGGCTCAATTGCGCAGCGCGACGCGTTCATCGCGCAAAGGCTGCGTGAAGCCGGCGCGGTCATCCTTGGCAAAACGAACCTCAGTGAATGGGCCAACTTTCGTTCGACCCACTCCACCAGCGGTTGGAGCGGTCGCGGCGGTTTGACTCGAAACCCATATGCGCTCGACCGCAACGCTTGCGGCTCAAGCTCCGGTTCCGGCGTGGCGGTCTCCGCCAATCTTTGCAGTGTGGCGATCGGGACCGAGACCGACGGCTCGATCGTTTGCCCGTCCACCACAAACGGAATTGTTGGGATCAAGCCGACTCTGGGATTGGTCAGCCGTTCGGGGATCATTCCGATTTCGCACAGCCAGGATACGGCGGGGCCTATGGCTCGCACCGTCACAGACGCCGCGATTCTATTGGGAGTAATCGCCGGAGTTGATTCGCGAGACCCCGTCACTCAGGAGAGTAACGGCAAGTCGTTTACCGATTACACTCGTTTCCTGGATCCGAACGGGTTGCGGGGCGCGCGCATCGGGGTCGCCCGCAAGTATTTCAGCTTCAGCAATGAAGTGGACCGTTTGATGAACGACGCCATCAATGTCATGAGGCGTTCGGGCGCGACAATCATTGATCCGGTCGACCTTGCGCAATCGAAGGAGTATGAAGATTCCGAGCTTGAGGTTTTGTTATACGAGTTCAAGCATGATCTCAACAAGTATCTATCGGAACTCGGCCCCAAGGCGCCTTTCCATTCGCTCAAAGAGATCATCGAATTTAACGAGAAGAATCGCGACCGCGAGATGCCTTACTTCGCTCAGGAATTGTTTCTCAAAGCGGAAGCGAAAGGGCCTCTGACCAGTCCGGAATATCTCAAGGCGTTGGAGAATAACCGCCGGCTGGCGCGGACACAGGGGATTGACGCGGTGATCACCAAAGACCGTCTGGACGCCATCGTCGCGCCGACCGGCGGCCCTTCGTGGACGACCGATCTGGTCAACGGAGATCATTTTACCGGAGGCAGTTCGACGCCGGCCGCGGTTGCCGGTTATCCGGCAATCAGCGTTCCGGCAGGCTTTATTCAGGGGCTTCCGGTCGGCGTCTCGGTTTTCGGCGCGGCCTACAGTGAGCCTATGCTGATCAAGCTGGCATACGCTTACGAGCAGGCGACCAGGCATCGCCGGGCGCCCGGATTTTTGCCCACCTTGAGCCTTCAGGCAAGGGCGCAGAATTGATAAGGGCCTTAACTCCTGTCCATTTTTCATCGTTTCAGCGCGTTTACAAATAGCTTAACCACCAATCCTTGCGGCGTCGCTTCACCCCGGCGAACCAGTGACAAAGCGGGTACAAAAGCAGCAAGCCGAGAAACCAGCATACATAAACCATCCACAAGGAGAATCCGAGATTGCCGGGATTCGGCGAGGGCCGATTGAGAGGGCTGACAAAGAGCCACGCGATAGGTTGCCCCGCCAGGTAGCCGGCCAACGTCGCCAGGAAGTGTACGGCGATCCACTGTCCGAAATAGAAAAAGAGCGGTACCCGGCCAAAGGTAATAAAGATACGGGATAGCCTGCCTTTCTCGATCCGCTCAAGCCACGGAAGCGCGAGAATGGCCGCGCCCAGCGTCAGCAGCAGAAACAACAGCGACGGAGGATATTTCGATACGTTCAAGAAAGAAAGAACGGTGAAGATCGCATTTTTCTGCATTCCCCACCTATTGGGATCACCATATACATTGGCGCTTCGAAGCAAGACGAAGCTTAGCAATAGCGCGGTCCCCAGCCTGAATAATATTCGGCGCCGTCGCTCCGCATCTAATTGGTAGAACGCGCCGAAGGCGTATCCTGCCGGTAACACGCCGATCCACGGGATGAGCGGATAGAGCGCAAATCCGTAAACAGTCGGCGTGAAGAAAATCGGCCCCTGCTGGTGCAGCGCCATCCATATTGAGGTCCGGAATCCGGGCCCCTGCATCGGGTCGACTCGAACGGCGTCGAGCAAGTTATGCAGCGCGATTATCGTGATGCTTATCGCGGCGATCAGTCGCAATGGCAATCGGATCAACGCCGCCAACGCAATCATCGAGACGCCAATGACCCAGATCACTTGCAGTTCCAGCGCGAAGTGAAAGTCGACGTTGAACCATACGACCACCCTGATCAGAGTGAATTCCAACAAGATTAACCAAAGCCCGCGTTTGACGAGGAATTTCGATAACTCAGGCTTGCTTTTGCCTCGCGCCATCTGCAGAAAAGCGCCCGTCCCGGCCAGAAACACGAAGACCGGAGCGCAAAAGTGCGTGATCCAACGCGTGAAGAAGAGCAGAACGTTCGTTCTGGTGAGATCCGTCGCATCGAAATTCAATATGTCGCGATGAACGAATTCGCGGGTGTGATCGAGCAGCATAATCACCATGACGACGCCGCGCAGCAGGTCAACGGAATTTACGCGCCATGTCGTCGCCGTAAGTGGCAGGCCGCCGCTTGAAGACCGGTCGTCTAACTCAGGTTTAGCTCCAACAGTGCTCAAGTTCCCACTCTCCTTCTGTATGAACTATGAAATTCTCGACGAGACGTCGCCGATAGACGCAAGCGACTTTACACTTAGGAGATGAATTAGCGGAAACGATTTGTGGCGAGGCTGGCGATATGTGTGACAGGTTGAGCAAAAGGCGTGACGAATCGCCTTGAGTGCAGGTGGGGCGGACGAGCGCCGCTCAACGTCGCGATCAGCGTAGATGGCAAGACGTGGAAAGCGGCGCTCTCGCCCGAAACAGGCCCTTACGAAGCGAAGCGCTCATACACTTCGGCGCTCACGCCGGCGACGGATTGATTCACGGCGCCTACGCGCGGAATCGCAGAAAGACGCCATACTTTGTGATCGATCCGCGCAATCTGAGCCTGCGTGAAATAATAAATGATGGGCTGTGGCCTGAATGGTCGCCCACTCAGATCTACGCTGCTTTAATGGAGTCTCTTGCTTTATCTCGCGGATGCCCTTGAGACGCAAACGACCGCCATCTCTTCACAAAATCCACCTGCGCCGGGGTTTGAGGAGATTTCTTCCATACGTCCTTGGTTCCCCGCCGGCGACGCTGAATTTCGGCGAGCGCTTCGGCGACACTCACTTCATGCTCGACCAGGTAGCAGCCGAGGACCGTCCCAGTGCGCCCGACGCCCCCCCAACAGTGGACATAAACCGTTCGCCCGGACTCGAGAGCCGCAGAGATGGTCTGTTGAATCTCGCTCATTCGCTCGGTTGTAGGCGTGTCCATATCAGGCATCGGCAGACGCCGGTAAACGACTCTACGATCACGCGCCGTCGCCTCTTCCTGTAAGAGTATCGCGTACGGCTCGAGCCCTTCGTCCTCTTCCGTCAGATCGAGAAAGAAGTCTATGCCTACGTCCAGAAATGACCGCAGCTTCCGGCGGGCTTCATCTTTTGTTCTCGCTCCCGGGTACTCGCCCGCCAGTAATCTTCCGGGAACTAACCAGTATGAATCGTCAATTGGTGTGTTGCTCATTACTTAATTCTCCTTGAAATGGCCAAATTATGGCCGCTGGCGCCATCAACCGGGTTGCAGGGTAGACTTCCGGTTGAATCCTAGTCTGTTGTTTGATGGTTTTGGGGTCGGTAACTAGCGGGGAAGCTACTCATTACTACGGGGATTGGAAACTAACCAGGCAGGCATAGTCGCTCGGTGATCAAGATCTCCATGCAACTACCCCCGAACAGGACAGGTCCAATCTTAATTCACTATCAGAGCCACCGCAACAAAAATTTGCCCGGATTTCATTTTTCAGGCCCCATTTTACGTCAGTCATTTTCCATCGCGTTGGAAGGACGCAGATTCGGCAATGACACAATGAAAAATGACGGCGGAGAGTCAGCCGACAAGTCGCAGACCTTCAGGCAACGACTCGCCAAAGATTCGCACTGCGTCATTGCGGCCCGGCGGGACATATTCGCGCAGGCTTTCGATCAGGGCGCCGGTCAATCCGACTTCATTCAATTTGACCATCGCCTCCCAGCGAGCATCGGTGTCCACATCACGGTGTGGGTCGTTGGTTCGAGCGCCCAATTGGACGACGGCTGAAGCGACGTCGGGCGTGAGCTCGTCCAGGCGCAGCAATGACTTCATCCATTGAGCGGCGACCTCCGCCGGGATGACGCAATTGAGCGGACCGTAGAGCGGAATTCTCGCGCCCAGGCGGCCCAATGACCAGAGGAAGCTCTGATTAGTGGGTTGCCCCTTGACCTTGATCAGCAGCTCTTTGCCGAGCGCTTCACGAGTCGGCGACGGCAGGTGTTCCAGGCTGGCCAGCAATCGCCATCCTTCGCGCTCAACCTGGGTATTGAGCCGCCCGTTAAGCTTCTTCCCCCCTACGCCCAGCGCCATCTTGTGCCGGTGGAAGAGCTCGTTCTGCTGATTGGCGTTCAATCCTCCGGCCACGCGCCGCCACAAGACCAGCCATTCCACCTGGCATTGCAACTCTCTCGGAAACGTTAGTCCGGCCATGTATATTTTGCGCGCCTGCGATATTCGCCAATCGTCAGCCGGCGCGCCGAAGCCCGGTCGCAGGCAGAAGCCGAAAAGGTTGAGCCAGCGCGCTTCGTGTCTCGGCCCCTTCTTGCGCCCGTCGGCCACCTCTCCAAGCATGTCGCAGAGCCTGCGAATCGCGATCATCGGCCAGGCGTCCTTGCCGTAGCCGAAGACCGCTTCGATCTTGTTGACCAGGTTTTGCGGCGTGACCGCCTCGTCATCCTCTTTGCGCATGGGATCGAGCCCGGGGGCGTCGGCGGGCGCGCCGAAGACGGCGCGAATCATACTTTCGGCCCGCTCCAGCGACTCTTCGGAGATTACTGTCTGCGACTCTTCGGTCGTGGATTCATCCTCTTCGTCTTCAATCTCTGGTTGGGCGCCGCGCAGTTGGAATTGCAGTCGCCAGCGATGATCGGAACTGAGCGATTCACACCAGAGTTCGAGGGTACCCACTTCGGTGAAGCTCATGGTCAAACAGACTTCCAGCTCCACCCTGCGCGACTTCTTGCCGTACCGCAGCGTGGTGATCAAGGGGGCGTGGCGATGGACTTCCTCTTCGTTCAGCGTCACGACGGCGCCGTGCGCGTCGTGCCCGGTGGTCGAGCTGTAGAGCGTGAAGGTGACGGGACGGTTGGCGAGCGCCGCGAATTCCCTGCCTTCCAGGTTGAGCGTGGTTCCTTCTTCGGTCCCTCGCGGCAACACGCAGACGGCTCGGACCTGCCCGTCGGCGACGCGCTCACCTGTCTGCACGCCGACATAGTAGGCTCGGGCGCTGCCGCCGCTGACGCGCAAGCCGCCGCTCTTCCTGACGTGGCCATAATACGCCGCGCCGAGAGCGACCGCGCTCTCAGGCGCTTCGTTGCTCAACACTTTCGGCTGCCACTGCTTCCCTCTCTTGCGAAACCAACTCGCGACGGTTTCGACGACGCGTTCACGCGTGACGGCCGGAGTGAAGAATCCTCCATTGAAGAGGATCGCCTCGGGGCGAACAGGAGTGGGGAGTAGGGAGTGGGGAGTGGGGAGTGGGGCTTTTTTCCCGACTCCCGACTCCCCAACTTCCATTTTCTGATTTCCTGCTCCCCATTCCCCACTCCCCACGCCCCATTCCCCACTCTTAGTCAGGAAAGCTGCCAGATGTTTAGTTATCGCCGGTTCATTGGCGTAAGGCAGACCGAGTTCGCGCAGGCCGGACCGGCGTTCGCGCGCGGGCAGGTCGCCAGGTTCGGTGAGAGGAAGGAAGCCGTCGATAAGCGCCTCTTCGACCTCTTGCCGCGTGAGCTCCGCGCTGAGCGTTCCGCCGACGACCGAGCGCCCGGCGCCGAGAATGTTGACGGGGACGCGCTTGAGGCGGCCGTCGCTGAACAACTTCTCTTTCGCGGCGCAGCACTGCCGGCGCAGGGCGTTTTGCTGGCGCAGGCTCAGTTTCGGATTGCCCAATTTCTCCATCACGCGGCGCGCCAGGGCCAGGTCGACATTGTCGCCTCCGAGCAACAGATGCTCGCCAATCGCGGTGCGCTCGAATTTGACCTCCCCGCCCATAATCTGCACGCGGATCAGGCTGAAATCGGTGGTGCCTCCGCCAACGTCGCAGATCAGAACCAGGTCGCCGTCTTTCACATATCGTTTGAGAAACCGCCGGCGCGCCACGATCCAGGCGTAAAAGGCCGCGAGTGGCTCTTCGAGAAGGGTCAGTTGTTGGAACCCTGCGTCGCGCGCCGCTTTGACTGTCAGTTCGCGCGCCTCTTCGTCGAACGACGCGGGCACCGTCAAAACTATATCCTGCCGCTCGAAGCGCAATTCATCGTCGTCTGCCGCGATTGTGTGATTCCACGCGTCGCGCAAATGGGCGAGATAACGCGTCGACGCCTCGACGGGCGAACAGGTTTGCTCCGCGCGCTCCGCGCCCCAGGGCAAAATCCTCGCTGTCCGATCAACCGCGTCGTGGCAGAGCCAGGACTTAGCCGATGTGACTTGGCGTCCGGGCACTAACGCGCCCTGTTCGCGTGCGAATACGCCAGCGACGACGTCAGGTCGCTCTTCCCACGGAAGCCGCAAACCACCGGGCGCATCCTGCTCATTGGCAAAATAGAGAAACGAAGGCAGCGTCGGAACCGCGCCGACTTCCCCTTCGGCGATGAGTTGCGGGATGTCGAAGACGTGAATAGGCGGGGTGTCGCCGGTCACCGGCTCCCGCGTGTCGAC
>DASTMP010000236.1:0-13547 GCA_035714085.1 Blastocatellia bacterium
TGTCGAAAACGCGAACCAACGTTTGCGCCGCGCCTCTTCGAGCATTGGCCGTGCGCCTTGCGGATTTCTCTTGCGAACGAAGTTGTCCAGTCGCCGTAGCGCGTCTGTCGCTTCCAATACCTCGCCGCCGGAGAAGCCGCGACTGCGGAGCGCATTCGCTACAACGAACTGGTACAGCTCCGCATAACTCACGCCCGGCGCGGAGACGGCGATTACAAAAGCGACGTCGCTCGACTGCGCCGCCGCAATCGGCGCCACCATTCCCCCCTGGCTGATGCCCCAGAGGCCGATCTGATCACCGCGAATGTCATTACGCGCTTTGAGCAGCGCGACCGCCGCGAGAGCGTCACCGGCAAGGTCGCGCAGGTCTACCAAATCCGTCCCGCTCGGTTCATGTCCCACGTCGCGCTTGTCGTAGAGGAGCGCCGCGACGCCTTCTCGCGCAAAGAGCATCCCGAAAATTCTCCACTCATCGCGTGATTGACTCCCCGAGCCATGAATCAGAACAATAGCCGGATGTGGCCCGGGGCCAGACGGCAAAAGCAGCGCACCTGCAAAGCTCACCTCGCCATTACGAAACTGTATTGCTTCCTCTGTAAACGGTTGTGAAGTCCGCGCCGCCGCTGCGCCTGTCCGTCGAAGTTCGAGGACCATTTCCTGTTCTCCCATGCGCGCGCCGCCCTTGAACGAATCGCCGGCGATTATCCCTACGAAGGACAGGCGTTCGCCGCCATCCCGAAATTCAAAGGAGAGGTGAGGGTCTTGAAAACGAACATTCACCGCAGGCGCGAAGAGGTAGTCTGGCAAACCAGGTTTACCGAAGAACGCCTGCCATTCTCCGGAAGCGCCATAAAAGTCCATGATCATGGGATCCGTCCGGCCACGAAAGGCGATGGAGCCAACCCAACGTCCGTTGAGGGAAGTCGGCGGCTCGGCGGAAGATGGCCCACACCCATTCATCAAACATAGAAAAGCGAAGGCCAGCAAGAGAGTTTTCAAATGCGCTGTCTCCTTCGGCCATTTAAAGATCGAGACTTTTTTCTCACAGTCGCTCATCGCCGCCTCCGATTGCTGAGTCACTTCACCTTCAATACGACGAACGTTATGTCGTCATTCTGCGGCCTCCCGTTCGCCCAAAGGTCACCGGCGCTGACGAAGTGTTCGATGATCTCGCGCGGGCGCCTTGAAGCGGCTTCGGCCAGCGATTGCCTGGCTCTGGAATAGTCAAACATCTCGCCATCCTGATTGAAGCGCTCGGGAAAGCCATCGCTCATCAAGACCAACACGTCGCCATGACCCAGCGCATATTCCCGCTCGCGATACTGATAGCCTGAAAAGCCGCCGAGCGGCGGCGCTTTGATCAGCGCCTCCTCCACCAATCCCTTCTCCGCGCGATAGATCAGCGCGGGGGGCATACCCGCCGATGCGATCCTGAAACAGGGGCCATTGAGCTTGATCATTGTCAGCCCCATAAACAACGAACGCAGATTCATCTCTTTCAGCACGCGCGAGGATCGATTGAAGACTAACGACAGGTCGTCTTCACCCGCTAAGGTCCTGAACAGGCTCTTCATCGCCGTGACGACGGTTCCGGCTTTCAACCCGTGCCCCGTCGCGTCGCCGACCACCACAGTCAACACCCCGTTATCAGACTGATGGAAGTCGTAATAATCGCCACCGACCTCGGTGGCGGGCTTCATATAAGCCTCGATCTCCAGGTGCGGTGATTGGGGCATGTTTTTCGGCAGCATCGAAAGCTGCAACTGGCGAGCCTCTTCAAGCTCCTTCGCGCGCTGGTCGTTTTCGGCTTCGAGTTCCTGCCGACGCCTCGCCTCTTCGACCATCCGTTCGACCAGCCGCGCGTTTTCGATGGCGAGCGCGGTCGGTCCGCTGACGCTCATCAACAACTGCTTGTCTTCGCGCGAGAACGGCAGGTCGCCCAGCCTCGGCCCCAGTGAGATGACGCCCAACAGCCCGTCTTTTGAAAACAGAGGCATCAGCAAAGTCGCCTTCGCTTCTCGCAACGTTTCTCGCTTCTCAGCCGGCGCGACGCCGTCGTATCCGCTAAAAAAAGCGTCAAGCTCGATTTCATCCTCCCTCCGGTCATGCCGGCGAGGTTCGGCCTCCCCCAGGCTCTTCTCGAGCTGATCGAGTTGATCGACCATCATGGCGTACATCGTCAGTTGGCCGCCGCTCAACCCGGCGCCGGCGGCGCGATTCGCCGCGTTGTAATCGCATGAATATGCCGCGTTGAAACTTCCGGTCGCAGGGTCTCGAAGATAGATCGTCACGTACTCCGTCTGCAGCGCGGTTCGTAGCTTCGTGGCGACCAGTTCGAGCAATTGAGGCAAGTCCGTCACGCCGCGCAGCGACTTGGTCAGTTCGGAGATGATCTGATGCGCGTCGTAAGATTGGCGGAAGAAGCGGCGGTCGATCAGCGGCCTGAGGTATTTGTCATGTAAGCCGCTGGCGATCTTCCATGTGACGACGCCCACGGCGGCGGAGACGAGGCCGATGACGATCACGGGCGGCTTTATGCGGTTGAAAATATATGTCAACACGGCGGTCACGCTGAGGCCGACTGCGATCAGGTCCAACAGAATCGCCCCGCGCGAAACCAGCACGTAGCGCGCGCTGCGACGGACGATCAAGCTGACTGGAATCACCTGGTGTCGGACCATCGCATAGGCGAATGAGAGCGGGATGAGCGGCAGCGTGAACTTCAACCCGAGCATAATCCGGTCCCCGGCGTTGGGGGTGAGCGATTGAAAAAACCTCTCCCAGACTATGATCAACATCAGGTTGAAGAACCCGGCCCCGCTACCCGCGACAATGACGTGCAGTTTTCGGCGGGCAACGACGCCGGCCACACGATAACTGAGGAATAACGCCACCAACCCGCCGACCAGATACGCCACTATGATTAGATAAGACAACAGCCCGATCCATTGTTGTCGGACCAGCCACGACTCTCGAAAGAACTGCGCCCACTGCGCGCGGGAGCTGAAGATCAAGGCAAGTCGCCTGAAAGTGAAACACGGCAGGGCCAGAAAAAATGGCCAATAAAGCCATCGCTCCAGGTTTGGGACCCGGCGCAGCAGCGGAGAACGATCTGGGAAGATCAAAAAGAAATGGCAGAAGACCGGCAACAACCACAAACCCAGGGTCCGCGCCACAGCCATCACCAACTGCAGCGCCAGTGGCAATGGCGGCAGATCGTTGTTGAACAAGCCGGGGAACACGCCAAGCATCAATACCAGCAGCCAGGCTTGCCGATCGGCAGGCTTGAGCAGAAAAATCGTCAGCCCTGTCAGCAGAAAGATCAACTGCACAAGAAGGTCGGTGGCCGGATCGAGCCAGCGACTAATCGGGAAGTTAGTCGTCGTGAGCGTGAACTCGAGCGCCTGCCCCTGGCGGCGAACAACGATCCTATAGCTTGTGCCCGGCGGGACGCGATGGCTGTAGTTGATAATCTGCGGATCATCACGCAGGGTCAGACCGTTGATCGAGACGAACTCGTCTCCCACTTGCAACGCCGTCGCCGGACCGTTCCGATCCACACTCGCGATCCGCGTCAAAGGAGCCGTCCAACCGTCATAACTTCCGCTGAACCGCGGCAGCCCTGAATAAACGTTAACGCCGAATTGCCCGAACATCACGGCGAAGAAGACGCAAACCAGAACTATGCGATGTCGTTTGGTAATGTTCATTTCAAATTCACTCTGGCGACGACGATCGTCATATCGTCATCGTTGTTCCGCCCGCCCGCCGCGCTGTCGCAGGCCTCGATCATCCGCCGGGCGATATTCTCGGCGGACGTTTCCTCCCCGCAGATGCGCTCCAACGCTCGCTCGACCTGTTCAATTCCCCAAATCTGATTGACGTGATTCATCCTCTCTTCAAAGCCGTCGCTCAACCAGATCAAAGCGTCTCCGGGCCCGAGCCGCATCTCGACCGGGCGCACATTGACCTGTCGCAGAAACCCCAGCGGCGGCGCCTGCGTCTCGATCAGCGACAGACTGCGACTCGCGGCGCGGTAGTGGTATGGCGCCGGCATCCCGTTCGAGACCACTTCGACCTTCAGTGTGGAAGCGTCCAATATCGCCGTCCCCAGACACATCCCCATCCCGCGCTGTGAAAGTGACTGCTTCAAAGCGCGGTTCAAGTCCTCAATCAGCGATCTGACGCTCGTATGACCGTTCGCTCGTTGCAGTCCCCCTTGCAGAGCATGGATCAGGCCCATCTTGACCATGCCCACGACCAAACCGGCCGCCATCCCATGCCCGGTCGCGTCACCGACAGCCGCGCAGATGCGTCCGTCAGCCAGCTCTATGAAGTCATAGTAGTCTCCACCAACCTCGGTCGCCGCGCGCATCCGCCCGATGATCTCCAGGTTGTCGAGCGAGACGTCGCGAGCCGGCAGCATCGAGAGCTGAAGCTGGCGCGCGAACGCCAGCTCTTCCGTCTTGCGGCGGTGGTCGACTTCGATCTCCTGCAGACGGCGGGCTTCGGCGACCATCTGTTCGACCAACCGGGCGTTTTCGATGGCGAAGGTGGTAGGGCCGCTGACACTCATCAACAACTGCTTGTCTTCGCGAGAGAACGGCAGATCGCCCAGCCTCGGCCCCAATGAGATGAGGCCGAGCAATTCATCTTTAGAGGCGAGCGGCATCAGCAAAGTCGCCTTCACTTCCCGCAGCGCTTCCGTCTCATCCTCTGCCGTTCCGCTTTCACTGACGAGACCGGTAGGACCGATGGGACCTTCAGGCCCGCCGTTCTCCATATTCTGCAGCTTTCCGTTATCAGACGCTTGCTGCGACAGAGCAAAATACTGCTCAACATCAAGTGGTTCCCCGTTATCAGACAGTTGTTTCAGCAGCCCGGCGTAATATGGCAATAGGGAATGGCGTTCGCGACTGACCGCGCGACCACCTGTCTCACTGTAATCGCGCGAATAGGCGCTGTTGAAATTCCCCATCTGATCGCGCAGGAAGATAGTCACGTTCACGGTCTGCAGCGCGGTCTGAATCCTGGTCGCGACAAGCTCCAACAACTGGGGCAGGCCGGTCACCGTTCGCAGCGACCCGGTCAATTCGGCGATGATCTGTTGCGCGTCATACGATTGGCGGAAGAAGCGGCGGTCGATCAGCGGCCTGAGGTATTTGTCGTGCAGGCCACTGGCGATCTTCCATGTGACGACGCCCACGGCGGCGGAGACGAGGCCGATGACTATCACGGGCGGCTTTATGCGGTTGAAAATGTATGTCAACACGGCGGTCACGCTGAGGCCGGCGGCGATCAGGTCCAACAGAATCGCCCCGCGCGAAACCAGCACGTAGCGCGCGCTGCGACGGACGATCAAGCTGACCGGGATCACCTGATGCCGGGCGATCGCGTAGGCGAATGAGAGTGGAATCAATGGCAGCGTCACCGGATAAACATAGTCCATAAGGTCGAAAAATCCCGGATACTTCCGCCCGAGCCCGAACCAACCGCGGGCAAGACCGATCAGAAGGCTTAGCCCCCCGGCGATGCAACCGACCACCACCACTCGCGTGCGACGTCTATTGTTGGCGTCCGCCGCCCTATAATTCACAATCAGGGCAGCGAGCCCTGAAATCATATAGCCGACCACCACTGGTTTCACCATCTGCGAGATCACTTCTATCCCCGGAACCTTGCCGAGCAGTTTTCCCCAGCCAAGACGGTTTATCGTGGAGAGTGGAAACAACAGCGACAGGAAGGGCAGATAGAGCCAGAATTCAAGCCGTGGGAATCGGCGCGCCCATGGCCCGCGCTCGGGAAAGAGCAGAAAGAAATGCAGGAAGAAAGGGAAAAAGGCTATTTGGAAAAAACGCGCAAACCGGGCGGTGGATTGCAGCCACGCGGGCGCCAAAGAAAGATCACCGCCAATGAGACTGACGAAAGCGCCGAGCATCAAAGCCAACAACCACGCCTGCTTGTTGTCTGGTTTGAGCAGAAAGACCGCCAGACCTGTGACAGGAAAGATCAGGCCGACCAGATTAAGTATGAAGTCATAGAACCAAGCGCCAAGAGATTTTGCCGCCGTCGCCAGGTCGAACTCCAGCGTCTGACCGCTGCGGCGGATGGTCAATTTATATTTGGTTCCCGGCGTCGCGGCGCATTCTCGCCTATCAATCAACGGGCATGCGCCACGCGGCTCGACTTCAAGCGAGATGACCTCATCGCCGACGCGCAGGGCCGCGGCCGGGCCGTCGGCGTCAACTGTCCAGATGACCGGCTTGCCGGTCGCTTCCTTCGCCTCCCAGCCGCGTTGACTATATGTAAACTGCTCAGCCCAACTTCCGTAAAAGTTCGCGCCGATATTCGCGCTCATCAGGGCGAAGAACAGGACGCCGGAGATCAATTTCAGCTTTTTCGTCATCATTAAACTCCCACGATATGAGGCGAAGGTATTGCAGTCGCCGAGAGCCGCTCTATGCCGTTAGATTCGGTCGCTTGCCTTTTTGCGCATCAGGAGTTCCGTTGCGTGGGGCAATGTTTATGCTAAGATTACCACGCTTTCAAGCCCGCATTACTAATTTTCAGCTTTGTTTCTTAGCCGGCGTTTTTCGGCCAGGATTTTTTGCCGGGATTTTTTTGGGGAGGATTACGAAGTGGCAAATCCGTTTGCGATTCAAACGTCACTGGAGAATGACTTATCAATCGTCGCGCTCGAAGGCTTTGTGGACGCCCACACCGCGCCGCAATTCGAGGACGCGATTCAGAGGGCCGTTGATGCAGGGAGCGTTCGCATCGTGGTCGACTGCGAAAAGCTCAATTACATCTCGTCCGCAGGTCTGGGAGTCTTTATGAGCTTCATCGAAGAGGTGCGCGACCGCGGCGGCGACATCAAGATTTGCGGCCTCACGCCCAAGGTTAAACACACGTTCGATATTCTGGGCTTTCAGGACATATTTGAAATGCTCGACGATCAACAGACCGCTCTTCGGCGTTTCAGCGGGAGCTGAGCGAAACGGCGCCACTCGCCGAGTGCGCGGCGTCGTTCCGATCAGGAGACCATATCAAAATGCCTTCCATCGAAAGAAAATTTACCCTGAAGGTTCCGTCCTCCACCGAGAACCTGGCGCTGATCCGCGAATTCGTCACCGCCGTGGGCCGTCAGGCTCAGCTCGATGAGCCTGAGGTATCGAACCTGGAACTCGCCGTAGACGAGGCATGCGCCAATGTCATCGAGCACGCATATGGGCACGACATCACCAAAGAGGTGATCGTGCGCGCGAAGTTTGACGACGAATCGCTACGAATCTCGGTGATTGACGAAGGGCTTGGATTCGATCCGGGCAATGTAAACCAGGAATCGGTCGAGCAGCTCATCCATGATCGCAAATCCGGCGGCCTCGGCATCCGGCTGATCAAAAAACTGATGGACGACGTGAGCTACGAGATCGTGCCGGGACAGAAAAACGAACTGCACATGACCATGAAGATTCGTAAAAGCTAGCCATTCATTTCATCCACGAAGTCACACGAAGAGACACGAAGTATGTCAAGTTCTCTCGACGCGTCGCGGCTCGAAGCTCTGCTCGAATCCGCGCAACTGCTCCATTCGTCACTCAACATCGAAGACCTGCTGCGCCACCTGCTCCGCTCGGTGATGGGGCGACTGCTGGTCGGCAAAGCCCTGATCGCGGTCGAAGAAGAAGCCCAAACCGGCCAAACCAGCCAAAGCAGCCAAACCATGAGGATGCGCGTCGCGCTGGCGCGTGGGCTGCCCAAGCTGACTGTCGGCGAGAAGTTCGACGAGGAGGTCGCTCGGGGGGCCGGGTTGGATCTCATACTGCCCATCGGCGAACTTGCGCATCCGACCGGCTTTCTGGCGCTCGGACGCCCGATCAACCGAGACATCAGCGACGAAGAGATAGAGTTCCTGCGCGCGCTACTGGGCATCGCGGCCAGCGGCATTGAAAACGCCCGCGCGCACGCCGAGGCCAACAAATTTAACCAGGCGCTCGACCAGAAAGTCCAGGAACTGAAGACGCTGCTAGATCTGGTTCGCGGCCTGACATCGAACCTCGAACCGGACGACGTGGCGCAACTGCTGGTTTTGACGCTGGCCGGGCGGTGGGCCGTGCGCCGGTACGCGCTGATGGCGTGGAAGACGGGCCATCCGGTAGTGCTGAGGATGAAGGGAATGGAGCTCGGCAAACTGGCCGATTATGGAAGGTACGAAGAGTGGATCTTACTAATGACCGAGGCGGTCAGAGTCGCCGACATGCCGGAAAGCGATCTCAAAACGATCCTGTGCGAGGAACAGGCGGAGGTCGTCTTCCCGATTGACGCGGGAGACCAGACGACCGGCGGCTTAGTCGTTCTGGGGCCTCGCCCAGGCAAGCTTTCTTACGCCGAATCGGACCTCGAATTCGGAATGGGGCTGGTCGCGCAAGCCGCAGTCGCGTTTGAAAACTCCTGGTATTTCCGCGAAGCCGTTGAACGAAAGAAGGTCGAGCAGGAGCTGGCGCTGGCCGCGAGCATTCAGCAAAACCTCTTCCCCGCTCAACTGCCGAAAATGTCGAATCTGGACCTGGCTGCCCGCAATCGCCCCGCGCGCACTTGCGGCGGAGATTACTACGACGCGCTGCACATTTCGGCGCAAACGCACTTGATCTGCGTCGCCGACGTGTCGGGTAAAGGACTGCCAGCGTCGCTGTTGATGAGCAATATGCAGGCGACGATGCGCGCATTGCTGGGACGCCTTCCCTCGCTGACCGAACTGGCCACGCTCACCAATTCCCTGCTCTACGCGACCACGCCGGACAATAAATATGTCACGGCGATTCTGGTCGAACTCGATCCTGAAACGGGCAAAGGTCGGTACGTCAACGCCGGCCATCAGGACTGCCTACTGATGCGGGCCGACGGCGAAGCGGAATGGATCAAATCGACCGGCACGCCGCTGGGGATGATGGCCCCGGACATCATCGAGCTGATTGCGCCTTATTCGGAACAGAGCTTCGAGCTTCGTCCGGGCGACGTGCTGGCGCTCTTTTCAGATGGCGTGACCGAAGCGCACGACAAAGACGAAAACGAATTCGGCGAAGAACGGTTGGCGGAATTCATGCGCCCGATCAGATATGAGCCGGCCGAGACGCTCGTCGACAAGGTCTTTTGCGAGATCGACCGCTTCGCAGGCTCGGCGCCGCAATACGATGACATTACGTTGTTCGTTATTAAAAGGACTGCATGATTTTTCCGTCGCGACCCGACCTCTTCGTCTTTTGACGCAGTAATAGCAGGGCGCGCCAAGGAGGTGTCACATGCCTGCGATTCTCGATCTGGTCTTCGTCGCCTTGCTCGCAGTCGCGTGGCCGATCTACGAATACTTCCTTGATTGGCCCACTTTCCAACGCTGGCTGCGAGATAAGCCTCGCCATGCGAGATTGTATGAATACCGGAGAGCGATTTGCGTCCAGTGGCTGCTCGTCGCCATAGGCGTAGCATTGTGGCTTGATGCGGGAAGACCGTGGTCTGCGCTCGGTCTGCGGGCGCCCGGCGGATGGCGATTATGGGTATCTTCCACAGCCATATTTTTGTTCGCAGCGCATATTGCGCGGAGCGGCGCCGCAGTTACGCGCAGTCCGGAAAAGAGGGCGCGCCTGCGCGAGCGCATCAAAAGCATCGGATCGCTAATGCCGCACACCAATCGCGAGTTCTGTTGGTTCCTGGCGCTGTCGCTGACTGCTGGCGTGTGCGAAGAATTCATATTTCGCGGTTACTTTATCTGGGCGCTTAGTCCATGGCTCAGTTGGTGGGGCGCAGTCGCCCTTAGCGCGCTAGCCTTTGGCCTCCTGCACACATACCAGGGACGTAACGGAGTCATAGGCGTCGCGCTTGTGGGAATCATAATGAGTCTGGTGGTCGCGGCCACGCGCTCGCTCTTCCCTGCGATTGCGTTGCATGCGCTTATGGATGCCGGGAACGGCCTGGTCATTTGGATCGCGTTGAGAGAAGGGCCGCCGCAGAGCGCCGCATTGGAAGCTCCGGTGGGCGCGTAAACTTTGTCATGGCAAGGCGCATTTAACATAATGACGGAGCAGTCATCTCAACTGAACCAACTCGGGCGTCATCTTATGCGGCGGGCAGAACGAGGCGAATGATGATAAAACGTTTGGCAATCATAGTTGCGATCGCGCTTGTCGGACTGGCGGCTTATCTGCTTTTCTGGCCCGTGCCCATCGCCCCAATCGCCTGGACGCCTTCGCCCAATCCGGGACAAGCCGGAGCCTTTGCCCAGAACGCCGGTTTCCGTTCGCTGCAGAAATTGATCCCGGAGGCCGGCCTGGGCCCTGAGGATGTTACGCGCGGCGCGGATGGTTTCTTTTATACCGGCTTACAAGACGGCCGCATTCTCCGCTTTCGCGCCGAGAGCAATGGCCAGCCGGAGCTATTCGTCAATACCGGTGGCAGGCCGTTGGGGATGCAGTTCGACGCGCATGGTAATCTGATCGTCGCTGACGCTTTCAAAGGGCTGCTCTCCATTTCGCCGGATCGCGCCATCACGATCCTGACCGACAGCGTCGCCGGCAGACGGATGCTCTTTCCTGACGACCTGGACATCGCCCAGGATGGCGTGATCTGGTTCACCGACGCTTCACAACGTTTCGATCAACATCATTGGATTCTCGACTTTTGGGAAGGCCAGCCGACTGGGCGCCTGTTGAGTTACGATCCAACAACCAAACAGACCACAGTTCGCATGGAAGCGCTTCGCTTCGCCAACGGCGTCGCGCTCGGCCCTGATGACGCATTCGTGCTGGTGAACGAAACGATTGCCGCGCGCATCCTGCGGCTCTGGTTGAAAGGACCGAAGTCGGGCGTGACCGAAGTATTCATCAACGGCCTGCCCGCTTATCCCGACAATCTGTCCTATAGCGATAAGGGGAGTGGAAAGGGCAATGGCAAGGGAATTTTCTGGGTCGCGCTGCCCGCGCCTCGCATCGAGGTGTTGGAGAACATCGCCGGCCGGCCGTTTCTGCGCAAGATGCTACTGCGCTTGCCGGAGTCGTTGGTGGGCGTCAAACCTGCGACCGTCGGCTGGATCATTGGCGTGGATGCCGACGGCGTCATCCGGCACAACCTGAGAGACGAGACTGGCGTATACGCCAATATCACCAGCGTCAACCAATTCGACGATCACTTGCTTCTGGGCAGCATTATGATGAATTCCGTAGGCCGGATTGAAGCGCCGTAGATTCTCGCTGAAAATATTTTGGAGAGAGTGAGATTAAAACCATAGCAAAGGAGTTGAGATATGCTACGCCTCATTACCGCTGTTATCGGGGTTGCGCTTGTTCTCGCCGGCTCAGTCGCCGCCCAGGATCGAGCGACCTTTACTGTCGGCTCCGCCACCGCCGCGCGCGGCCAGAAGGCCTTGGGCGTGATCGAGGTTCCTGCAGGCAGCGACGTCGGGACGAGCGTCCCGGTGGCCGTTTTCCACGGCGCGAAGCCGGGGCCGGCGCTCGCGCTCGTCTCAGGGGCGCACGGAACCGAGTATACTTCGATCATCGCGCTTGAGAAATTGATAGGTCTACTCAACCCGGCGGAGATTTCCGGGACTGTCATTATCGTCCCGCTCGTCAACATTCCGTCATTCGAGCAGAAGGTTCCGCACGTCAACCCGGTGGACGGGAAAAGTATGAATCGCATGTACCCCGGAAAGATGGACGGCACGCAGACCGACCGCGTGTCATTCCTGATCACTAAGCAGGTGGTGGAACAATGCGACCATCTGATTGATCTGCATGGCGGCGACCTGGACGAGAGCCTGCGGCCTTACAGCTATTGGACGAAGGCTGGGAACGAACAGCAGGATCGTGTCTCACGCGAGATGGTTCTCGCCTTCGGCCTCGACCACATCATTATTGTAGCCGACCGGCCTAAAGACCCGCAGGCTTCGCGCTACCTTGAAAACACCGCCACCACGCGCGGCAAACCGTCAATCACCGTCGAGGCCGGCCATGCGGGCACGGTCGAAGCCGACGACGTCGGCGCGCTCGTGAATGGTTGTCTGAGTGTTATGCGATACCTGAAGATGGCGCCGGGTTCTCCATCTGTGGTCGAACATCCGGTCTGGATCGAGAAAGTCGTGACATTGGCGAGCGAACAAACCGGCATCTTTTATCCTTCCGTCCGGCGCGGAACCTACGTCGAGCAAGGAATGAAGGTCGGATATGTCACGGATTACCTGGGCAAGACAATCTTCGAGGCGCGCGCGCCGGCTTCGGGAATCGTCTTATATATCTGCGCCGTGCCATCTATGACGAAAGGCGCGAACATCGCGAATATCGGAGTGGTCGCACGTCAAAAGGAGGGCAACTGAGGATGAGCAACGAAATTCAAATTAACAATTTGTCGCGCCGCGCTATGCTGCTGAAGACCGCCACTGGGCTCGGCGCGGCTTCACTCCTTACGTTATCAAATCCAAGCTATGCCAACCCGCTCTGGCAAGGCGAGTCGGGCGCGAAGCTCAAAGGCAGATTGAAGCAATCGGCCTGCCGATGGTGCTACCGAAACATCCCGCTCGAAGATCTTGCGAAGTTCGCGTCGGAGATTGGGCTGAAAGGCATTGACTTGCTCAATGACCCGAACGATTGGCCAGTGGTCAAGAAGTACGGCTTGATTCCGACGATGGTCACGGGCGCGGGGACTATCCCAGACGCGTGCAATCGCAAAGACCTTCACGACAAGCTCGAAAAAGAGTTTCAAACGAACATCCCGCGCGCGGCTGAGAATGGCGTTCCTAACGTGATCACCTTCTCCGGCAATCGCAAGGGAATGTCCGATGGCGAGGGGTTGGAGAACACCGTGACGATGCTCGATCGCGTGAAAGGGCTGGCCGAAAAACACAACGTCACGATCTGCCTGGAATTGCTCAACAGCAAGGTCGATCATAAGGACTACATGTGCGACCACACCGCCTGGGGCGCCGAAGTGATCAAGCGCGTCAACTCGCCACGAGTCAAACTGCTGTTCGACATCTACCACATGCAGATCATGGAGGGCGACATCATCCGAACCATTCAGCAGAATATCCAGCACATCGCCCATTTCCACACTGGCGGAGTGCCCGGTCGCAATGAAATTGACGACACCCAGGAGCTGAACTGGCGGACGATTGCGAAGGCGATTGCCGACCTGAATTTTCAGGGCTACATCGCGCACGAGTTTGTGCCGAAACGCGACCCGCTGACCTCGCTGCGCGAGGCGGCGATGTTGTGCGATGTATAGAAGAGGTGGTTCTTGTCGTCGATGGGTTTATTCCGGGCGTTTGATCAAGAAGCGGCAGGAGGCTTGGCGATCCAGCCGACAAAGGTGAGCCAGAGACCGATCAGCGCGAGGACACCGAAGCCGATCTGAACAGCGAGAGTCATACCCGTCATGGCAGCGCCTCCGCGCGCGATCAGTTGCGGCGCGGCCAAGAGCGCTACTCCGCGAATCGCCAGGAACCAGCCGAATAGAGAGATCAGGATCGCCGGCGGACTCGACCAATATTGATGGCGCGCAAT